>QHWY01000184.1 GCA_003223875.1 Acidobacteriota bacterium | reverse complement strand
CCGGTGCGGGATGAGCCGAGCGAAGTGATGTCGCCTCGGAATTATTCCTTATGCATTCGATCGCTTCCGCCATCAGAGCCGGATCACGCAACGGCGTCGTCGGGCGCAAATGTACAATATATTCCGGTGTGTTTCGTTCCTGACGCTCAAAGTAGGCCAACGCATGCAGGATGAAATCACGGTCAGGCGAACTATCCGTCGCCAATTCGGCCGGACGCAAGAAGGGAACGTCGGCGCCATATTTTTTACTGATGTTCGCTATGTCTTCTGAATCGGTAGAGACGACGATTCGGTCCACCAGTGGACATAATTTCGCTGCCGCAATGCTGTAGGCGATGAGCGGGTATCCCCCGAGAAGCTTAATATTCTTTTTAGGTACCCCTTTGGAACCGCCGCGCGCCGGGATAAGCGCAAACACCTTTGATTGTCCGCCGCCCATCACTCGGCTTTTCGGGCGATCGCCATCAACATCACTTCCTTCGAAAAACGCACCAGTTTATTAAAGCCTTCGGGCCAGGGCGCGCTTTGATAAGGCCTGTATGGTATCGGCAAAGCCGCCAAAACCCAGACGAGGGGTTTGCAAAAGGGATAGCGCCACAAAAACGGTAATTGATAGAAGTACGTCACTTCTACTGAAGTGAATCCCATGATAGTAAGAGCATCGCGGAGCGAAGGTCTGGTAAATGGTGTCACATGCGTGTGATCGATATAGAACGGCCCCCAGTAATTGTATTCCCAACTCGGTGTCATCAAAACTGCCGTCCCTCCGGGACGCAAAACGTCCAGCGCCTTGGACATTAACCTATCGGGGTAGCGCATATGCTCGATCACCGATTTGCTGAATACGTAATCAAAGCTGTTGTTGGGAAAAGGCAACGGGTTGTGTTCCAAATCTGCAATGTGGACCTCATATTTGTCGGACATGGCAGCTATATTGGGGGACGTATCTACACCGGCAACATCGAAGCCCAGATTCGAAAAAGCCTGTAAGTGGTCGCCGCGCCCAACGCCCATATCCAGTAGTCGGCCGGGCGTGTGGAATGCATTTTTCAACAGCCACGACGCGAGGCGCTGAGGGTATTCCGTCAGAGGTGCTCTGGTCGAAGAATAAGTTACGTCGAGGTACGACGATCTCTTCAAAACCGATTGTTCTTGGTGCTTTGACGGGTGGGACTCATCAGTTGGATCGATGCTCATCCGGTCGCCACTCCAGATCGTATCTTTTCACGGCTCTAGGACTGTCTTCACCAGCGTCGCCTTGCCGCATTGCCCTGCCCTCTACTCGTATACGTGAACATGCTTATAAGTACGCAACCAACAAGCTGGCTGCTGCCCGCTTCGCGAGCCCGCATTTTCAAATGAATGGTTCAATTTTGCAAGGCCTATGCTTCCAGGACTTCCAGGATCGATGCTCCATACTTCGCAACTGCTCAGGAGCGCGCCGGATTGGGCGGATTGCGCGGATCGTGTACCGATGTTATTTGCGCGCCATCCAGTCGTCTCGAAGGGCCAGTTCCTGAATGGTTCTTGTGCGCCGGTATGACGACGGTCACCAGCTTGCGCTGTTCGGGAGCGCTTTTCATATATATATTTGGCTCTCGCGGCAGGTCCGCCGACTTTTCGTCAAGCTCATCGATTGTAATCGCTGTCGCAGCCACGTGCCACAAGTAATCGTGCCGTCACAGACGATATCGGGGCCGAAATTAGCACGAAAGTTTGCCGGGCACAATCGGCCCGAGTCGAGTTGCTATGTTGAAGCGTACGACGCCATAACCGACTCGTAGAGACCTTCGGCCCTGGCAGCCAATGTATCTGAGGAAAAGGCGGTCAAAACAAGATTTCGTGCGTTCATCAGGCTTTGCTCATCCACGCCCTGCTGCAACATTGCTCTGAGGCTCCGCGCCAGATCCACCGCGTCTTCGCTGAGAAATGTCGACCAGGCAGGCTGCTTCGGCATCCAATCCCCCAAGTCACAAGCTGATGACATGATAACGGGCCTTCCGCAGGCGAGCGATTCCAATAACGCCAGGGGAAAACCCTCGCTCCTGGATGGAACAACAACAATCTGACTGTCGACGATGGCCTCGGTTTTCTCGCCATCATTCAGAAAACCGGTGAGCGTGACTCTATCGCCGAACCCGATCTCGTGCACCAGGGACCGAAGACTCGACTCCGCTCCGTCATCGGGACCGGCGATAACAAGTTGAACATCCGGCAGGTCACTCAGAAGACGAAAACTCTCGATGAGAATATCCACGCCTTTGATCCAATGCAGCCGGCCTAGATAGAGGATAATCCGGCGGCCGTTAACGTTCCACTTCGACGCGAACCTTCCTCGCTCGGGCAGACTCCTGTACTGACCGGCGTCAACCGCACTCGGAAAATTGTGGATTTTTTGTTTTTCGACTCCAAGAAGTATCGCGTCTCGTGCCTCGGAAGGCGAAACGGCACATAAGGCAGCGGCCTCCTTCAAAATCGCTGAACCCCACAAAAGATCAAACATCGTTTTCGCCGTTCTTTTCCCTAAATGCTGCAGGCCCCCGTGCGGAGAAAGTACGTAAGGTTTGTGCAGCGAGCGAAGGGCCGAATGAGCCGCAACGGCCAAAAGAGAACGGAGATCGTGAATATGAAGGACGTCACTTTGCATTACCTCCCTTCTCATATCGAAAAACATGCGCGGTGGGAAAAAAAAGCGTTGCCGGTATGCCAATTGGCTCGAGACGTTGCGGTAGTAGCGAACCTGGATTCCTCCCACACCATTTTTCTGAATACTTCGAATGACGTCGGAGGGAATTCGGCTCCGCCCCGCCGAATCGGTCGTTAACACCTTTACTCGATGACCCCGGCGTGCGAGCACCCTCGCAAGCTCGTATGCGAATCGAGGCGTTCCACCATACCCCATCGCGGGGTAGAAGTAGGGGATCACAAATGAAATGCGCATAGGCGAACGACGGACTATATCATCGGTCCAAACTTGAGGCTGCGCGCTATCCCGCTTGCGCTTTCGCGACCCGATTTAATCCTGTGCTATCATGTTCCGCCTATGATACTGCTGCCCTTGATTGCAGGTCTGCTTCTTCAACAACTTCCGAAAAACAATCCCAATGGTATTTGGGAATCCGATTCAGGGACGCAATACGAATTGCGCCTTAACGGAGCCGATCTTCAGGTCAAGCTGGTTCCGGGATCGAATCAAAAGTTCCTCCAGTACGAAGTCAACTTGAAGAACCAGGAAGAGATCAATACGTACAAGGGAGCGGGGTTCTTTGTTGCCAAAATGGAGAGCGGGAAAGAGTGCAAGTTTGATACGGAATGGCAGTTCGTCGTGGTGTCACCTGAAAGAATCATCGGCGGAGCCACAACCGTCATCGCCGACAAGGAAACGTGCAGAGTCCGGGAGAAAAATCAGACGCAGCTCGACTTGAAGCGAAAACACTAGGTCAGGATGATAACTGCGGTCAGCGGCTCGATAGCCGGTTTTGCCCCTAGCCATGCCGCCCAAGAAGAAACCCGGACAACAACGGAAGAAAAAGTTCACTCGAGCTGTGGGGCTTCTGCCGCCGGCGATTCTCGTCGTTCTGGGCTCGATTGCTTACTGGAACTCCACGGACGCCCCCTTCGTATTTGACGACCTTGAAACGATCCAGCGGAACACCGGCGTTCGGTTCGGCGACTATTTCTCGAACTTCAGTCTCGCCGGTTTTCTTTCAACCCGGTCTTTGCTGTTCGTAACATTCGCATTCAATCACTGGGTTGGAGGGCAAAACGTCACCGGGTACCACATTCTCAATCTGGCTTTCCACGTTCTAAACGGTCTTCTCGTCTTTTTTACCGCCCGGAACATCTTCAGAAGAGTTCGATCAGATGAAACGACGGTTCGTATGTATGCGATGCTTGCAGCAGCCTTCTTTCTCGTACATCCGGTTCAAACCGAATCCGTGACCTACGTATCCAGCCGATCGGAACTGCTCTCCACTTTTTTTTATCTGGCCGGTTTTGCAGTTTTCGTTTTTACCCCTGAACAGAAGATTGGGTTTTTAACAGCCATTTCCGTCCTGGCCTGTCTTCTGTTGGGATTTGGCGGAAAAGAGACCATCGTGACCCTGCCCCTGGCAATCCTGCTGTTCGATTTTCTCTTTATTGCGAAGGGAAGCTTCAAGGCTATCTGCACGCGATGGCGTTTTTATCTGATCTTTGTGATTGCGGCAGCCCTGAGCTCGTATTACCTCCTGGCCAAACAGGTGGTCCGCCTGCAGGCAACCGGCCAGACTCTTCTGCCCCGGTACTATTTTCTGACCCAACAGCGGGTCATTGCGCGTTATCTGCGATTGGTCGTGTTGCCGGCAGGCCTGAACCTCGATTACGACTTTACTGGATCCACATCCTTGATTTCTCCCGGCGTGTTGCCGGCGATGCTATTGATCCTGTCGTTAATCTTTATCGGCTGGAAATGCCGGCGGGCCAGTCCTGTTATCGCCTTTTCGATTTTCTGGTTCTTTATCGCTCTCTCTCCAACGTCCAGCATCATCCCGATCCCCGACGTGATTTTCGAGCATCGCCTCTATCTCCCATTAGCTGGTGCCTGCATGGCTTTTCCGTTCCTCATAGAGTGGATCGCCGCTATCGCGGCCGGCAGCCGTCAGAAAAAGGCTCTTGGAATCACCGCGGTTCTCCTCCTGATTGCTCTGACGATCGGCACCGTGCTCCGAAATGAGGTATGGCGTGATGAAGTCCGTTTACTTTCCGACGTTGTCGCCAAATCTCCCCACAAGCAACGGCCTTACAATGGCCTGATCTACGCCTACATGAGACGCGGCCAGGTGGATCGGGCAATCCCTGTGGCCAAACTCGGCGCCGAGAACGTTCCAGGAGCCCAGGCAAGTTTCCTGGATACACTTGGCACTCTTTACGTACAAAGCGGGCAACCGGTCGAAGCAGTCGGCTATTTTCAGAAGAGCCATCAAGAGGCCCTTCGAGCCAGGGCATCAACAGAATTCATTGCGTTCTCGTTAAATAATTTGGGGAGGGCCCATCTAGCTGTTGCGAATTCGCCTCAGACAGGCGGGGCCGGCCGGAGAGCGGCTCTGCGAAACGCCCGCGAATCCTTCCAAAAAAGCCTGGAGGCGAATCCTGGCGACATCAGGCCTCTGGACAATCTCATCAGCGCCAGCCGGGCGCTCGGCGAGGCTGCAGAGCTGGAACAGGATCTGCGGAAGAAAATAGCCGTCAAATCCGATGACTTCAGCAGCGCTTATGGGCTGGCGGCGCTGCTCTCGTTGGAGGAGAGATATGCGGAGTCACTCCCATATTTTCAAAAAGCCGAAGCACGGAACACGTTCCGCGAAATCGTGTTTTTCAATCATGCTTTTGCGCTTGCGAAGCTGAATGAAATCGAGAGGGCCATAGACAAATATCTGCAGGCGTTGCGGACCGACCCCACATTCAGCGAGGCACGGTACAACCTGGCGTTGCTCTATATTCAGAAACGCGATTATGACTCCGCCGTACGGCAGCTTGAGGATGCCCTGAAGCAGGATCCTCAGAATTCCCGATTCAATCTGAAGCTGGCAGAGATTTATGCCTATCAGGGTAAAGTGGCGATGGCGAAGAAAAATCTTCAGGAGGTTCTTCGGATAGATCCTCAGGACGCCCAGGCGCTCAGTTTGATTCAAAGGATAGGCCGGAACTGAGGCCGGCAGCGCTTACTCTTTTTTCATCTGGATTCCTGAATCAGCGAAATCATCTGTTCGGCAATTCGCGTCCATTCATACTTCGATGTGGTAGTTTGGATTCCACTTCGTCCCAACCTTTCCCTGCGTTGCGAATCATCAAGAAGATCCGCGATGCAATCCGCGAACGATTCGAGAGGACAGTAGATCATTCCATGTTGTTCGCCAGTCAGGAAAGGAAGCGTACCCGGAAGCTCGGTAGCGACCACGGGCTTGCCGCATGCGAGATACTGGAACAATTTCGTCGGGAGAATATCGTTCGTAATACCGTTCAGCTCAAATGGATTAATACAAACGTCGCAGGATCGGATGATGCCGGGCAAGTCCGCGTAGGATTGTAATCCTCCGAAAATGACATTACGTGTAAGACCTAATTGGGCGGCCAGTGTCTTAAGCCGTTCCTCATCGTCGCCACAGCCCACAATCAGCAACTTCGCTGCTGGATGACGTGCCAGCACCCTCGGAAATTCGGAAAAGACCCGATCGAGTCCGCTGAAAGTGTAAATCGTTCCCATGAATAGAATGACAGGGTCCGCCGCGCCGATCCCCCACTTCTCGAGGACAGCGGTATTGCGCGGTCCGGGCGAAAACATAGTTGTATCCACGCCCGAAGGCAACACTCGCACGCGGGATTCGGGAACGCCGTAGGAAAGTATGTGCTTTTTGAGATGCAGCGTAACGGTCGCAACCGCATTTACCCGGTTATAAATATAGCGTTCCATTAATCGGGTTGGAGGCACTAACGCCCGCCAAGGCACAAGCTGATTCAGCACATCGATCGACCTGAAAATCACGGGAACGCCGAATTTCTGTGCCGCCAGGTAAGTCTGCACGCCCACAGTGGGCAAGCCATAAAGCAGGATGGCATCGGGCGATTGACTGCGCAGAAACCTATAGGTCTCGATTCCCGAAGTGATCGCAGCAGAAACGCGCGATAGCACCGGCAGACGAATCATGCCGGGACGGCGAACCGTTACGGAAGCTCCGGCATATGCGCGGTGGACGCTCACGTGAATCCGCGTTCGGAGTCCTGACCGGTCACCGTTGCCGGCAGTTTTCCAACTGTCGTCGTAATCAATTACCGTAACGTCATGTCCCAGCATCGACAGAATCTCGGGCAGGATCTGGAACTCGTAAATGATCTTCTTCAGGTAGTTGACTTCATGGACGACAAGTATCTTCATCAGACTACCGGCTGACCGTAATTCCCGGCTGACTTTTCGCGATGCTTTCCCGATAGACAGATTTCATCCATGCGGTAGTCCTTGGAACACCTTCCTCCAAAACGACGCGCGGATTGTGCCCGAAGGCCTTCCGAGCCTTATCGATGTTCGGCCGTTTGTTCATCACGTTGTGCTTGTCTTCGGGCAAATAATTCACGAACGAGTCATCCGCCCCGAGATGATTCAAAATCAGGTCGCTCAGCTCCTTTACACTGCGGAACTCATGACCGCCGATGTTGTAAACCTCGCCCGGGACAAAATTATCGACGACGTTTGCCAGCGTGGGAATGAAATCGTCGATATACATGAATACCCGGTGATATCCCAAATAGACGTCGTACGGAATGCGGTGGAGGGCTCGATAGGTGAAAAGACAAACGACGCTTCGATAATTGTGGTAGTACTCGCCGGGTCCGTATGCATTGAAGAATCTCAACCGGACGATGGGATTACCGAACCGCTTTTCGAAATTCATGATTTGAATTTCGTTCACCCACTTCGTAACTGCGTAATCGTTGTGTTGGATAATGGAGTGATTCAGCGGAATGTCTTCGGAAAGGATATGCTGGTGCTTGTCGCCGTAAATTTCCGATGAGGAAGCAAAGATCAGCTTGAATTTCTTTCGCTTTTGAATCTCGAGGATGTTGCGCGTCCCGATCACATTGGTCTCCCACAACGTGTCGTAGTATTCCTCACCGTTGATGCGCCCGAACTCCGCCGCGAGGTGATATACGTAGTCATACTCCTGCTCGAAGGCGCGCTCGAGTTGCCTGAAATTGGCAACGTCGGCCCGGTAGTATTTCTGTTCAGCCTGATGCTGAAGATCCAGTCCCCAGACATTGTGTCCTCTGCCTTCAAGCTCCCGCTGAAGAGGACGGCCCAAAGTACCCATTATTCCCGTTATTAAAATCTTTGCCATCGACTATGCCTCACGTTATGTCCATCCATCTTCAGGATCCCGTTTGTTGCCATAATGCAATGGCATCCGGATCCCCCGGCGAGAGGTTCAGGACAGCGGACAAATGATTTCGAGCCAACGCCCGTTGCCCCTGCTGAATGAAGATCCGCGCCAACTGCAAGTGCGCCACTGTGCTTTTCGGATCGCTCCGGAGAACCTGATTGAAGTGCTCAACTGCAGGTTGGGTTAATCCCTTGTCCATGTAGATTTGCCCTAAATTGTGGTGAGCCTGCATAAACAAAGGATCGATCCGCAGCGCTCGAATATATTTGTCTATGGCGCCATCAACGTCGCCAACTTCTTCCAGCGCATACGCGTAGTTGAACCAGAACATTTCCTCGCCGGAGTAGAACTTCACCGCCTGCTTGAAGTAATCTGCGGCTTCCCCATACTTCGCTTCCTGAAACGCGAGCTTTCCAAGACCATACAGAGCCCTGCCCGGAGTTTTGTCGATCTGCTGGCGCAACTGATTCCGAAGCGCCTCCTGTTTTCCCAGATCGACGGCAACATTCATGTAACTGTCCCAGGATGGGAGGTATTTTTCATCCGAGTCGATGCTTTTAAGCAAAGCGGCCTCGGCCATGGTCAGTAGTGTGTCTTGCTCGCGCAGAAAGGCGCTTTCTTCCATCTGTTGTTTTTTTTGCTTGAGCGCATTCCATTGGTAGAGGTACGTCACGGCCAGATTGTACTCCGCGCGCGACCGATCCTTCGACGTGGCGCTGCGCTCAATCGCCTTCGAAAACGCTTCCAGCGCTTGATCATACTGGCCGATACCGAGGCAAAACTGTCCGATGTTGAAATCTGCGCCGCTGGAATCCTCCTTGATTCTGTCCATTGCCTGGCGCGTAACCTCTATCGCTTTGTCGTACTGCCCGCGGCGATAATAGACCAATGCCAGTGCCTGGTAGCCCCGCGCCCCCCCGGGTGCTTTCGCGATGACGTCCGACCAAAGCCGAACATCGTCCCGCCATACCTCGTTGCGTGCAATGGTTCCGATCAGCAGGGCAACAAGAACAATCGCTCCAGCCATTTGAAAGCCGCGGTGTGAACCAGCAAGGCGCTGAATCTTCGTAACGAAGAAGGGAAATAGGATGGACATTCCAGCCAGCGGGAGGTACAGGCGGTGTTCGAAGATAACATCGCGAATAGAGATGAAGCTCGAGGTTGGCGCCAGTGTTACAAAGAACCATAAGATCGAAAATGCGACGATCGGGATTCGTCGACGTGAAAACCACCCCAGGAACAGCAGCCCTGCGAGCAACGAGGCAGACATTAGAACTCGTAACTCGGTGAAGCTCGTCGATGGCGCGAAATCGTACGCAAGATTGAGACCCGACGGAAAAAACGTGATCTGCAGGTAGCGGACAATCACTCGCAGCTCAGTAAGAAAATAATGGTACGCGGGAAGATTTCCCGATGACGCTCCGATCGAAGCTCGCAGAGTTACAGTTGCCAGGTAGAGTCCTGCCGCGATGCCTCCCACAAAAAATGGCGCGTAAAACCGCCACCGCGGCAGCAGGGATCGAACACTGGCATTGGAGAAGAAAACGAAGTCGTAGACCAGGAGCGCCATTGGAAGCGATATGACCGTTTCCTTGGCTCCAAGACCGATCACGAACAGAGCTCCAATGATCACGCTGAACACGAAGCCGATCCGGTCCGGCGGTCTTCGAGCAAAGAGCAGGACTGCGGATAGGTAAAACAGGGTTGACAACAGTTCCGAACGGCTCGAGATGTAAGTTACCGATTCGGTCTGTACCGGGTGAAGCAGAAAAAATGCTGCAGCAAAAAACGCAAACCAATCGGCGGAATTATTTGCCTGCTTAAGATCCTGCTGTAGCGGCGGTCTATGACCGCTGAATATCCGCCTCGCCAGGAAGTAAATCAGAACGCTATTCAGAACGTGAAGCAGCAGGTTTACGAAGTGGTATCCCCAGACATTCTGTCCTCCAAAAGCCCGATTTGCCGCAAACGTGAAATAGAGGACCGATCTCGACCATAGGCTGGATAGATTTAGCGAGTCACCAAACTGGACTCCGGTATTCGTCTCGATCGAGACGAGATCATCGAACACGAAGGGCACATCAAAAGAATTCCAGTACGCAATCAATCCGATGAGCGCGAGACTCAGCGCAACAAAAGTTTGCCTCGCGGGTACTGAACGGACGGTTGAGCGAACTTCTTTGCGGCGCACCTGCTTCTTCATCGACCTAAGATCCCAATTGCGCCAGCATTGTTACGGCTTGCTGATTACCCGGCGAAGCCTCTAAAACGGTCTGGAGATGCTCGCGCGCCTGTGTTTTCCTGCCGAGAGCCATGTAAATCGATGCCAAATTCAGATTCGAGCTGACATGCTTAGGGTCCTGCCGAAGGACTTCCCGAAAGGCTTCTTCCGCTTTGGCATATTCCCGCCGGCGCAGATAGAGCTGACCCAGGTTGTGGTGGGCCTCTATAAAAATCGGTTCGATGCGAATGGCCTGGACATATTTTTCTATGGCGCGATCTTCTCGACCCAGTTTTGCCAACGCGTATCCATGATTGAAGAACATGATCTTGATATTCGGATTCACCTTCTCTGCACGCTCGAAATACGCATCCGCCTTGGCATAATCGTTGCCGTTAAAGGCCGCCTTTCCTACTGTGTAAAGGGCGTTAAACTCTTCTTTGGTCCGGAGCCGCTCGAGCGCTTCCGCCTCGATCTCGTTGGCTTTCCCCCTGTAACACATGGCGTTGACGTAGGAGTCCAATGCAGAGTCCATCCCAGAATCCAGTTTCAGAGCCCCCAGGAATGCCTCCGCTGCAGGCTTCAATATGCTTTCCGCTCTGGAGGCATATTCGCCGGCTGAGAATTGAGTACGCCGGGCCTGGAGATCGTTCCACATGTACAAATACGCAACACCGAGGTCGTTATAAGCCAATGCGCGCAGATCGGGTGGGCCAACATCAACGTTCTTTTGGAGGGCTTCCACTGCCTCCTGGTAGCGCCCTGTCTTCAAATAGAACTGCGACAACGTCTCGGAAAACCCGTTTGCGTTATCCGGAACGTTGCGCATCCCATTGCGAAGTACCTCAATTGCACGCTCATATTCAGCTCGTTTGTACAATGCCCACGCCAAACCGTTATATGCCCTTTCTTTCCTGGGCGATTTGGCGACGACATCCGTGAACAGCCGAACTTCATCCCCCCATACATAATTCCGCACCACGGTGCCAGTGGTTAACGCAATCAAAAGAATGAACGAATAGGCTCCGGCAGTTGCCGGAATGGCGACACGGTCCCTCAGTTTTCGGTACAGCAGCTCTACAAGCCCCGGAAAGGAAATACAAACTCCGGCCAAAGGCAAATACAAGCGGTGTTCAAAAATAACGTCCACAATAGGAACCACACTGGAAGTGGCGGATAGCGTGATAAAAAACCACAGTATGGAAAATGCAAACACGGGAGCGCGCTGCCGAAGATACCACCCGAGCAGAAAGAGGAACGTCAAGATTGCGATGGAAGCCACCACGGAGGGTTCGAGGAGACCCGATGAGGGTCTGAAGTCATAGTCCAGATTTAAATCCACCGGCAGGAAAATGAGCTGGACATACCTCACAAGGACGCGCGTTTGCGTCAGAAAGTAATGCCAGGGTGACAGGTTCTGAGGTGCCGTGACTGTGAGCTTTAAAACCCGGGTCAAGAGATAATAAATCGCGCCCGATGCTCCCAGGATGTATGTCAGATAGAAACGCCACCTCGTCAGGATCGGAACAAGCCGCGCCCTCGCCAAAAACAGGAAGTCATAAAGAAATATGGCGGCCGGCAAGGTAATAGCAGTTTCCTTCGATCCCAGTCCCATTGCGTACGGTATTGCGACAGCGAAACTGCAGAAAAATCCGATGCGGCCTTCCGGCCACAAAACGAAAGTCAGCACTCCCAGGAGATAAAAAAACGTGGAGAGCAGTTCAGAACGGCTTGAGATATAAGTGACGGATTCGGTCTGAACCGGATGTACAAGAAAGAAAGCAGCGGCAAGTCCGGCGTACAGGCGCCGCCGCTGTTCGTTGATTTCGACGTGCCGGAACACCTGTTCCGCCAGGACGAAGACCAGCAACCCGTTCAGAAAATGCAAGCAAAAGTTGATGAAGTGATAACTCCAGACCTCCTGACCGGACCAGACATAGTTCAACGTGAACGTCAGGTATAGAACCGCGCGGCCCGCCAAACCCCAATGAAATTCACCGAAACGAACTCCGGCATTTCTTTGGATTGTCAGCAGGTCATCAAAAACCAATGGAACCCTGAAAGAATTCCAATATGCAATAAGGGCAGCAAGGAATAACAATCCTGCCGGCAATGCCCATGGGAACTTTTGTAGCGCCGGTTCATGACGGCCACTGTCTCGCGCTCGGGACCGCCTCTTCCTGCTCATATCCCCATCCTCTTGCGAAAGAGGAAAGTGAGGTTGTGAAACCCATCACGCCATGGCCGCAGTTTCTTTTCGCCGATCCGTTGCGAATAGTTGATGAACATCTCTCGAAATCCGATGTCCTTGTTGATTATGGCTTCGATTTTGATTTCCTCACTGAAGGGCATTCCCTCGCACGTAAGTCTCATCCTGCTCAAGGCGTCTCTGCGGAAGACCCACATTCCCGACTGCGAATCATTGACCCATCGCAAGAACAAAACCGACATGATCAACGACAATACCCGATTGCCGATCTTATGCTTGAAGCTCATCGCCGCACCCGTCAGCATCGGAAAACGCGAGGCCGAAAGAAAGCCTACTCCGCAATGGAGAAACGCTTCCAGAAGATAACTCAATGCGTCGACGGGGTAGGAATGGTCCCCGTCCAGCGTCACTATGATATCCCCAGTTGCGCGTGAAAATCCGCTCATGTAAGCACGGCCATAACCGCGGTGCACTTCAGTAATCACTGTAGCACTCATGTCGCGGGCAATTTGGGCCGTCTGATCCGTGGAGCCGTTGTCGACGACGATGATCTCGTCTACAAATGATGGAACGTCCGAAAGGACCTTCCGGATTCCGTCTTCCTCATTAAGGCAGGGTATGACGACGGTGACACGAAGGTTTTTGTACATCCCTCAGCGGCGAACATTGCGAAACCGGTAAACGTAGAGACCTCGTCCCTCCAGAGGAACGTCAAGCGTAAGATATAGTTTGTCCGGTGTCTGACCCGGCTTGAGACTCAAAAGGACTTCTACCTCCGTATGCGCAGGCAACGCGGGTGGCATCTTCATGATGTCCAGCTTCGAGTCCGTCGAAATGGATCGAATATCGCTCGCTTGGCCGGTATTGTTCCGGATAAAAACCGAAAACGGACGCAATTCCTCAATGGGGCCGCCGGGCGGGTTCTGGCGGAAGGATACTGGGGCGAAAACCTCACCCTTCACCAGCAGAGTACGTTCGACGATGGCAGCTTCCCGCTTGATTTCGAGACGCAAGGGCAGGCTGAATGGACCCTCCCAATCCTCAGCACTAACTGTCAGCGTCAGGCTTTTCGATTGATTATTGATCATGGTCCCCGCTGGTACGTCGACCAGAGGATTCGGCAATGCGAGGCTCACTAGAACCGCGACGTCGCCGGTGTACTTTACCGGAACGTGAAACTCCGCGTGCTGGCCTTGGATCAACCTGCCGCAATCGAGCGAATCGTGCAGAATTTCGAAATTCTGGTCAATTTGCGCTTGGATCTGCTTCACCTCCGGACCAACGGAATTGTTCTTGGGAAAAAGTTCCGCGGCTTCCTGGACATCCAGATACCAGTTATCCGTGTGCCAAACCCACTGGTCCGTAATCGTCCAATTGGGACGCCCTGAAGGCGCCTCGAGTGCGAGCACCTCGACCGCTGTTCGTAGTATCGCGTGGTTGGGGTCCGTAGCGAAATCGATGCCAACAACCTTGGCCCGCAGGATTGGCATCGGGTTACCCGACAGGAACAAGTTCCTCTTATCAGGCAGGACGAAATCGAGAGCCTCGAATCGACGTCCGGAAACAACCAATGCCCAAAACTTTTGAGCTCGCTCGACCAATTTTTCAGGTTCGCGCGGAACGCGAACCTCCTGCGCGAATGCCACGGCGGCCGCGAGAAACAAAGCCAAAGCCAGAAAATTGCAAGCGAAGCGATTCTTGCTATGCACAGAAAATGAAGGACAAACTTTCATCACTGCCCAACGCGTACCATGCAACCATACCGCTGACAAAAAAGGGGGGCCGTAGCCCCCCAAATTTACCTGCGCTGTTTAGGGCGCGAGCATCTCAACTCCTTCCTTGAGGTTACTGCGGGAGTTCGCACTCGGTGGCGGCATCACGAAAATGCCGGGCGTGAACGAGAAGGTTTTGAAATCCGTCAGCGTAGACGCTCCGTGGGCATTAAGGAAGTTGGTACTAATGAACGCGTAGCCCGTCATATTGGTAGTTGGCGAACCGGCCGCCGCCAATATCTGGCTCATAAACGTGGTCCAGACTGCACCTGCTGCGAGAGTACCATCCGACGATAGTCCTGCTCCAGGTCTCGCAGTCGCACTCGTGGTCAACGAGACCGGAGTTCCAGCTCCACCACCTTGAGCCGTTGGGAAAATGTCGACCTTTATCGTGCCTGCGGACGGGTTTGCGCCTCCTCCTGCAACTCCGAATGCATCAGCAGTTGTATTGGAGATCGCTATACCGGTATCGAATTGCCCGACTATTGCGAAATATGGCAACAGCATTGTGGTATTTGCAGCCACGATATTCACAACTGCAACTGGACCGACATCTGCCTGCACCACTTGCGGATAGCCTGCCGCCTCCGTCGGCACCTGCAGTCTGGTCGGGTCGCTATTGTCGACGCCATCACCAATCGGAAACATCGTTGCCGTTACAGTAATCGCACCCGGTGTGCCCACTGCTGCTGTGGAGGTAACATTCGAGACAGTGATCGTAAGCTGGAGCGTTTCGGTCGAACTTAAGCTAGTACCGGTAAACTCGATCGTCCCTGTATTCGCAGATGAAGTGATCGTGGTTGACGGCTGGGTGCCACCGGCGCCAAACCCCGCTTTCAAACTGCCGAACGTTGACGAATCTATTGAAATCGCTGCGTTCAGAGTGACGCCTGTGGGGACATTGTTGAAGGTTAGGCGAATCTGTGTGCTGTTGTTAGTCGCTTTGGTGATCGTCGACGCATTCTGCGTCCTGGTTCGCCAGGCGGAACCAAACCCCTCCGTGATTATCAGTGATCCCTGAGCTCGTGAAATAGCACGGTTGGTGAAAATTGACGCAGTTCCAAGGTTTTGGTTGCCTCCCGAAGCACCAATCGCCATGTTCCCGATTCCCGGACCGAACCCATTCACATACGTCTGTGTCGGGGTTGAAGTGAGAACATAGCCTGTCGGATCGCTTAGAGTGACGCTACCGGTCTGAGCTCCGGACTTGCCGTTGGCATCAAAGCGGACACCAAAGAGCCTGAATTGTCCGGTCGTCACACCTCCGGTTGTAATGAAGCCACTACCACCCGGCAAAACAACCTCTATTCTTGAGCTTGCTGTATTGAGAACGGGGTTCGAGACGTTCGCGAATATTCCGCCCTGACCTTCAATTCGTATCGGGTCGCTGGATGGAACATTATTCCCAACAAGGTTTGTTGTGTTAGCGCAATTAGCGTTAGCAAGGGGGTTGAAAGTGCTCGAGCTTATGCTACCGCATAACGCCGGCGAGGAGGTGATCGGTCTCGGAAAGGATATTCTCAAAACTGAGGACGTAGTGGTGCCGCTACCCTGGAATGTTCCGAAAACCAAGATTCCCGTACCTTGAGCAGTCGGGTCCCATGTGGCTGCGTCCCGATTCGTCTGAATTTCCGACGCCGATGGCTGGTTCGATACCTGCAGCTGGACAAAACCTTGGGCGAACGACCCAGGTACGAGGACAAACAGCACCAGCATCGTCGTTAACAGCCCAAGCATGAATCTTAACCTTAACTTCATGTCTTCTCCTTTCGAAGTCGCAACAGAAAGCAAACACCAAGGGAACCAACAGGCGATGCTGCTGCCGCTGGCAAAACAAATTTTTCAATTGTTCATGTCGTCAGAGTGACTCAACCGGAGAATTCGGTGGAGGGAAATTGGGGTCCCCACTCCTTCTCCGCCCGGCAAGGTTACGTCATCACCTCCTCCTCCATCGACGAATCTCCGGTACAAATTGTGGCGGAACTTTAAGCCGGTCTTTAGAAAACCAAAACGTACGGACCAGCGCGTTTGGTATTGCAGGTATCTAAAACGGCGTAAAAAGTTAGCATCGCGCTCGAGTAGGTGTCAAGACACTAATGAATGAACATCTCGTTTGGTTTTCACGACACAGATGCACTTCTACCTGCACGTGTGAACGAGCAACCTAGCACGACGGCTGCCAAATCTGACCCCAATTAAAACGGCTTTTTTATCAGGAGCTTATTTGGGGTGACACCAGGAGAGTGATTAATTTTTGCACAGTGGTGGGAACGCACTCCGCCTACCTGAGCAGTTTTTGCACTTCCCTCAGCTTCGACTTCAGCTCGTCTGTCGCAGCGTCGGCTTCTGCGCGGGTCCTCACGACGTGTGGCGTTACCAACACGATCAGCTCTGTTCGCGTTTCGGCATTCCTGGTATTGCCGAAAAGGACGCCCGCGCCTGGTATTCTGCCGAGTAACGGAACACGGCTGCGAGCGAGCTCTTTATTTTCCCGGATAAACCCACTGAGGGCGATCGTCTGATCGTCCTGCACAACGATAGTCGAGCTGACGGACGATTTGGCGATTACGGGAGCCACCACCGCCGAAGTCGTGTTGGCGCCGGCCTGGCTGACTTCCTGCGCGATCTCCAGGGTGATCGTGCCGCTGTCATTTACTTGAGGTTTGACTCTGAGGATTACCCCCGTGGGCCGGAATTGAATCGTCTGCGCAAAGAGATTGGTTCCGCCCGTTTGAACGGGAGTTACGGAGGACGATGTGGGCACCGGCACTTCGGCACCGACCTGGAAATCCGCGGTCATGTTATCGCTGACTAAAACAGATGGCGCGGAGAGCGTCCGAACTCGCGAGCGATTTTCCGAGGCATTCAAAAACGCAACCAATTCCTGCGTTCTGCCGGCGAAGGCCGTCTGCACCGAGAGCAACGTGCCGGTAAAAGATCCTGTTGTCTGCAGATCTTTCAGCGTTCCCCGTTGTTGTAGAACAGCCGATACACCGAACGAGAGCGAATCGTCCAGGGTCACTTCGTAAATCTGCGCATCGATCAGAACCTGCCTTGGAAGAAGATCGAGCTGTTCCAGAGTTTTTTCGATTTCAGTCCAGAGCTGCGGTGTGGTCTGAACAACAATGGAATTCGTGATGGAGTCGGCGATAATTTTTATGTCCCCCTGCCCTGCAACACTCGATATGACGGCGGGCTGTTGGCTGCCCGAAGGTTGGGGCGATGCAGCAAGCGGAGTTGCCTGCGGCTGCTGGCCCGCGACCGGGGCTGCAGGATTTGCTACGGTCCGCGACGGCCCGCTTGCGTAAAGGTTCGCAAGCACATTTTGTATATCGATCGCTTTGGCGTTTTTCACTTTATAAAAGTAATTTCGCAGGCCGGTTGTGGGCAGAGGCTGATCGAGCCGCGCCAGCCATTTTTCGACTTCACTAAAGATAGTAGGATTACCGCTGATGATGAGAATCGAGTTCATTCGCTCGAGCGGAAGAAAACGAATGGCGCCTCCGCCTGTCTCGGAAAAACCATATCCAGCGAAAATGGTCCTGAGATCGTTGATAACTTCTCGTACGAGACTGTTCTTTACAGGGAGTAATTGGATCCGGTCGCCTTCAAATGTTTTGGTGTCGAAGATATCGATGATCTCCAGCAGCTTTCGCAGATTGCCCCGGCGCTCCGTCAGCAGGAGAATGTTGCTCGCTTCGTGGGTAACGACGTTTGCCCCTTCGCTCAGATAGGGCATGAGCAAACGAACCATTTCAGCTGCCGCAACAAACTTCATCCGGATGACCTGAAGCACCATTTGATCGTCCGGCGCAGCCGGATTGGCCCGGTCCTGGACTTCCAGCGGCTGCCGGGCGGCCCCGCTGACTGGAACGATTTCATAAAAATTTCCCACTTTTACTATTGTTGCGCCATTGATCTTCAACAACGTTTCGAGGATGGGAAGTAAGTCAGAGCGGCGAAGGTTACCGGAGGTGCTGATATTGACGGTGCCTTTGACTGCCGGATCAATGATGTAATTCAGCTGCAGAGCATCGCCGATGATACGAATCACTTCATAGATGTCGGCATTGTCCAGATGCAAGGAAATCGGAGATGCCTGATCGCTTTGCTGGGCCTGCCCGCCCTGGCCGGCGGCAGGTGCGGGTTGCGCGTCTGCCGGTCCGGGGGTCTGCGGCGGATTGGAAGCTGGAGCCGCCTGAGGCTGTTGCGGCACTGGAGCTTGCGGGGATGCCGGAACGTTAATCTCTTTGTTACCAAATGGCGTCTGAATAATAGTCTTTTCACCTTGCGGTTGTTGCTGTTGGGCGGCGGAAAGGATGCTGGTAAAAAGAATGATCGCGAAAATTCTCACTATTGGCACATATCGAGATGCGGACAGTACTCTTTTCATTGTTCGTCTACTTCGATTTCCCTCACCCCGAAGGGTGTTATCTGGCGGATGCGGCGGCGGCCCGGCGTTGGCTGGGCTGCCGGCTGGGACGGTGTCAAGGCAGCTGACGGCGCTGGTGTCAAGGCCGGCGAAGGAGGGGTGGAAACAACAACGGGTGGCGCAGCAGTTGCCGCCGTTTTTTCGGAATCGCGCGGCACCTTCGCCGAGGGGTCATTCATAATGACAGAATCCTCGAGCGTATCGGCTTTGATCTTGACGGACTTGTCCTGAATTTCCGTAATCGTCCAGCCGTCGATTTCTTCCCCAACCTTCATCGATTTATAACTGCGGTTACCCCCTCGACCACCCGGCCCTACCATTGCCAGCCGCTGGCCGTTCAAGGTTATTGTTCCGAAAAGAATCGGCTTGGCGCCCGGCGGCTTTGGAGGAGGCACAAGCTGAACGATAGGGATGTCGGTCCGATCAAAACTGAACGGGTTACGCGATGCGATGTCGGTCCAGTCGTCCACGACAGCAGCCTTCGCAGTCGCAGCTGCAGGTGCCTGCGGCAACGTTTCCCGCTGCGCACGAATCGAATCAGGCTGATGCGTGGCTTCAAACACGATCCAATCCCGGTGGAATCGCATGGCTCCTCCAATAAGCAGGGCAAACAAAGCAAGATTCAGGATCAACAGCCGCCGCATTTCGCCAACCTCATCCTTTACTGCGGACCGGAACCGGCAGCGGGGCCGCGATCGTCAAGTTTGCGCGAAGCATCTTTTTGGAATCACCCTTCTTGGGTGCCTCCTGCAGGACCTCGGCCGGAGCAATTTGCGCGTTGCGAACAACAGTAAATTCCGGCGCATTCCGAATTTCCCCAAGAAACGAAGACAACTGGTTCGACGTTGCTTCAAACGTCACGGTCATTGTGATCTCGGTAAAAAAGTCGTCCTTCTTGCGCGCGGTCGAGATATTCCTTTGAGTCAAATCAATACCATTCTTTTTCGCGGCAGTCTCGACGATCGTTTGCAGCTCGACGGCGGCCAATGTCGGATTGTCGCCCCGAATAAAACGCGCTTCGGCGGCCGTCACGTTGTTCCGGACCTGTTGGAGCAACTGCGTGTAATGTCCCTTTCGTACAAGTGCACGGCGGTATTTACTCAACTGCTGTTCTTTGTCGCGCACGTTCGAGGCTGCCTCACTCAACGAGTCCAGTGCAGGCAAGAGGCCGAAAGAGATTACCCCGTACAGGATGGCGGCAATACCCAAAAACAACAACGCTCGGCGGTCGCGCTCGCGAATCTGCAATTTCATTGGGATGCCTCCATGAGCATTTTTAAAGTGAAACGGTCCTTTCCGCCGGAATCGCGCGTGACGGAACTGGTGAACTCCACGTTTTTGAACAAGGAACTGCTTTCAAGCAGGCTTTGAATTTCCGATGCGCTTTGCGCGAATCCCGAAACCGTAATCGTGCCGTCCTGGTACGAATAGGAAGAAAGGAATGCCGTTGAGGGCAAAACGCGCGCCAGCTCGCGGAGTGCTTCCAGGTTGTACTCGCGGTTCTGTAAGTGTTGTGTCAGGGCACGCGAACGCGTCGACAGTTGGTTCAGCTCAGATTCCTGGCCGGCGACCTCCGTCACCTGCGGGCTGATCTTTCGAATTTCGGCGTCGAGCCGGGATGCGTAGACAGCGTTTTGATACGGTTCCCGCGCCAGAAACGCCAGACCCATACAAATCGCCAGCAATACCAAGAGGTAAGTCGGCACGAGCTGCAAACGGCTTTCACGATACCGCATATCGCGAGGTATCAGATTGGCCCGGAAAGGACTCTCTTTTAAAGCAACGAGCGATGTCGCTATCGAACCGAACGCTGCCGTGGACTGCGGCTTTGCATTCTCGAGAGGTATCCTCGGA
>QHWY01000183.1 GCA_003223875.1 Acidobacteriota bacterium | reverse complement strand
TGCTCACTCCATGACCGTATGCAAGCGATGACAAAGTCGCGCCGCTCAACGGAAGCCCCGCATCTTTGAAGAATGCAATCCAGGGGTCGAGGAACGCTCGCGGGACGATTGCAATCGTAACGGTCATCAATTTTCTATTCTTCTTTGGCGGATCGAAGGCAAAATCCCAATAGACCTCATCCACGGGCCAAGGCGACAGCATTTCGACCTGCGGCTTTACGATATCTGCCAGCTTTTCGGCGAGTTCCGCCGGCAGATCGATCTGACGGACAACGCCGTCTTCGCGCGGCAGCGCCAAAAAGACTCGGGAAACCGGTATACGGTTGTCCTTCACCAGAGCTTGAACGGCCTTTTTTCGCTCCAGGTCGTTCATTGTAGTGAAGCCGGAAATTTCATGAAGCGCGATCAGCTGCAATTTT
>QHWY01000287.1 GCA_003223875.1 Acidobacteriota bacterium | reverse complement strand
ACGATTGGCGCTTCCGTCCGAATCTGACTCTGAACCTCGGACTCCGCTACGAGATCGGGACGCTACCAACCGAGAAATACGGGAGAGTGGCGTACTTAAACACGTTGCTCAGCACGCCCGATGATCTGACGAACCAAATCCTTCCTCGCAATGTCACAACCAAGAACTTCGATCCACGCATCGGTTTCGCTTGGGATCCGTTCAGCAACGGCAAGACGGCTGTCCGCGGAGGTTTTGGATTATTTGACGTCCTCCCGCTCCCGTATGAGCTGAATCTCAGCTTGATTGGCAATGCCCCGCTGCAGCCTTTCTTTCCCGTAGTGGGTCAAAACCAGAATTATGGTGGGCAGAATTTCGACGTTCCTACCGGCACGTGGCCATATTCGGTCCCGAATCTGGTGGCACGGGCGCTTGCGACTCCTCAAGGCACTCAAGGCAGGCAGTACGGCTACCGCGATGCCGATATCCAGCGCAATTACGTCTATCAATACAATCTCAACATCCAGCGGCAACTCACACCGTCCACGACGTTCACAATTGCCTATGCCGGTTCGCGCGGGCTCCACAATCCCATTCAGCTCGACGCGACGAATGGAGTCATTGGAAGGAAGACTCCTGTAGGTTACGTGTGGCCGGTTCCCTGGACTTTTTGCAGTGGACCAGACGCTGCGTCGGGATGCACCGGAGCCGGAGTTGGATTGTCCGGGGCTCCCAATCCGAACGTCGGTCCGATTCAGAGTGTGATCTGGGCGAGCAGTTCCTATTACAGCAGTCTTCAGTTGAGACTCGAAAAGAGGATGAGCCGCGGTTTTCAAGTGCAGGGTTCCTTCACCTGGGGCAAGAGTCTGGATAATTCCTCGGCAAGTTTCGCCGGCGATACGTTTCAGAACTCTCTGGCCACCATTCCGCGTTACGACATGAGTTTGAGCAGGGGGTTATCCGACTTCGACATCAGACGAGTCTTTGTGATCAATGCGCTGTGGAGTGCTCCTACGCCCAAATCGCTGGGTACGTTCGGGAACCGGTTACTCGGAGGCTGGCAGTTTGGGAGTATCAATAGCTTAAGCGACGGTGTTCCGTTTTCGATCGTGGCCGGCTCGGATGGGAGCGACATCCTCGGCGAACAGCAACCGAGCTTTAATCCACCGAATCTTCGCCCAGGCTGTTCAAGGCTTACTAACACGGGAAACCCGGACCACTATATCAATCTCGATTGTTTTGGTTTTCCGCAGCAAAACCCTGCGACGATCGCAGCGGGTTGCGACACTCTGCGCGCGGCCGCAATGGCGGCAGCCGCAGGGCCTTCAGGTATTCCGGGCCTGGCTACTTCGTGCCCCAACATTCGCGGGAACCTGGGCCGCAATACGCTGATTGGTCCCGGGCTGGTGAATTTCGACTTCTCAGCCTTCAAGAACAACTACATTCCCAAAATATCGGAAAGTTTCAACGTGCAGTTCCGCACCGAGTTCTTCAACCTCTTCAACCGGGCTAATTTTGCGCCGCCTCCTGTGATCCAGGCGGCGCCGACAAACCTGGAGGTGATCAACTCCGCTGGATCGTATGTTCCGCTTGCGGGCAAAATTCTCGCGACGCAGACGCCGGGACGAGTCATTCAGTTTGCGTTAAAAGTAATTTGGTAAATTGCCCATACGTTACGGCCACGGTTCGACGTAGTGGATGCCGACGACATCGGAGATGATGCCGAAATCTTCGCGGTTCTCCGTCACGAGGGTTGCGCCGATTTCGCGAGCGCTCGCTGCAATCAGCACGTCATTAAAGAAACTGCGTGTACGAAGCTTCGACTCGAGATTCCTGTGTTTTCGCAACCGCCGATCAATCTTTGTGGCGAGATCCCACGTCTGCCGGACTGGGACGTGCAATCTTTGTCTAAGACGAAAAGGTTCAACGATCCCACGGCGAAATGATCGTTCGTCCGCGGCAGTCACCGCACCAACCAGCAACTCGTGGACGACGACGGCGCTCAGTACAAGATGTGGCAGGTGTGTGTGGTGGAACCTTCGAAGCGCTGTTCCGAAAGCGATTTCCCTAAATGCATGGACGAATACATTGGAGTCGATAAGGTAAATCATCGCGCGAAACGATCGATAAAACCGCCGCAACCAATCAGCGCGTCGAAAGCTTTGTCCAACTCGCGTTGGAACGCCTCTAGGTCAGCTACTGCGTCTAAGGACCGGTGGATAGCCTCCGTCTCAGTTGATGCCTTGAAAATGCGCTTGGCACGATCGATTTTCACCTGGTCGAGCAAGAGGTTCTTTCGCCGGATTAGGGGCTTTCTGGCTTTTCCACGTCGCGATGCGGCCATCTGTATATTTTAACATGTTGTCTGTATGGGTTTTGTTCTCTGCGCCCTCACTTTTCCACACTGTTTATTTGACTATGCACAGGACGGAGAATAAGCTGACGTCCGCTCCCCTCCTAAGTTAGTAGGGGTGGCTTTGCGAATCGCTAAGCGCGAGCCCGATAGGGCGAAGCCTCAAAAGAAGTGAGCAAAGACGGGGTGGTTCCAAAAGCGAACCACCCCGCCCTCGCTGCGCTCGGGCACCCCTCCTAACTTAGGAGGGGAGTTGCACGCAAAGGGGGACTGCGATGAACATTCGAAGGTCGTACGTTAGGGGCTTCAGATTCCTTCTGTATTCCTTTTTCATTTTGATGGTCGTGGCATCGGTAGCCACCGCCCAAACAACCACTGCCGCGTTTCAAGGAACCGTTACGGATACTTCCGGGGCAGTGATACCGGCAGCGCAAGTGACGGCATCGAACGTTGAGACCGGACTGAAGCGGACGACGACGACCAACGAGGCGGGGCGGTTTCTTTTGAGCGAGCTGCCGCCTGGATCGTACGAAATTACGGTTACCCTGCCGGGCTTTGAGACGCTCGTCCGGCGAGGAATGACTTTAACGGTAGGGCAACAAGCCAATCTTGCGTTGGTGATGAATGTCGGCGCCATCGACCAGCGGGTCATCGTCACCGGAGATGCGCCCATCGTCGAAACCACCCAAAGCTCGGTTTCGGGAGTCGTCGAAGAAAGACGGATTACCGAACTGCCTCTCAATGGCCGGGACTTCACGCAGTTGGCGCTGGTGGAGCCCGCGGTGGTCTCGCTGCGGAACACGGGTTCGGGAGAAATTGGACGAGGATTCGGCACACGAATGTCGGTCGCCGGATCGCGTCCGGACCAGACGTCCTGGCTTCTGGACGGCATGAACATCAAAGGCAGCACACAGTTTGGAACGCCAGGGAGCGCGGGCGGCGGGCTTTTAGGCGTGGATGGGGTACGCGAGTTTCAGGTCCTGACGACGAATTACAGCTCGGAGTTCGGCGGAACCAGCGGCGGCGTCGTGAACATGATCACCAAATCGGGCACCAACCAACTGCATGGCACCGTCTACGAATTTCTCCGCAACAGCGCTCTCGACGCAGCCGCCTGGGAGGACAACGCGTTTGGTAATCCGAAACCGGCTTTCAAACGCAACCAGTTTGGATTTTCACTCGGCGGACCTATCCGCAAAGACCAGACGTTTTTCTTCTTCAATTACGAAGGCTTGCGACAGCCGAAAGGCTTTACCAATGTGGCTTTCGTTCCCGACGAGAATGTTCACAAGGGGCTCGTTCCAAACCCCAACGGCAGCGGTCTCCAACAAGTGAGAATTGCCGACTCCATCGCGGAACTTCTGAAGCTATGGCCCACTCCGAATGTCCCCGGCAGCAGCGCCGGCGGTGTGGGTTTGCTGAGTTCTTCGGTCAGCCAGAGGACCGACGAGAATTATTTCATGACGCGGCTGGACCACCGCCTCTCCGACCGGCACTCGCTCTTCGGGCGTTTCAGCTTCGACCAGGCGACCCAAGACAACCCAGACTTAGTCCCGGTGGATAACTTCAAACTCGAAACCCATCCTCGCTATGCCACCATCCAATTGGTGAGCCTTTGGACTCCGAGACTCCTGTCCACAACCCGAGTGGGAATGAGCCGCAACAACATCGCGCTGAATATTGCGATGAATGTGAATTATCCGCGCAGTGTCTTTTTCCTGAATCAACAATTTCCCCCGGAGATCATGATTCCCGGAGCGGGATTGACCAACTTCGGGCCGGATGCAAGCAACGTTCAGGCGGCCATCCAGCAGCTTTATCAGGTACAGGAAAGCGTCTCCTACACGTCCGGCAGCCATACGCTCAAATTCGGGTTTGATTTCTCAAAGATGGATCCGAATCTCAACAGCGGACCGAATAATAACGGTATGTTCCGGTGGGCGTCGATCGCAGATTTTGTGCAGGATAACCCGCTGCAGCAGTTGAGTACTTCCCTGCCGGGCAATATCCCCGAGAGAACGTTTCGGCAAAATCTGTTTGGCTTCTATTTCAATGATGATTGGAAGATGACCTCGAAGTTTACCTGGAATCTGGGACTGCGGTATGAGCCCTACACGGGACCCTCCGAAAAATGGGGGCGCGTCTCAGTGGTAAAAGATTGGCTGACGGCAACTCACTATGACACCGGTGGCCGGATGTTTGAGAGTCCCGGAAACAAATATTTTGCCCCGCGCGTTGGCTTCGCTTGGGATCCTCAAGGAAACGGTAAAACGGCTATCCGCGGCGGCTTCGGCGTGTTTTATGTGCCCCTTTCCACGTATGTCTACAGCCGGGCCTCGTATCGCAACGCACCTTTCAGCGGCAGCATTCAGCAAGTGCCTAGAGACGCCCAGGGCCGAGTCGCCAATTTTGCTTCGGCGCTACCTTATATATACAGTATTGCGCCTTCATTCCTGACGCCGCAGTTTGGTCCCACCACCAGCCCCATCATGGTTCAGTATCGTCCTGATCCTGCGTATGAAATGAAAGCGAACCTCACCGTGGAGCGGCAAATCGGGCAAGACCTTTCCGTTAGCGTTGGGTACGTGGGAGGCCGAGGTTATCATCTGACGCGAACCACCGACGTCAACGTGCGGTACCCCACCCTTGTGAACGGGCGTTTGTTTGTTGACGCGCGAAATCCGGTTCCCAATCCGGCTTTTTTCCAAGGCCAGTTGGTCGTTACCGATAGCCAGTCGTTCTACAACGCGCTGCGGACGCAGCTCAAAAAGCGGCTCAGCCGCAACTATCAATTCCAAGTCTCATATACTTGGTCGAAAAGCATAGACGATGCCACCGCAGGTTCTTCCAACACCGCCTATCCGACAGAAGGGACCAGTTCCCAACTGTGGGGAACCAAGGCCGACCGGGGCTTATCGGCGCTCAACCAAACACACAATTTCGTCGTCAACGGGATTTGGTCTTTCCCCTCTCCATCCGGACCCAAGGTTGTCTCTTCCGTTCTGGGCGGTTGGGAGGTTACGGGTATATTTGCGGCGGTTACAGGAACGCCGTTCACACCCACTCTGAG
>QHWY01000182.1:5869-46782 GCA_003223875.1 Acidobacteriota bacterium | reverse complement strand
TCGGCCCGAGCGGCTTGGGCTGGTTGATGGCTGCACCTTCCATGGGTGCGTTCAGCATGGCAATGATTCAGGCCCATCGCGGTCCGTTGCGGAAAGCCGGACGGATGTTGCTTCTGGCGGTCGCCGGATTTGGAACCGTGACGGTGATTTTCGGCTTATCCAAAAGCTTTTGGCTTTCGATGGCCATGCTTTTTTTGCTTGGCTCGTGCGATAACATCAGCGTCGTCGTTCGCTTGACTCTGGTTCAAGTACTCACGCCCGACGACATGCGCGGGCGCGTTTCCGCATTGAACTCGTTGTTTATCGGAACATCCAATGAGCTTGGCGCCTTTGAATCCGGTCTGGTTGCGAACTTCTTCGGGCCGATCGTTTCGGTTGTTTCAGGCGGCATCGGAACAATTATTATTGTCCTCTTTTTGGCGTGGCTTTCACCGGAACTCCGGCGCTATGGATCCTTGGGAAATTCGGGGTCAGACGGGTGAATTCCCTATTTTGGACCTGCAAAATAGGGAATTCACCCGTCTGACCCCGAATTTTCTTCCCTATTCTGTACAAATTCGAATCCAAAGCGGCCCTTGATACAGAGATGGCCGTGGGTGACGTCGACGTCGAGGGGCGAGGTGACTTTAACGATCCGATTGTCTTGCGTGTGAAGCGTTAGCGTGCAACCGACGCCGCAATACGGGCAAATCGTATCCGTCTTGGTTTGTCTGGTCTCGTCCCATGTGCCGGCCTGGCGCATTTCATATTCGCTCTTGAACATGAGCGCTCCCGTCGGGCACACACCAATGCAATTCCCGCAATAGACGCATGCGGACTCAGGAAGAGGCACATCGTTCTCGGTGGAAATTCGGGCGTCGAACCCCCGGGCGGCAACGGCGATGGCAAAGGTATTCTGCGCATCGGTACCGCAAGCTTCGACGCATTTATAACAAAGGATGCATTTTGAGTAGTCGCGGACATACAGGTCATTGTCGATCTTCACCGGCTGATCGACGGTTTCCACATCGCTGCCATAACGCTCGGGTCGCGCCTCATATCGTTTGATATACGACTGCGCCTGGGGCGCCGTAGACAGATCAACCGACGAGCCGAGAAACTCCAGCACCATCTTTCGGGCGAGCTTCACGCGATCTGAATTCGTTTGGATATCCATACCCGCTTCGACTTTTCGCGAACACGCGGGCGCGAGCGTGCGCGCTCCGGCCAATTCGACGACACACACGCGGCACACATTCACAGGCGTGAGATTTTCCAAGTAGCAGAGTGTCGGCGTATCGATGCCACGCGAGCGGCAGGCCTCGAGAATCGTCATTGTCCCCGGTACTCGGGCCGGCTGCCCGTCAATACGAATGTCGACTTGAGTTGCCTCCGGCTGTTCCGGAGGCGCGGGCGGACGGCTCGGCCGCGGCGGAGGTGTAAACCAGATTGGATCGGACGTACTCATAAAATCGGTAATTTCAAATTCGCAAGAGCCGACTCGATTGCATTCGAGGCGGTCTGGCCCAGGCCGCAAATAGATGCATCTCGCATGGCTTGACCAATCTCTTTGAGCAGTGCCAGCTCATCGGCTTTTGTGCCGATGGTTTTACCGGACTTCAAACGGGCAAGCAACTCTTCCTGGCGGACAGTGCCGACGCGGCATGGCACGCACTGGCCGCACGACTCATCGCGGAAGAATGCGGCAACGCGTGTGAGGATGTCCGTCATATCGACGGTCTCATCAAAGATCATGACGACGCCCGAGCCCAGGGTTGCGCCTATGGCGCGCGTCCCTTCAAATGTCAGCGGAACATCCAGCTTCTCGGGACCGATGAACGTACCTGCGGCACCGCCGAGCAAGATTGCCTGGATTTGCTTTCCATTCGGGACTCCGCCGGCCATTTCGATCACCTCTCGAAGCGTGCAGCCGAATGGAACTTCGTAAAGACCGGGCCGCACGATGTGTCCCGATAAACAAAACAGCTTCGGCCCAGTCGATCCCGAGGTGCCAACGCCGGCGAACGCCTGGCCACCATCCAATATGATGAGCGGCACGTTGACCAGCGTCTCGACATTATTGATCACCGTCGGTTTGCCAAACAACCCAGCCTGCACGGGAAATGGCGGCTTGTTGCGAGGCTCGCCCCGTTTACCTTCGATGGAGTTGAAGAGCGCCGTCTCTTCGCCGCAGATGTAAGCGCCCGCTCCCCGGCGGACTTCGATGTCGAAGGAAAAACCGGAACCGAGGATGTCGTTCCCCAAGAGCCCTGCCACGCGGGCAGCGCGAATGGCGGCATCGACACGCCGGGTCGCGAGTGGATACTCACCGCGAATGTAGATGTAACCACGCTCGCTAGCCGTCGCGTACGCGGCAATCGTCATCCCTTCGATCACGGCGAATGGATCGCCTTCCATCAGGATGCGATCTTTAAAGGTGCCGGGCTCGGATTCATCGGCATTGCAGACGACGTAATGCGGCCGAGCGACAGCCTTCGCAACGGCATCCCATTTGCGCCCGGTTGGAAAAGCCGCGCCGCCGCGCCCAACGAGATTCGAAGCGATCACTTCGCGGATAACTTCCTGGGGTCCCAACTGTATCGCGCGCTCTAATGCCCTATAACCGCCATCGCTGCGATACGCTTCGACGCTTTCGGGATCGACGCGTCCAATGCGCCGCAACAAGCGCAACCTCGGCTGCCCAAACTGCGGAATCAGACCTTCTTCTTGTAGAAGAGAGTATGACAACGGTGCTTCGCCGGCTTCGATGACGAGGGTCGCCGGAGCCCGTTCGCATTGCCCCAGACAGGGACTTCGCCGCCACGTCACCCCATTCTTAGCCACGGGATTGTCTGCAGGGCCAAACTCCGCTTCGAATTTCGCGCATCGTACTTCGGCTCCTTGGATCCGGCAGGCAATGTCATCGCATACATAGATCACATGCGGCGGCTGCGGCGTGAGAGAAAACAAATGATAAAAAGTGGCGACGCCAAACAATTCGGCAGGAGGAACCGTTAAGCGTTCGCTGATGTAATTGAGTGCGCCGGGCGTAAGCCAGCCAAAGCGCGATTGGACGGCATGCAGCGCGGGAAGCAGCAGGTCGCGCCTGGACCTTGCAGCGTGGCCGGTAAGTGGAACGGGAGCGCCCAAAACCGAATCGACTGCAGCGCGCTCAGCCGCGATGGCCTTGGGTCCATGAACGCGAATATCCATTACCGCGGTTACACCTTCTCCACTCGCACCGCGGCGGCTTTGAACTCCGCGGTACCCGATTTCGGATCCGTCGCATCGATCGTTAGAAGGTTCGTCGCAACGTCGTCTGGAAAGTGCAGCGTCATGAATGTGAGTCCGGGACGCAAGGAATGGTCGCGGCGCACCGGCACCGTGACACTGCCTCTGCGGGAAAGAACTCGGACCAATTCCCCATCGGTGACGCCTAGACGTTCCGCATCTTCGGGCGAGAGATCCAGTGTCTCTCCGCGGCGCAGCGGAGAGGGATAGGCGGACGTCTGGACACCGGTATTGTATTCGTCGAGCCGCCGCCCGGTCGTAAGCCGCAGCGGAAATTCCGCGGACAACTTCTCCACCGGAGGGTCGTGTTCTACCGGCATAAACGACACTCGCGGTCCGCGTACCGGCCGTTCCCATAGCCGGCTGTGAAGATAAAGTTCACCGGGATGGTTCTCGTCATAGCACGGCCACTGCAGCCCCTTCGAGGCTTCAAGCCGCGCATAACTCATCCCCGCATGAGCGGGGCTGAGAGCGCGCACTTCGCTCCAGATGTTCTCCGCCACCGGCTGGCCAAAGTCGTGTCCCATCCGGCGCGCAACATCGAAAAGAATCGCGATGTCGTCCCGCGCACCCGGCGGCGCATCCAGCGCCTTGCGCACACGCTGCACGCGGCGCTCGCTGTTGGTAACCGTGCCTTCGGTCTCGCACCAGCCGGCGCTGGCCGGCAAGACGACATCGGCAAGCTCGGCGGTTTTCGTCAAGAACATGTCTTGCGCGACGAGAAAATCGAGACTCTCCAGACGATGCCTGGCGTGATTCTGATCCGCCTCTGACTGCAACGGATTCTCTCCGATGACGTAAAGAGCGCGCAGCTCGCCTCTTTCCATCGCTTCGAACATCTGCGAGAGGTGCCACCCCTTTTGCGCCGGAATCTTAGCGCTCCAGTGCTTTTCGAATTTCTCACGGAACGCGGCGTTCTCGACGTGCTGAAAACCCGTCAGGCGATCCGGCAACGCACCCATGTCGCCGCCGCCCTGCACATTGTTTTGCCCCCGAAGCGGATTCAGCCCACTGCCGTATTTGCCGACGTGTCCGGTCAATAAGGCGAGGTTGATCAGGGCGAGAACGTTGTCCACAGCGTTGTGATGCTCGGTGATGCCCAGCGTCCAGCAGATCATCGCGCGATGGGCTCGCGCGTACATATGCGCCATGTCCCGAATCACGTGAGCGGGAACTCCGGTCTCGCGCTCGACATAATCGAGCGTGTAGGGCTCGACGCTGCGGCGGTATTCGTCGAAGCCGGTAGTCGCGTTGTGAATGAATTCCTTGTTTTCCAAACCCGCCGCAATAATTTCGCGGGCTACGCCGTTCGCCAGCGCGATGTCGGTACCGACATCGAGACCCGCCCATACATCCGCCCACTGAACGGAGCTTGTGCGCCGCGGGTCGATTGCATAGAGGCGCGCGCCGTTCCGCACTCCTTTTAAGAGATGATGGAAGAAGATCGGATGCGTTTCCCTGGCGTTCGATCCCCAGAGAAGAATCACATCCGTTTCTTCGATCTCCTGATAGGAGTTCGTACCGCCGCCTGCTCCGAAAACCATCGCCAGACCGGCGACGCTCGGAGCATGTCAGGTACGGTTGCAGCTATCGATGTTGTTGCTTCCCATCACGACGCGAGTGAATTTCTGCGCAACGAAATTCATCTCGTTCGTCGCCTTCGAGCAACTGAACATGCCGAATGACCGGCCGCCACCCTTATTCAACGCGGTTTTGAGACCATGCCCCGTCCGGTCCAGAGCTTCGTCCCATGTGGCCGGGCGCAGGCCCCCGCTGCCGTGCGTGTCGCGAAGAAGCGGTTGAGTCAGCCGAACATACGGCTTTGCCTTCGGCATTTAAATCTCCGCGCGGAAGTATAACAAGAAAATGAAAGTGTCGCAGGACGCGGCTGTAGCCGCAACTCCCTCCTAAGTTAGGAGGGGTGCCGCGCCCGAACGCAGTGAGGAGCGAGGCGGGGTGTGGTTCCTCAGGAACCACCCGCATTGCGCGACGCTATCGCCTCGCGCAATGTGCCGCCCTCCTAACCTAGGAGGGCAGTTCTGATCTATAATCCAGTACACTTTTTACCTGATCCGTAACCGCGAGGTGGTTATGACAATTCATCGTGTCGTACTGTTGCCGGTGCTGCTCGCATTGCCGCTGGCTGCGCATTCCGGTCAGCGCGCGGGAACTTCCGATACGACACAGAAGGCCGTGGCGGCCGCAAATTCATTTCTCGCGATGCTCAGCGATGCTCAACGAGCCAAGGTCGACCTGCCGTTGAACAAGACCACGCGCTCCAACTGGTCTAACCTTCCCACAGGTGCGGTGTTTCAGAGTGGCGCCACAGAACGCAATGGCTTGAAGTTCGGCGCCTTGACCGCTGCGCAACAGGAGGCCGCGCTGGCGCTCGTTCGATCGACCTTGAGCCCCTCCGGTTACGAGAAGGTGATCAACATCGTCAACGGCGATGAAACACTGGAGCGAACAACTGCGCCTCGACGTCCACCTGCGACTCGAACCCGGTTTGGAAGAGCCGAGTATTACATTGCGATATTGGGCAAACCTTCCGCGAGCGAACCATGGATGATCCAGTTCGGCGGACATCATCTGGCGATCAACGTCACCGTCGCCGGCCCGGAGAACGTCCTCACGCCGAGCCACACCGGCTCTCAGCCCACCATGTACACCTTTAATGGCCAGACGATCCGGCCGCTGGGTCATGAGAACGACAAAGCTTTTGCTCTGATGAATGCCCTGAGCGCGGCCCAGCAAAAGCAAGCGACTCTGAATTACGAAGTGAAGGACGTCGTCGCAGGACCCGGTCACGACGGCGAGGTGATTCAACCTGAGGGTGTGCGCGCATCCGGATTCACGACGGCTCAGCGAACCATGCTGCTCGATCTCATCCGTGAGTGGGTAGGCATCATCAACTCGGAAAGCGCTCGGCCCAAAATGGCCGAGATCGAAGGTCATTTATCGGATACCTACTTCGCATGGAGCGGAGGAACCATCAACGGAAGCCGCGCGTACTTCCGCATCCAAGGTCCGACAGTGATGATTGAATACGCGCCAATCGGCGACGGCACCGATCACATTCATACGTTTTACCGCGACCCTACAAATGATTACGGTGCGAAAGTGATCAAGCCGTGACTCGTTGGTTTTTTGGCAAGATTTTAGGGCAAGCCATTCCCCTCCTCGCAGAGGAGGGGAGGCGCGACAGCCGCAGGCTGGAGCGCCGGGGTGGTGAGACCGGCCGAAATGTCGCCGACCTGACCACCCCGTCTGCGCCTCGCTTCGCTCGGCGCATCCACCCCTCCTCTGCGAGGAGGGGAATATTTGCGGCCGCCGTCATCCTGCTTGCTGTGCCGGTAGCAGCCAGAGCGCATCGGCTCGATGAGTATCTCCAGGCCACACGATTTGCGCTCGCCACCGACCACATCCTCTTAAAAATCGATCTGACGCCTGGAGTAGACGTGGCGCCGGCGATATTCGCGCTAATCAACACAGATCACGATGGCAGTATTTCCGCGATGGAAGGAAAAATCTACGCGAAGAGACTGCTCGATGACTGCGTGTTTGAAGTGGACGGCCAACCGCGGCGACTGGAAATCGTTAGCACTCTTTTCCCTTCCTTTCAAGACATGCAAGAGGGCATAGGCACCATCCGAATCCAGGCACGTACGGCGTGGCGGGGTACTCCCGGGCATCATGTCCTGTTCTTTCGAAACAATCACAAAACCGATCTCGGCGCTTATCTGGTGAACGCACTCGTTCCAACCAGCCGCGCAATCGAAATCACCGATCAGCACCGCGATTTTTCTCAGCGCGAAATCCGGTTGGATTTCAATCTTCAGTAAAGCCATGCATATGTCGCGTCGGAAATTCCTTCAAGCGAGTATCGGTACTGCGGCGAGCCTTGGTGCTACCGCCAGAGGTAGCCGCGATGACTTGGCATTCCTGCCGATTTCCGAATTGAGCGAACTGATTCGCACCCGGAAGGTGTCGCCGGTTGAGGTCACTCGGATCATGTTGGAGCGGATCGAGAAGTTCAATCCGACGTTAAACGCGTACTGCACTGTGACAGCCGACCTGGCAATGAAGTCGGCCGAGGAGGCGGAGAAGGAAATTCAGCGCGGCAAATGGCGCGGCGCGCTGCACGGTGTCCCTATTGCGCTCAAAGATTTGTTCGACACGGCAGGCGTCCGGACAACCGCAGGAAGCGCCGTATTCAAAGATCGAGTACCTGAGAAAGACGCTGAAGTCGTCACGAGGTTGAAGGCTGCCGGAATTGTGCTTTTGGGTAAACTCAACATGCACGAATTCGCTTATGGCGGCAGCTCTACCGTGAGTCACTTTGGCGCGGTTCACAATCCGTGGGAACCAGGCCATGTCGCCGGCGGCTCATCGGGTGGGTCTGCTGCCGCGGTGGCAGCAGGACTGTGCTTTGGCGCTTTGGGTTCCGACACGGGGGGATCGATCCGACAGCCGGCCGCCTACTGCGGAATTGTGGGTCTGAAGGCGACGTACGGTTTGGTGAGCACCCGCGGTGTGATTCCTCTCGCCTGGTCTCTCGATCATGCCGGGCCGATGACTCGCAGTGTCGCTGATGCCGCAATCATGCTGCAGGCGATTGCGGGTTACGATCCGGAAGAGATCACAAGCCAGCAGATCGCCGTTTCCAATTATCTCAGCGCGCTGCGAGGCAAAACGGCGCAGCTTCGATTGGGAATATCGCGGGACTTCTTTTTTGAATCAGTAGATCCGGAGATTCAAGCCGGAGTTAATGAGGCGCTAAGCATTCTGCGAAAGCTTACGGCAAGCACTAAAGACGTTGCGCTGCCCGTCAACAAGATCACGGATCGAACGGTGATCGCTGCAGAGGCATATGCGTACCATGCGGAGTTTGTCGCAAAGTCACCAGGACAATACCAGCCTCCTACGCTCGGTCAGATCCGCAGCGGAGCCGATATTTCGACTGTCGACTACATCATCGCCCAGCGCGAGCTTGCGCAGCTCCGCAGAGCGGTCCGCCAGCCCTTTGAAACGGTGGATGCGATCGTCACACCCACAACTCCTATCGCACCGCCTACCATTGCTGCGTTCGATTCGGCTTATCGAGATCCGGCGGTCCCGAACAATATCTCGGATATCCGCCGCCTCACACTGCGAAACACTTCTCCATTTAATAGGTACGGTTTGCCTACCATCTCGGTTCCCTGTGGGTTCACGCGCAATGGACTCCCCATAGGCTTGCAGATCACCGGACCACACGGCGGCGAAGGTGTCATCCTGCAATTAGCCCACGCTTATCAACAAGCGACCGATTGGCACAAGAAGCGCGCACCCGTCAGTTAAATTTCAGTGGAGGGTGGTTGTGAAGCGGATGCAAGAAATCCGCCGATGACAGCAGCTATCGGCTTAAGCCGCTGCGTGATCGGGTCAGCTTGGACGCCGAAATTCTCGAGGGCAGTCGCGCCGAGCAAGTAGAGCGAATCCTTAGGGGCGAAGATAACCGGGCAGGTCAGCGACTCATTTAATTGTGGGACAGTCAGTACACCTTCTCTCAGAAAACCCCGGTCGTGACGTCCATCGGCGAGAATCAACTCCCGTGTCAACAATGGCTGAATCCCGATTTCCTTCAGACGATCTTCGGGGATGAACGAGTACAGCGCTCCGGTATCGACCCAAAAATCTTCCTCGAAAAAACGGGATCGCTCGCTCGGATTCGCCACGCTGACTCTGACCTGAAACATGCCCATAAAGGACCTCTGTTTGAAGTATAACCGCATGGGCCGATGGGCATTAAATAATGTGCCGGCCGCCGTCGACGTGGATCATCTCGCCGGTGATGTAATCATTCTCGATGAGGAAGATCACGGCATTCACAATGTCTTGCGGACTGCCTGCGCGTTTGAGGAGCGTGCGATCGATGGCGGCTTGCTTCTGTTCTTCCGTATAGTAGGCAGGAAACAAGACCGGTCCGGGCGCGATCGCATTCACCTGGATATCGGGCGCGAAGGCTTTCGCAAGGCCGCGGTTGACGGCGATTAACGCTGCTTTTGAAACGCTGTACGGCAGATATGCCTGCCATATCAACTCGCCGGCGACATCTGCAATATTGATGATTTTGCCCGCGCCGCGCGGCCGCATGAGGCGCGCCGCGCGCTGAGCCAAGAAAAACGGCGCCTTGGCATTCGTATCCATTTGCGAGTCCCAGTGATCCGGGGTCGCATCGTCTGCCGTTGCGGGGGAAAATACGGACGCGCTGTTGACGAGAATATCCAGGCCGCCGAACTTCGCTTCAATACCGCGAAACATGTTTTCGACGGCGGAGGCATCCCTCAGGTCCGCTTGAAACACGGCGCCATCGCGGCCGGCAACCTGCTTTGCTTCAACCTCGCCGGTTCGGTAATGGACAGCGATCCGCGCTCCTCTTCGGGCGAACTCGAGCGCGATCTCCCGCCCGATCCGTTTTGCGGCGCCGGTGATTAATGCTACCTTGCCATCTATGTTCATGAATAAGGTTGCCATTATAACCGGGGCGAGCCGAGGCATCGGCTTCGCGATTGCCAAGAAACTCCACCAAGACGGCGCGGACGTCGCGCTTTGCGCGCGGTCGCCGATCCGCGATTTCCCGCAGGAACGATCGCTCGCCTTGACGATGGACATTCGTGATCCGAAAAGTGTCGATGCGGGCATACGCCGCATAGTCGATCGTTTTGGCAAGATCGATATTGTCGTCAACAACGCGGGGATTTCCGGTGTGATTCCTGTGGACTTTCCGGATACTGCGGCATGGCTCGACGTGATTCAGACCAACGTCATCGGTACGTATTACGTCACCCATTCCGCAGTACCGCACATGCCGGACGGCGGACGCATCATCATGATCTCTTCCGTGTTGGGCAAATTCGGCGTGCCCGGCTACACCGCGTACTGCGCGTCGAAGACCGGCCTCATCGGCTTTACGCGCGCGTTGGCGCTCGAGCTTGCGCCGCGCAAGATCACGGTGAACGCAATCTGTCCCGGGTGGACGGATACGGAAATGGCACGCGCCGGAATGCGCGATATTGCAGAGTCGGAAGGAATCACGGTCGAAGAATTCAAAAAACAGGCAATGTCTCGCGTCCCTCTGGGCGAGATGGTCCAACCTGGCGAGGTCGCGAATCTCGTTGCATTCCTTGCCGCCGAAACCGGCAGCAAGATTACTGCTCAAGCCATCAGCATTTGCGGCGGATCGACCCAGGCGTAGGTGAGTCGCAAACTACCGATACAGGTCCTGATTTGACACATCTGGCCTTTGCTCATAACATGCAAAGCAGCTATGGCAAAATCGAAAAAACCTTCACTTGCCCGGCGCCGTTTTTTGAAGGGCGCGGCGGCCGGCGCGGCGGCCTTCGCCGCGAACCCACAGGGTGGGGAGTCGCAACATGCGCAAGAACACGACCACGATCACGACCATCAAGCGGTTCCTTCGGATCTGACGCTTCGCGTAAAGGCGCTCGAATCCCTGCTTGTTGAAAAGGGCCTGGTCGATCGAGCCGCACTCGATGCGATCGTTGACACCTACGAGCACAAAGTCGGACCGCATATCGGCGCGCGCATTGTGGCGCGCGCGTGGTTGGATGCGGAATACAAGCGGCGTCTCCTGACCGATGCGGATGCTGCGATTGCGGAGCTTGGCTTGGGGGGCCAGCAGGGTCAAAGCATGCGCGTTATCGAGAATACACCGAAGGTGCACAACGTGGTCGTCTGCACCCTGTGCTCTTGTTATCCGTGGTCCGTGCTCGGTTTGCCGCCCGTTTGGTACAAGTCTACTGCCTATCGCTCGCGTACCGTGATCGACCCGCGAGGCGTTCTCGGCGAATTTGGCTTGAAACTCGCGGAGGACGTGCAGGTGCGTGTCTGGGACAGTACGGCAGAACTGCGCTACCTGGTTTTGCCGGAACGCCCGCCCGGCACCGAACAGTTGAGCGAGAGTGAACTCGCTGCTTTGGTTACACGGGATTCTATGATCGGCACGCGCAACGTAAGTTCGCCTGGTTCATCCAGCCAGACGCGGAGGAAATGATGAACGGCGTGCACGACGTCGGCGGCATGCAAGACATGGGACCGATCCACATCGAAACCAACGAGCCCGTTTTTCACGCGCGTTGGGAAGGCCGAGTGTACGGCTTCAATCGCACGCTCGCGGCATGGCGGAAATGGAATCTGGACAATACCCGTTGGACCCAGGAGAGGCTGCCTCCGGCCCAATACTTGACGATGAGCTATTACGAGCGATGGTTCAACGTTATCCTCAAGCAGCTCATTGAAAGCAAACTGGTCACGCCTACCGAGATCGAAACCGGAAAACCGGCCAAAGGTTCACCCAAGCTGACGCCCGCCCTGCGAGCCGAGGACGTCGCTTCCACTTTCACCAAGGCAAGATTCGAAGGCCGCAATCGCGCCGGCGCCGCGCCCCGGTTTGCCGCCGGCCAGCGTGTCCGAGCGCGCAACATGCATCCGCTCGGGCACACGCGCCTGCCCCGCTACGCGCGAGGTCACGCCGGCACGATTGAGAGAGATCAGGGCGTGTTCCCCTTACCCGACACCAACGCAGCCTTTCAAGGAGAAAATCCGCAGCACGTTTATTCCGTTCGGTTCGAGGCTCCCGAATTGTGGGGCGCCCAAGCTAAACCGCAAGACGTCGTCTACCTCGACTTGTGGGATTCCTATCTCGAGCCGGCCTGACGCCAATTGCGGGAACAATCCTGTTCTCGCGGATGCGCCACTGCAAACGTTGGAACAAGGCTGTTCGTGCCGATCCAACCTTACAAACGCCCCAACAATTCTGTTCTCTTAGATCCAACGTTAGGATTGTGAAAACAACTCTGTTCGCGCAGATCCAGTGCACCAAGCACCGGAATAACGTTGTTTCCTCAAATCCAGCAAAACAAGTCGCGGAACAACGGTGTTCCAGTAAACCTAAGGTTGGAAACGTGGGAACAACACTGTTCCCACGGAGCGAAGGCTGAAAATGCCGGAACAAGACTGTTCCTGTGAAAACCACATTGTATTTACACCAACAAGCTTGTTTCCGTATGAACAAGTTTGTTTCTCCATGAACAACGTTGCTCCGCCAAAAAGAACGTGCTAGGATCGGCCTGCTTTATCGGTAGAAAAGGAAGAGAGAAAGATGCGTCGCATCAAGGCCTTACTGGACTTTGTGCGGACGACGCCGGCCAATCTTTTGGTCCGTGTGAACGCCGTTTATGCGGGATTAAACGGTAATCCGGCCTACACGAGGCTGCCGGTCGATTTGTCGGAATTCAGGGCGGAGATCGACGGTTACGCTGCGGCGATAGCCGAAGCTCTCGATGGCAGCAAGCGAGCGTTTGCCGAGCGCAAGCGACGGGGTGAAGTCGTCGTCCACATGTTGCTGAAGTTCGCGCATTACGTTGAGATAGAGTGCAACGGCGACCTGCCTACCTTCTTGTCCAGCGGATTTCAGCCCGCGTCCACCTCACGGACCCAGACTCGGCCATTATCCGAGGCGATCCGCAAGATTGTTCCCGGCAATAACAGCGGGCAACTGTTGGTTACGCTTATCGCCATGCCAAAGGCGTACAGCTATGAATTGCGCTGGGCCGCCGCCGGTACTGAAGAGGCGCCGGATGCGTGGACGACCCAGCCCGTTGCGACAACGCGCCCAGCTACCTTGGTTAAGGACCTGACTCCGGGGATGGCCTATGTTTTTCAGGCCCGCGCTCTCACAGACTCCGGCTTTACCGATTGGAGCGATTCCGTCATACGCATCTGTACGTAGGTGTTTAGCCTGGACGTGACAGGTTCACCGTATAAGAGAATGATTCAGAGTTTCCAGGCTGTCAAAACCACCGGAACCTAGCAACGGCTTGGCAATACATTTCCGACGAATCCATCTGCCACGAGGATTCCTCGGCATGATCTCCGTACAGCCGTTTCTGCGCTCGAATTTAGAATCAATCCTCGGGAGGATATTCGTAGACACCTTTTCCGATTTTTTTGCCCAACCGCCCAGCTTTGACGTATTTGACCAGCAAAGGGCAAGGCCGATATTTCTCGCCAAGGCTTTGATGAAGGAAATTCAAGATGCTCAGCCGAGTGTCGAGTCCGACGAGGTCGATCATTTCGAATGGTCCCATCGGGTAGTTTAGACCCAGCTTCAACGCCTTGTCGATGTCGCGCGCGCTGGCGATTCCCTCCTGCAGCATGTAAAACGCCTCGTTGCCGATGAGGGCGTTGATCCGCGAAGTCACGAAGCCGGGGGATTCTTTCACTTCAACAGTTTCTTTGCCCATTGTTCGAGCTACGGTTTCAGCGATACCGAACGTGCAATCGTCCGTTTCCAGGCCACGAATAATCTCGACCAGCTTCATCTTATGAACAGGATTGAAGAAGTGCATCCCGATGAACTGGTCCGGCCGTTGGGTTACGTTGGCCATTTCGGTAATACTGAGCGAGGAAGTATTGGATGCGAGAACGGCGTGGGACGCGCACGCCAGGTCGAGGCGGGAGAAAACGTCGAGTTTCAAATCGATTCTCTCTGGCACGGCTTCGATGACCAGATCGGCGTTTTCTACAGCGCGGTCCATGTTGTTGTCGAGCGTGAGGCGGCCGAAGGCTGCCTCCATCTCGGAATCGGCGAGCTTCCCTAGGCTGATTGCTTTGTGTAGATCCTGGCGGATTCGGGTCTGTGCTTTTTGCAAAAGCTCATCGGAAACATCATTCAATACCGTTTGAAAACCGCCCAGGGCCGAGACATGAGCGATCCCGCGTCCCATAGTGCCCGCGCCAATAACAGCAATTGTCGAGACGTCTTTTTTATTCCTCATGTCGCGTAGGATAGACTAAGGGCCGCTCATGAAAGCAGTCGTTTTTGAAAAACATGGTGGTCCCGAGGTGCTGGAGTACACCGAAGTGCCGGAACCGAAGGCCGGGCCTGGCGAGGTTCTCATTGAAGTTAAAGCCACTTCAATCAATCACATCGACATCTTTCTGCGCCGGGGAATGCCGGGAATCAAAGTCCCGCTTCCAAAAATTGTAGGAAGCGATGCGGCGGGGATTATTCGACAGATGGCACCGGATGTTTCAGGGCTAACCGTGGGGCAGCGGGTCACCATCAATCCCGGGATCAGTTGCGGCCGGTGCGAGTTTTGCGCCGCAGGATTTGGAAGTCAATGCACTTCGTATGCAATGGTCGGTGAAAACAGAGACGGCGCCTATGCCGAACTCGTTGCCGTTCCGGCTCACATTGTTTTGCCGATTCCCGATTCCATCTCCTTCGAAGAAGCCGCGGCCGCCCCGCTTGTTTTCCTGACGGCGTGGAGCATGATGGTGACCAAAGGAAATATCCGTCCGGGTGAAGATGTGCTCATCCTAGGCGCAGGCGCGGGAGTAGGAACAGCCGCGATTCAAATCGCAAAGATGACCGGCTGCCGTGTGTTTGTTACGGCGAGTAATGATGAAAAGCTCGAGCGAGCGCGTCAGCTTGGCGCCGATTTGCTGATCAATTACAAGACCGAAGAGTTCGATAAGAAGATCCGGGAACTCACGAACAAACGGGGCGTCGACGTTGTCGTGGACTATATCGGTGCCGACACGTGGGTGCGCAGTCTTCGGTCGGCGTGCCGCGGCGGACGCGTGCTCACGTGCGGCGCAACAACAGGCTTCGCTCCACAGACCGATCTCCGCCAGATTTTCTTCCGTCAAGTTCAAGTCATTGGATCAACAATGGGCAGCCAACGTGACTTCCTCGATGTGATGAAGTGCGTGTTTCGCGGGCAACTAAAGCCGGTGATCGATCGAGTTCTCCCGCTGCGGGAAGTGAGACGGGGGCATGAGCTTGTGGAAGAGCGCGCGGTATTTGGAAAGATCGTCCTTAATTAAATTGAAGGTGAAGAGGGGCCTCAATTGAAGACCGGCGCAAACGTTTCGCCGAACTGACCACAATTGAGGCTTCGCCCTATCGGGCTCGCGCTTCGCGCCCGGCGCGTTAGCCTTGCGGCTGTCGCGCCACCCCTCCTCTGCGAGGAGGGGAATTTTAGGCCGTGACGCGCTCGGGATGCGAATATACATTCATCGAGTGTCCGCGAAGGAATCCAATCGCGGTCATCCCAAAATCATTCGCCAGCTCCACGGCTAAACTGGAGGGGGCAGATATCGAGGCCACGATCGGTATTCCAGCAATAACAGCCTTCTGAGCGATCTCGAATCCCAACCGTCCGCTGACCATCATCACCATTTCCGCGAGCGGAAAACGCCCCACAAGCGCCGCCCCCAAAACTTTATCCACGGCATTGTGGCGTCCAATATCTTCGCGCAGAAGAACTAGGCCGCCTTTGGCATCGAAGAGAGCGACGGCATGAATCCCGCCGGTACGTTCGAAGTTGGCCTGGACATTTCGCAAACGCAAAGGCAGCGAATATAGGACGTCATAGGCGACCGAGATGGCACTCGTGATCGGCTGGCACACCTGATGGATGGCGTCAAGTGTCGCTTTTCCGCATAGGCCGCAACTGGAGTTCGACCACAGACGGCGCGAGGATTCGATTCTGCGGGTGGCGTCGCTGAGCATCACATTTAGGACATTCTTTAATTCCGGTTGCTCCTCGTCAGGACAATACGCAATCGTGCCGATTTCGTCGCCAGACCGAATAATGCCTTCCGTAAACAACAGTCCGGTGGCGAGATCGAAATCGTGGCCCGGAGTTCTCATCGTTACGGATAGACTTTCGCCATTGACTCGAATTTCGAGCGGCTCTTCCACAACGACCTCATCTTCGATATGCTTCTCCTGTTCTTCATCAATTCTAAGAACGCGAAGACGTTTCAGATCACGCATCGATCTGCATTATAGGAGAAGTACAATGTCGAAAGCAGCGAGTTCCGCCCCCAAGGTTGGACAGAAGGCTCCCGACTTCACCGCGTTAAACGACCAAGGCCAGAAAGTGAAGCTTTCGGATTTCAAGGGCAAGAAAGTTGTTTTGTATTTCTATCCCAAAGACGATACGCCCGGTTGTACGAAAGAGGCTTGCGCCTTCCGCGACGGAATCGATGAGATCAAGAGCCGCGGCGCGGTTGTTCTCGGTGTCAGCGTTGATTCGGTCGACTCCCACAAGAAGTTCAAAAAGAAATTTGACCTCAACTTTCCTCTGTTAGCCGATACGGACAAGAGCATCGTCGAGGCGTATGGAACCTGGAAGGAAAAATCGATGTATGGGAAGAAATTTATGGGCATCGAGAGAATGACCTTCATCATCGATGAACAAGGCAAGATCTCCCACATCTTCCCGAAGGTGAAGGTTGAAGAGCACTACGACGAGGTGGTTGACGCGCTGGAAGAGTGACGGAGGCGGGTATGCGCCGTCTGTAAATGTCAAATGTTTGATGTCCCATGTCGAATCTCAAATGCACTTGTCAAACGACCAGATTACGTAATCACTCAATCGTTGATTTAGGCAGTGGGTAGCTGGGTCATTAGGTAATTTGACAAGTCCATTTGACATCGTATATGGGACATTCGACATTTGAGACTGGATGCGCTCCGTTGCTTCCTACCTATTCCTCCACGCTGGTGGCCGTTTTTCCAGGAACGCACTCATACCTTCGACCATGTCTTCGGTCCGGGCCAAATCGCGCAGGTAAAGCTCTTGTGAGCGATCGAGGGCTTTCTCGAAATGGTGTCCGGCGCCTTCGCGCAGTGCGCGCTTCGTCAATGCCAGTACAACGGCACTCTTGGCGAGAAGCTTATCGACGTACTCATCAACGGTGTCGTTCAGATTCGCCCGAGGGACGACCTTATTAATTAAACCCACGCGTTCGGCCTCGGCCGCATCAACCGGTTCGCCCAGCAGAACCATTTCGGAAGCCTTGTGAAAACCGATCGCGGCGGGCAGGTAGGCGGCCGCCACCGGCGGATAACATCCCAACGAAATCTCGGGTTGCCCGATTTTGGTTTCTGTCGTGGCAACGACGAGATCGCACACCAGAGCCAGCTCCGCGCCGCCACCGAGAGTGTGACCTTGAATTGCAGCGATCGTGACGCAGTCGGATTTTCGGATCCGCCGAATCAGGTGATGAAACTTCTCGATCATGCCTTCGATTTTTCCTGGCATGTGATCCGCGACATCCACGCCGGCTGAAAATGCGTGATCGCCGGCGGCGAAGAAAACCGCAACCTGGGCCTTCAGGTCTTCCACCTCCGACCATGCGGCATTCAATTCATCCAACATTTCAAGGTTGATGATGTTCAGCGGCGGACGATTCAAGACGATGCTCGCAACACGCGGGCCGGGATGGAACTGAATTGTCGAGTAAGTCATGGCCGCTTAACCGGCGATGCAGGCGAACCGGGAATCGGAGGGGAGAACGGAACGTTTGGCGGCAGGCTACCGGGCGTGGAGAATTGACCAGGCACTCCAGGCGTGGAGAATTGACCAGGCATACCAGGCGTCGGTGGTTGACCAGGCACTCCAGGCTGGCCGGGCACCTGTTGCCCCGGGAGCTGTAGGCCCGGGATCTGTTGACCAGGGACTTGGCCCGGAATCTGTGGACCGCGTTGCTGTTGCACGCCGGGTAGACTGAAGACCGTGACGTCAAACTCACTGTACTTCTGACGTTGGTTGTACACCATGACGGAGGCTTCATCACTATCCGAAGCAACACCGATAATGCCGAGGGCCGAAATGGGCGTGCTACCGGCGTTTCCAATAGGGTTTCCAATAGAGATCCCCGGACTGGCAGGTGGTTTACCCGGAGGCGGGGGTGCCGGTCGGTCAGGCCTCGGTGGTTGGGTAGAAGGGTTCTCGTCGCGGATTGGCACCTCGCCAAATAAAGACTTGGGATTTGCGTTCTGCGACACCTTGGAGCCGCCGATAGTGCCATCTGGGTTGTATCGGAGCAGTCGAAAATCTTTTCCCGTAATGGGATCTTTGTAGGCGCGGCGCAAGAAGCGGAGTCCGTTGGTCTGGATCAGCTGATCGACAGAAGTCGGCAAAACGCCGAACTTGTTTTTATATTTCAGGATTGCGCGCGCGTACTCTTCTCCCCTGAATATCAATTCTTTTTCGCGCTCGCGCTTGGCCTGCATCTGGTAAGCGGGGACGGCGGCTGCGGCAAGAATAGAGGCAGCGGTCGCGAAGAAGATCAGTGCTGCAAGTGAAAATCCGGCATCTCGACGGTGTTTGTGCATGAGTTTACTTCAATAATGGCAGTATTTGGCGTCGATTGGTCTCGAGATCTTCAATCTCAACCGAGCCCGTCGAGACTTGATTGATGCGATAGCGCCCCATAAGGATTTCGCCGCGCGTGACATTGTAATGGCGCGAGGAATCGTCGGTAAGGAAAGCCGTCGTCTGCCCGCCGGGAGAACTTTCGACGGCATAGCCCTGATACTTGAGCGGGATGGGCGGTGGTCCGGGCGGCGCCGCGACTCCTGGTGGACGGGTCGCGGATAGCGGCAAGCCGGCGGAGGGCGGAACAGGTGGCGGCACGGGCGTCACTGACGCCGAGCCACCCGGTCCAAACGGGCCAGACGGACGCGGAGGCGCAGGAGACTTCTGGTATTGGAAGACATTTTTCCGTCCGATCTCTTCCTTCGAAGCCTCAGACCTTTCGATCAGATCCAGACGGATTCGCGCATCGGTCGGAGCCGGCGAACTAGCGAACGTCTTCGTCTCAGGAACTTGTACGGCCGCTGTTGTCGACGGCCGGTTCATGCGATAGCCCAACACGGCGGTCATACCCAGAACAACCAGGAGCACGACGAGAATCCTGAACTTTTGACGATCGTGTTTATTCATTGATAGAAAAACGTCTCGAGATTCAATCCAAGCGAAATATCCGACGATTCCGGGCCCGGTGAATCGGTGCCGTGCAGATCGATGGAGTTGATGATAAAAAACGTCTCGGAACTTTCAAGATCCTTAATGAAATTCACCACGTCCGGATATGCACCCTGCACCGGTGTCCTTATTTTAACGGAATACAGCCCATATTGCGGAGTTTGATCAATACTGTAATCCTTGTGGGTGTTTTGTACTCCGGCCTCTCGAACCATAGTGTCGAGACGTACCAGAATTTCCGACCATCCCGCATTCCGCGGGATGAAATGCATCGAGTATAAGCGTTGACGGTCTTGCTCCAGTGTCGCTAGCTGAGCATTCAGCCGTTCCAAGGTGTCGATTCTTTGCCGGCGCGTCTCGATATCGCGGCGAAAACGTTGGACGGAATCCTGCAATCGGTAGTATTCCGAACGCGCAGGCTGATAGAGAATGAAAAAGAACAGCAGATTGACGACACCGATAACGGCCAGCAAGCTTGCGTATAGAACCTGCTTCCGCTGCCGCCGGTAGGTCCTCCTCACTGTGTTTCCCTTTCCGGACGATAGACGACGGCAAGCTTGAGATCGATATCTACTGACGCAGACGTCTGACGTTTCTGCTCCGTGCTGACGCTGATATTTTGGAAAACAGGCGACTTCTCGAGCCTGTGAATGAATTCCGACACGTCGCTGATGCTTCGGCCTTGTAAGTCGATTTGCAACGTGATGTCCCCATTGTTACCGATCTGCGGAGCCAGGTTCACAAGGTGGACATTGTTGGAGACCAACATCTCGAGATCTGCCAGGAGCCGAGTCCACGAGAGATTCCTTCGCGCAATCAAACGATTCAGGAATCCGATCTCGTTCAGCTTGGCAGTGGCCTCCGGGCGGTCCAACCGCGACTCCATTTCAGCGACGCGGTTGCCCAGGGATTCCGCTTCGATTCGGGTGTCCACTTCCGCCGTCCGGATGACATTCGCCAATCTGGAGAAACGAACAAAGCCCATCGTTTGCCAGACGGAGACGACCAGCAGCACCGCAAGAATGATTACCAGCGCAATATTGATGAGCCGGTATGGCGGAAAAGCCCTGGTTGAAAGATTTAGATCAAATTCTGCCACGCTAAATGCACGCTCCCGAGTGCAGGCTTGAAAATGTCCGCGACATTTATCGGTCCGATTCGCTGGGGAGACAAGCCAAGTTTTTCTTGAAGCTCAGATAATGCTGAGCGAATATCCGCATTGTAGCCGCAAACGAACAAATTTTGGAGACCGGTCCCTTCTAACTTGTCCTGGTAATACATCACGGTAGGATAAGACGCGTCGTACAAAGAAGCCTCAGTCACGCGCCGGTAAAACTGAATGCGTTGGTCCTTGAACACGGTTGTCGTCACGCAGTCCGAACCGATCTTCAAAACCAGACTATCGCCGGCTGGCGCGCGAAAGAGATTCAGTGCGGCGAGCGTTGAAGGCACAACCATGCCGGCATGGATGTCGAGCGAGTCGAACAGATTTTCGTATTCCTCGACAATGGCGCGTGGTGAGAGTGCAACGAGAATCTCCACCCCGGCACCCCCGCCCTGCGGTCCGAGAATGCGGTATGCAATTTGAGCGGAATCGACATCGAAAGGTATCGTCTTCTTGAGCTTCCACCGGATGAAGGTGCGCTGTTCATCCGGATTTTTCGAGGGGTTCTCTGCCGTTAAGAATGCGATCCTGCTCGTATCGTCCGGCAGAACCAGCACGATCTCACTTCCGGCAAATCTGGCCTGGGCCAAAAGCTCCTTGATACTCGATCGTACCAATTCGGAATTCCGGATATTGGCTTCCGAGTATGAAGTCGATATAAGACCCGCAGATAATTCGGAGGCTGCCGTCGCTTTAATTCCGCTGCGGCTGCGGTCCACGCCGGCGACGATGATGTGCCTGGATGTCAGCTCGCAGGCGAACAACGGAACCTGCGATTTGAAAACATCCGTGATCTTTTCGGCAAGTCCCTTACTCAATGAATGTGACCTTGTTAATTTCTTTCAGTGTCGTGATTCCGCCAAATACCTTTTCGAGCGCCGAGTCACGAAGGAACGTCATGCCCTCATCGTGCCCCGCGCGTTTGATTTCCGATGTAGGGCGCCTTTCGATGATCATTTCGCGAATGTGATCGGAAAGATCGAGCAGCTCCTGGATCGCGGTCCGGCCGCGATAACCCGTACCATTGCAATCCAGGCAACCTTCTCCTTCATAGAAGATGAAATCCCGATACTGTTCAGGTTTAAGTCCGGATTCGGTCAACATCTGGTCGGCATAGTGAACCGGCTTCTTGCAGTTTGCACAAATCATTCGTACGAGGCGCTGTGCCAGGATGCAATTGAGAGCCGAGACGAAGTTGTACGGGTCCACACCCATATTTAGGAATCGGCCAAGAACATCGACGACGTTATTGGCGTGAACTGTCGTGAAAATGGCCTGTGAGCGCTGATTGAATCGCAATCTGTGCCGTCTCGACATCGCGGATTTCTCCGACCATGATCTTGTCCGGATCGTGCCGGAGAATCGAGCGAAGACCGCGAGCGAAAGTCAGACCTTTCTTTTCGTTGACTGGTATTTGCGTGATGCCCCGGATTTGATATTCGACAGGATCTTCGATAGTAAGAATCTTGTCTTCTTCGTTTCTGATCTCCATTAATGCGGCATAGAGCGTCGTTGTCTTCCCGCTGCCGGTCGGGCCGGTCACCAAAACCATTCCGTACGGCTCGCTGATATAGCGGCGGAATTTCTTGAGATCGTTATCGGAAAATCCAACGACGTCGAGGTTCAGCGTTCGAAATTTGTCACTGATCGATTCCTTGTCGAGAATACGGATGACGGCATCTTCACCATGAATGGAAGGCATGATCGAGACACGAAAGTCAATCGACCGTCCCTTGTACCGCGTTTTGAAACGGCCGTCTTGGGGAACACGGCGTTCCGAGATGTCCAGCTCCGACATCACCTTGATGCGAGAAATGACCGTCGAGTGATGTTCTTTCGCGATCGGAGCCATCGCCTCGTTTAGAGAGCCGTCGATACGATACTTCACACCGACTTCCGTATCTCTTGTCTCAATGTGAATGTCACTGGCCCGCCGTTCGAGCGCCGTGAAGATGATGGTGTCGACGAGCCGGATGATCGGACTCGACTCCCCCTGAGTGATCTTCTCGATCGTGATGGTCTCTTCCCCGCTCTCGTCTTCCCGTATCAGATCGAGTTTGAACCCCTCTGTCGCTTCCTCGAGCATGCGCTGCGAAGATTCGGATTTCTTCAGCAGGTCCTGAATTTCCGATAGCGCCGCCACGTTGATGACCAGCGGACGTCCCAACAGCGCTGAAACCTCATCGACGACGACGAGGTCGCTGGGATCGGCCATGGCGACCACGAGAGCATTGCCTTCCATTCGCAGCGGCACGAAATTGTAGCGGAACATCAGGTCAGCCTGAATGGAGTGGAAGAGTTCTAGATCGAGATGAGCGCCCTTGAGGTCGACAAATTCGTAACGGTACCTCTCTGCCAGTTGCTTTGCGGCAGTGCGATTCTTTTCTTTGTTTTCCAAAACTTCTTTCATGTTTGTACTGATGTTCCAATACTGAAGATAGGCATATAAAGGGAAATCAAAACCATCGCGATAAAGGCCGCAACGAAGATCAGGATGACAGGCTCAATCCAGCTCAGGAGGGTGGTTGACCGAATGTTCACATCTTCGTCATAAAAGTCCGCAACGTGGTTCAGCATGTCGGGCAACGATCCGGTTTGTTCTCCGACTCTAATCATTTCCAATGCCAGATGCGGAAAATGCCCGGTCTCCTGTAGGCTGTCGGAGAGCGATTTTCCTTCGCGAACCTGGGTCATGGCTTGCCGGATCGAATCGCCGATGACGCGATTGCCTGAAGCATCACGTGCCACTTCCAGCGCGGAAACGAGCGGAATTCCTCCCTGAAGTAATGTCGCAAGCGTCCGCGAAAGTTGCGCCATAGAAAACATCGTCCACAGGTTCCCGATAACCGGCATCGTTAATTTCAGTTCATCCAGCAAATGGCGGCCCCCGCCGGTACCCGCCCAAATCTTGAGGACGACCGCGGTGCCCACGAGTACCGGCACGATCAGAGCCAAATGAGCCTGAATCGCCCCCGAAACCGCGATGAGCAATCGCGTTGTGATGGGCAACGGCGTATTTAAGTCCGCGTACAGTTGGGCGAACTTGGGGATGACATACGTCAAAATCACCCCAACCATCACAATTGCAAGGACAACCAGAAACGTCGGATAGATCAATGAATTTAGAAATCTCTTCCGGACGCTCAGCACCGTCTTCTCATATTGAATATAGCGATTGATGACCTCGACTAGGCTTCCGCTGCGCTCGCCCGCGAAGATGGACGCGGTATAGACGGACGGAAACACTCCCTGGGCTCGGAGAGCCTCGGATAGCAAGGCACCGGAGAAGACGCGATCACGAACGTTGACTATATGATGCTGTAACAATGGATTACGGATCTGATCTTTGAGTAAATCTAGAGATTTTAGAATCGGCAAACCCGCTCGGATGAGCGCGACGAACTGCTGATTAAAGAGGATGAAATCGTCGTTCTTGATGGCCTGAGGGCGTTTCCGCGGACGGAAGGACAGAGACCAACCCCGAGGACGGATCTCCATGGGGAGCAGTCCCTGCTCGTGAAGGTGATGGCGGACCTCATCTATATTCTGTCCGACAAAGACGGCTTTGACCACCTCGCCGCTTGGCTTGGCGTACTTACAGGTAAATTCCATGGCCGGATTTACTGTCCGAGTCCCTGCACAACATCCACGCCTGGCGGGACTTTGAAATCGAACATTGACGCGCGAAGGCCCGTGTTGACGCGAATACTCGAGAAGATGAATTCTGATCGCGATCCGTCGGAATGTGCGAACCGAAGCCGGAGGATTTCGTAATTCGAGGGATCCACTTCCATGACGATTTCCTGGAGATCGGTTTTTCTCTTCGGATACATCCGCACGACCTTGGTGCCCTCAAAAAACGGCTTCGTGTTGAGCAACTCAAACCGGGTGAACTCGTTGCGAAGATTCGCCTGTCCGAGCAGAAACATCAAGGGAATCCGATCATCAAACGATTGTTTCACGGCTTCCTTGTTGACCTGCCGGTCGGCAGGCACATAGAAATAAACCGTTTTGCCGTCGGAGATGAACAACTTGTCCTCCGGGTTCTTGTACTCCCATCGCATCATTCTCGGCCGCATCAGATATAAATGACCGGACTCCTGCTGCTTTCGGTTCAAAGCATCTTCAAAAATTTGAGTAAAATCCGACGAAAAGTCTTTCATGCGCGCAAATGAACTCTCAACACCCTGAATGACGTCGGAAAGCCCCTTTTCTTGAGGTCCCGCGACGGTGGAGAAAAGCGCGGCGAGGCAAAACCAGAGACAATGATACATAATTTTCAGATTAAGCTAAATGAACTGCGCAGATCAATAAGGCGATATGCGAAGCGGCGTCAACAACAGTAGCCCAGGGCGTAAGCCCTGGGTCAGAGTTGATCGCAGCGAAAAGCCCTGAAAGGGCGACATATTCTGCCCCCCTTCTGGGGCTGTTCGATCCACTGTACGTCTTCCCAGGGCTGACGCCCTGGGCTACCTTCTGTCGCCGCTTCGCGGCGAAACAATTCATTCACACTTTTTATGACCGTCGATGCTTTGCACAGAAAGTCGAGAATGGCCACTGTAGCGGCGGTCTATGACCGCCGGCGATCTCGCAAATCGCTGTATTGTCGGCGGTCATAGACCGCCGCTTCTACAGCGGGAGAGCCCGACATCATGCACTTTATGGGCAAAGCCGACCGTCGACACTGCGCAATTTAGACGCCGCTACTTTTTGCGCTGCAGGTTGTATTTAAGGATGCAATAGAGTGCGGCAACTCCATCCTTCCAGGTGATTTTCTTTCCCTCGCTGTAATCTCTGCCGAAGTAGGAGATGGGAACTTCGTACACTCGGCAGCGGAGCTTGGCGATTTTCGCGGTGATCTCCGGTTCAAAGCCGAACCGGTTTTCCTCAATCGTGATTCTGGAAAACAATTGCCGGCGGAACGCTTTATACCCCGTCTCCATATCGGTGAGATTCAAGTCGGTCAACATATTGGAAAGAAGCGTCAGCACCCGGTTGCCGAGGGAATGCCAGAAGAACAGCACGCGGTGAGGACCGGAAAGAAATCGGGATCCGTACACCACATCGGCCAATCCGGCAGCGATCGGTTCAATCAGGACTCCGTATTGAGCAGGATCGTATTCGAGATCGGCATCCTGAACGATGACGATATCTCCTGTCGCTGCCGCAATTCCGGTCCGAAGCGCGGCGCCCTTACCTTGATTTACAGGCTGGTAGAGGAATCGAGCCGAGGGGACACGGCCCGACATTTCCATCTGGCGAAGGATTTCTCTCGTACCGTCCTTCGAGCAATCATCGACGATGATGATTTCCTTCTCATACGCTGTTTTGCCGATCCGCTCGAGGATCTGATCGATCGTGGGCTTTTCGTTATAAACAGGAACGACAATGGACAGCTTCATCGGTTTTCAAGATGTCGACCTGTGACCGTGCGGAGTGCATTGAGCTTTTGTTGGACAAACGGATTGTCGGGTTCAATGAGCGCTGCGCGCTCATACGCGGCCACCGCCTCAGTGCTCTGACCTGAATTCTCCAGCGATACACCCCACATGAAATAAAGCATGGCGTCGGGGTTGGGAATACTTTGCGCCGCCTGGCGATACATCGATTCCGCTTCTCGCACTCGTCCTTCCTTAAGGTAGCAATCGGCCATACGCCGCTGCGTATCCGCGTGTTTGGGATCGATTTCTATCGCGCGATGCAAGAGCGGCCACGCACGGACACAACTCGTCGATGTCGTCCTGGCGAGAGCGAGCGCCGCCAGCAATTCGGGATAATCCGGAATGATCCGCAGTCCGGCCTCAAGTTCGCGCTCCGCTTCGTCGTTTCGACCGGCCTTGGTTAGCGCAAAGCCATATCCCAGTCTCGCCTTTGCGCTGTTCGGAACGACGCGAACCATATTTCTGAAAAACGTAAAATCGTTCCGCCGGACATAATCATGGCTGTTGCAAAGGACGATCGCCGTGGCTATTGCGCCGATGCCGACCAGCCGGCGAAGGCGATCGTCTTTGAGCTGTGAGAGAGCGATTGCGCCCACTAGCGAAAGCCCCGCTAAGGGGAGATACAGGAACCGCTCCGCCATAAGAATACTGATCGGCATGATCCAATTCGAGCTGGGGACAAACGCAATAAGGACAACTGATAGACCGACGCTGACCAGCCAATTGCGATGGCGATAAAAATACGCTGTGATTGCGACTGACGCAATTAACACAAGGCCAAGCCAAGCATCCCAATCCACGGCCTTCGCTATCGGGATCGCATTGTAGTCGTAATCACCCGCGAGATTCAGCGGGTAAAAGATCAAAATGAAGTATTGGGTAAAAACACGGCCCGACGTCAGCAGTCGCTCAAAATAGGTGAGCCGTCCGCCCATGTACTGTGCGGAGACCGGAATTCCAAGGCTGCCAAGTACGGAATAACGCAAGAGGAGATATACCAGCGCGACGAAAATCATCGGTATAAGACCTACCCACCCTCTTCCTCTGGGGGCCGTTGCCCAAAGCCGCGAAGCGGCGTGAGAAGATAGCCCAGCGCGCAAGCGCTGGATGTTCGTGTTCATGTATGTCACAGCCTCGGAGAGGCGGCAGATTTGAAGCATCTGCCGCCGCTTCGCGGCTTGTTTGCCTGTGAAATCAAACCAGGGCTGACGCCCTGGTCTAGCTTCTGTCGCCGCTTCGCGGCTTTTGGCAACACGCCCTTTGGAAGAGGCCCGATCCAGCATAAGGATCGCTGGCAATACGATGGTGTTTTCTTTTGAGAGCAGGGCCAGGAGGAACGCAACAGCCGCCCACGCGGTGCGGCCTCGCCGGAACAGCAGCCAGGCGGCGAGAAAAAAACAAGCCGCAAACAATTCGCTGCGGCCGACAATGGTCGTTACGGCCTCGGTATGGACGGGATGCACGACGTAGATGATCATCGCGGTCAACGGTATGATTCCGGCACCCCCGAAGCTTTGACACAACAAAAACACGAGCACACCGTTAATCGCGTGCACTGCAAGGTTGGTTAACCGGAAGCCGGGCGCCCAGCGTTTCCATATCGCATAGTCGGCGGATAGTGAAAATATGACGAAAGGCCGATAAATACCGGCATACTGCTGCTTCGTCCAATATGGCGATTTGAGAAACTGAATCGGGGTGATCGCGCGAATAACAGGATTGGAACTGACAATCGGACCGTCGTCGAAGACGAAATCATTTGGCAGGGAGTTAAGATAGCAAAGCCCGACCAATAGAAACGAGATGACGAAGGCACCCCGAATATTAAACATCGCAGCCATAGCCTTCATAGGTACGTTTTGTCTTCAGGCGCTGCTGGCTGTGCCCCGGTTGTCGGCGACTTCCGATGAGCCCATCCATCTCGCCGCCGGATACAGCTACTGGCAGACACGCGATTTTAGAATGAATCCTGAGCATCCGCCGTTGGCCAAATTGCTCGCGGCATTTCCGCTTCTGCTGATCCGGCCGGCGCTGGATACTTCGGACCAAAGCTGGCAGGGCGGGATGGAAGTTCCATTTTCCTTCAAGTTTCTCTACGGAAATGACGCGGACCGCCTGCTGTTCTGGTCCCGGGCGGTGATGATCATCATCGCTGCGATGGGGGCCACCGTCACTTTCCTGTGGGCGCGCGACATGTTCGGCCCGGCGGCGGGCATATTCGCGCTGATGCTTTACACATTTTGTCCGAATCTGCTCGCCCATGGAATGCTCGTCACCACCGACGTTCCGGTGGCGGCTTTCGGCGTTTTGACCCTTTACCTGTTTTGGAAACGAGGGGAACAGCCGTCGTGGCTGAACGACTTTGCTACAGGCTTGGCACTCGGCGCTGCAATGGCGGTCAAATTCTCCGGCGCGTTGTTGCCGCTTGTCCTTGCCGGCTTCTGTCTGGTGCGGAAGCAGATAAAAAGCCTTTTCATCATTGCCGCGGCTTCCCTGCTGGTCATCGAAGTGGCGTATCTGTTTTCGTCCTCTCCAGTCCTGTACTTCCGGAACATGCATTTCGTCAATGCCAACCATCTGAAAAATTATCCGTTTTATCTGTTCGGAGAGTTGAAGCCGGGAGGGTGGTGGTACTACTTTCTGGTTGCCTTCGCATTCAAGGCAACGCTTCCCACGATTGTATTTGTTCTCGTTAGTGCGATTGAAGCAACTCGGGGCTTCATCAACCGCTGGGGCGAGATGCTCCTGCTGGTGAGCATCGCTCTTTTTCTGGTGGCGACGACGATTCTTGCCGGTCAAGTCGGCGTTCGCTACATTCTTCCGATATTCCCGCTCGTTTTCATTTGGGTGAGCCGCATCGTACCGAAGTTTCTGGTGGCACGATCGGGAACGGCTGTTGTGGCAGCACTGCTTGTGTGGCACGCCTGGTCGAGCATTTCTGCATTCCCGAACTATATTCCCTACTTCAATGAAATGGCCGGCGGCGCCGCAGGAGGGCCGGCGCTCCTGGACGATTCCAATATCGATTGGGGACAGGGTGTGAAGCAGGCTGCGGAGTACGTGCGGAAGCGGCGGCTCGAGAACGTGACCATCGTGTTCTTCAACCCCTTCGAGGGCCCTGGCTCCCAATACTATGGTTTGCCCAGAAATGTACGTGATAGAGAAGTTATCGAGCAGATGTTGATCCGAACACCGACTCCGGGAACCTACATCATCAGCTCTCATTACGTAGCTCGGCTGAGTCACTTAAATCCCGCATGGAAGATTTACAAGCCAATCGATCGTATCGGCGAATCGCTTTTGGTATACGCATTCTAATGTTATTCCCCTCCTCGCAGAGGAGTGGCGCGAAGCGCGAGCCCGATAGGGCGAAGCCTCAATACGCGAAGCGCGAGCCCGATAGGGCGAAGCCTCAATACGCGAAGCGCGAGCCCGATAGGGCGAAGCCTCAATAGAAGACCGGCGCAAACATTTCGTCCGGTCTGACCACCCCGTCTGCGCCGCTTCGGTGGCTCCGCAATATTTTCTTAGTGGCGCAGCCACCCCTCCTCTGCGAGGAGGGGAATGGATCTCTCTAATGCGCACTCGTGAGTTGCCTTAGCTTGGCTTTGAAGCGTTCGTCGTTTGGAGCAATCAGCGCGGCGCGTTCATAGGCGGCGACTGCAGTCGGAGTTTTGTCCATCGTCTCAAGAATCTGCGCCCATGAAGACAGCAGTTCCGCATCCGGAAAATCTGAATTTTGGACGGCGAGCCTGTAGGTCCCTTCAGCCTGTTCTGTTTTACCCTCCATCCGGAGACAATCACCCAGCACCCATAAGCTCTGCCAGTGTCCAGGTTCGATGGTGAGAGCTCGAACCAACAGAGGGCGAACGCGATCGCATCCATTGTCGATGCGCATCATTGTCCTTGCTAGGCCAGCCAGCAGCGGCGCGCTCCGCGGCATGACGCGAAGACCTGCTTCAAACTGAGCCTGCGCTTCGCTGGTTTTATCCAGACGCAAAAGCGCGAAACCATATCCCAACCGTGCGCGAGCATTATCCGGCACGATTCGCACGGCGTTTTCGTGAAACGTGAGCGTGTCTCGCCATACGTAGTTGTGACTGATACATAGAAGCACTGCGACGGTCATCGCGCCACCTGCGATAAGCCGGCGCAAGCGTCGGTCTGGAATTGCTGCCCATGCCGTACCGGCAAGTAGTGCGAATCCAACAACCGGCGTGTACAGAAACCTTTCAGCCATGAGCAGCGCGATCGGCATGATCCAATTCGATACGGGAAGCAATGTCACAAAAAAGAAAAGAATGGCGAGGCTGAAGGCGGGCCGCTTCTTCACGACGAGTACCGCGGCGACGACCAAGGCCAGTACCAACGTCAACCCGAGCCAGGCGTCCCAATCGCGAAGTCCCGCGATCGGTACGGAATTGAAATCATAGTCTCCTGTCACCGTAACCGGCGCAAGAAGGAGACGAAAGTACTGAATGAATACACGGCCCGAAGTGATCCATCTCTGAAAAACAGTGACACTGCCGTTCAGGTACTGGCCATTTCGCGGAATGCCCAAACCTCCAAGGACATAAAACCGCAAAGCCAGATATCCTGCTCCGCTTGCGGCCAATACAGCAAATCGGCGCCATGACTCCTTCACTTTTCGAAGGCCTCCGCCGATAAAAGCAACTTCGAGCATTACAACCGCAGGGAATGTGATGGCGCTCTCCTTCGCCAGCACCGCGAGAAAATATGCAGCCGCAGACCAAGCGGTCCGGCCTTTTCGAAAGGCAAGCCATGCGGTGAGAAAGAAAGCTGCTGCGAGGAGTTCGCTCCTGCCGACAATGCTGACGACAGCCTCAGTCTGCACAGGATGGATCACGTAGACGACGGCCGCGGCAAGAGCTGCAAGCGGCGAACCCAACAGGCCGCTTGCAACGAGATACACAAGCCACCCGTTCAGGGCATGCAGCAGAAGGTTGGTCGCGCGGAAACCCGCGGTCCAGAGCTGCCAGATTGAGTATTCAACAGAAAAGGAAAATATCGTTAATGGCCGATATATCCCGAGGTGGCTGACATCTCCCCAGTACGGCTGGAGAAGAAACTGGACGGGCTGAACATGCCGAATGCGTTCATTGGCCGCAACGATAAGAATGTCGTCGAGTATGAACGCATTCGGAATCGAATTCGCATAACAGACTGCAACCAACGCCAGACATAAGAGTAGTGCGCGCGCAGAAGCGTTGCGTTTATCGAACAGGTTCACCCGACAGTCCTGTCGGTGCCCGCAGAGAGTCCGTGGCGTAACGGATGACGTAATCGGGTTTTGTGAAGTAATCGAAACGGCCGGCATTGGATGAGACCGCGGTGGCAAGAGCCGTATAGTCACCAGTGGTGACAGTCACCGTGAAATTATATCCAGACATCGAGCCTGAGAAACGAGCGTCGAGCAAACCTTGCGTGATCAACGAGGGAATATCTCCGTAGGCCCCCGCATTCGATGCGATATAGGTAACTTCCGCTGTGTTAAACGTTCTGAGTTGTGCGACCGCCGAGGATTCCTGCGCTGACTGCCGCGAGCGCAGCAAGCTTGGAATCGCAATCGTTGCGATGATCAAAATGATCGCGACAACGATCAGTAACTCTAAAAGAGAAAATCCATTTTTTCTCATAAGGCACCCGTAGAGGTCTGTAGCCTTAACGGCTACAGACCTACCATGTTTACTGAACTGGAGCACCCGACAAAGCCGTCGGGAAGCACGGAACGCAAGTAGTACTTGACGCGGTCGCGTAACGAATAACCGCATCTGGAGTGCTGTAGTATCCGAATCGGCCCGCGTTGGTCGACGTCGGTATCGCGGCGGCAGTGTAGTCGGTGCTCGAGGCCGTGATGGAGAAGCTATAGCCGGACACGGAACCCGAAAAGCGCGAATCCAGCAAACCTTGCGTGATCAGTTGGGCGACGCTGCCGTAGGCGCCCTGATTCGATGACAGATAGGTTATTTCAGCCGTATTGATCGTCCTGATCTGCGCTACGGCCGATGACTCTTGAGCAGACTGTCGCGAGCGCAGCAAGCTGGGAATTGCGATCGTCGCGATAATGAGGATGATCGCAACGACGATTAATAATTCTAGCAACGAAAATCCTTGATTTCTTTTCATGAACTGACCCCCCTTAGCAATTTTCAGAGAGACGGGCGCTGGTTTAACCCAGCGCCGACAAGTTAACAAGACGTTATTGCACTGGGCTACCCGACAAAGCCGTCGGGAAGCACGGAACGCAAGTAGTACTTGACGCGGTCGCGTAACGAATAACCGCATCTGGAGTGCTGTAGTATCCGAATCGGCCCGCATTGGTCGACGTCGGTATCGCGGCGGCAGTGTAATCGGTAGACGAAGCCGTCACGGTGAAGCTATAGCCCGAAACGGAACCTGAAAAGCGCGAATCGAGCAAACCTTGCGTGATCAATTCCGGAACGCCTCCGAAAGCACCCTGATTGGAGGAGAGATACGTTATTTCTGCTGTATTGATCGTCCTGATCTGGGCTACAGCCGATGACTCTTGGGCAGACTGCCGCGAACGCAGCAGGCTAGGAATCGCAATCGTCGCGATGATCAGAATGATCGCCACCACGATCAACAATTCCAGCAGTGAAAAACCACGATTTGTCTTCATTTTTTTGCTCCTGTTTGGCAGTATGCCAGCCCTTGTTTGCGCGAAATCCATTTCGCGGTTCGGGATGTTAGGTAAGGGCCACCACCCTGTCAACTTTCATATTTTTTTCGAACATTTACTCCAAAAACCGATGCTGGTAATGCAAGCTGTCGTCCATCCCGTCGAACGCCCAAAATGTTGAACTTAGCGCCGCGTTTGACGGCTCGAATGACAAATAACGTCAGTTGGAGTGCGGAATAGCGTTAGACCGGGTCGTACTGGTCGCAGTCCTGTTTCTGTCGATGCTGATCTCGGTGCTTCGCATTCCCGGCTCCCGCGTCGACGGATCTGCATGTGGTAAATAACTTGCCTTTCCTCTTGCCGAGATTGAACGCAGGCGCCTAAAGCGTGCAAATCTCGACCTCGGCTATAGTGATCGACACAACGCTGTCCACTATGCTTCACTGTTACGCCGTCGGCGTGCGGTTTCTGTTTTGACGCAACGCTCCGCGAATTCGGAATGAAGACTCGACTGCACCTTGCAATCACCGCGTGTGTCGTCGCCCTGATCATCGTCACCACGCTTGGCGCGAACGATACCACCCACCCCATATTCTTCGTGTACCGCACGCTTCTGATCTCGATCGCACTCCTTTGTACGATTGGGGCTCTGCGTGAAGAATACCGGATCTCGCCAGCATATTTCGGTGTCGTGGTGACTCTATTTCTGCTGATGTTGGTATCAGTACTCCGAATTGGTGGCTCGCATTTCGAGGGATTCGTGCTCTGGTATCGTTACGCCTCCTTTGGATATGCATTTGTCAGCCTAGCCATTTATGCCCATTATCAATCAGCCCGATGGAAGGGATTCTTGTTGTTAATTCCAGCCGCAGCCGGAATCGCTTATCTGGTCCCAGATATTCTGATGAGACGGAGCCGGGTGGTGGGTTTCTCGCCGAATAATCCCGATTATTTTGCAACCTTTTTACTGATTGGCGTTGCTATCGGTTCCGCTGGCGCGATATTTGACCCAAATCGACGACGGCAATTAATGTGGGCGATCGCGGTAGGTTTCATGTTGTACGGCATTATTCGTACGGACTCACGTGGGGCAACGCTTGCAAGTATTGCGATCTTCATACTGGCAGCGAAACGCGCCGGTAAACGCGTTCCGCGGCGCGTGTGGTTATTCGTGGGTCTTTCAGGATTGTTAGCGGCTGTCGTTTTCGGTCCCTCATTGATCGCGAAATTCTTAGATTTCAATAAATCCAATCCATACAATTACGCTCGTCTGCAAATTTGGAGAAGTTCACTCAACCTGATCGCGGAAAAGCCGATTCTGGGGGTGGGCTTCGGACAATTCATTCATGCCTCGAAGCGCTTCAATTTTCCGCTTGAAGGCCACATCGCACGGTATTTGATTCGAGCCGGAATAGCGCATTCAGAATACCTCCAGCACATGGCCGAATTGGGAATACCGGCGGCAATGCTTCTTTTCTCCGTGTTGGGATATTCCGTGTATCTCGCGGCGAAACAGTCGAAGGCAGTCGAGCCCGAAGCTCGATGGATTCATGAGGCCGCTGTTTTCGTGGTGACTGGCGTTGGAGTTCATGCTCTTGTCGATAATTGCTGGACCATCCCGGTAACGGCCTCATCACTTGTCGCCTTGTCTCTGGGAGGCTCACTCCCTTTGGTGCCTCGAAAAGCACCTCTACAATGGCGTCCCCTTCGGTCGGCTGTAGTCTTTGTGATCATTATTACGGTCTATATCCATTCCGTCGCCGTTCCAAGCTTAGGTTTCTATTACAACCAACGCGGGCATGAAGCAGCCTATCGAGGCGATTTCAAAAGCGCAGAGCAATTCCACCGTACAGCCATCCAGATCGTTCCGGATGATCCGGAGTTTCTTCAAGACCTCGGCCTACTCTTCATGCAGTTCTCCAAACCCGCGGAACGCACATCGCTGAACTCGGCGCGTGAATATCTCGCTCGTGCAATTGCGGCCCGGCCGCAATCTGTAGAACTACGTATCCACATGGAAAACGCGTTGGTCGAATCGTTGTCGGGAGAGATTCATTCCGATGACGATTTGCAGAAGACGATTATCGAAAACGACTCTCAGCTTCTTCAGATTGACCCGTACCTACCATTTCAGCGAAGGAACCTCGCAACCGCTTACTACAACCTTGGACAACGGCGCCGCGCATTCGAGGAATTACATCGGGCCATTGAGTACGAACCGAACTATGTTCCCGGATATCTGACCATGGCGGCGTGGTACGCCGAGCGCGGAGATGCGGCGGAAAGTCGACGGTACGAGGCCTTAGCATTGTCCATCGTTAACAAATATCGGGACGTCAGACCGGCGGATATTTACGAGGCCACTCTCTTGGGACGCCCTGACGTGTCTGGGAGCAAGGCGAAAATTGTTAATCATTTCTAGTAGACGATTGCTCTTGTGTTGAGAAAACTTGGGATCGAGTCTCCTCTCCAACTCGCGGTCATGTTGTGTGTAACCTCCCTGATTGTCGTTACGACACTCGGTGGGAGCGGTGGCGCGCCAGAAATTTTCTTTACCTATCGGACGATGTTGGCCGTCGTCGCTATCCTATGCGCAATAGGTTGCCACAGAGCCGATGTACGGATTTCGCGATGGTTTCTAGGACTCGTAGCTTTTCTCTTATTTGTGATGTTCGTATCGGTCTTGAGAATTCAGGGCTCTCACTTTGACAGCCTGTATCTCTCGTATAGGTACACGTTCTTCATTTGTGCTTTTGTTTCCCTGGCGCATTACAACCGATACCAATCGGCAGCATGGAAAGGATGGATACTGGCGTCGGTGATCACAGTCAATCTCATGCACCTCATACCAGATCTCCTAATGAATCGCCATCCGGTGAAGGGTTTTTCTCTTAACAATGCAGACTATTTTGCAACTTTCTTACTGATCGGCTTGGCTTGCAGTGTTGCCGCCGCGATTTATGGAATTCGAACGAAATGGAGAATCGGGGCGGCGCTGTCGGCCGTGGTGCTTCTGCTCGGAGTCGTCCAGACCCTGTCGCGCGCTGCGACGCTCGCCATCATCGCTATCATCACGATCGCAGCCATACGTTCTCGCAAACAGATCCCGCGGCACGTTTGGTTATTTGCAGGCCTTGTGGTTTTGGTCGTCGTTGTGATTGTTGCTCCGCAACTGGTCTCAAAGTTCCTATTACATGGCGAGTCTGATCCGTATAACTATGCTCGAATTCAAATCTGGTTGAGTTCGCTGAGGATCATCGCCGAACATCCTGTCCTTGGCGTCGGCCTCGGACAATTCTCCAATGTATCGAAGCGTTTCGCATTTCCCGTTGACGGCCAAGTGGCGCGATACATGGTCCGAATAGGAATGGCGCACTCGGAGTATTTGCAACACGCGGCAGAAATCGGAATTCCGGCCGCCGTACTCTTATTTCTACTGCTCGCCTATCTGTTGTATCAGATGTCACAGCGAGCCCATTCGGTTGGTCCAGAATACCGATGTTTTCCTGAAGCGGCGTTGCTTACGGCCGTTGGATTGGGCACGCACGCTCTGGTAGACAATTGCTGGACTATCCCCGTAACTGCCTCGGGCCTGATCGTGCTATCGCTTGCAGATCCGCTTCCTCTGCAGAAAAAAATAATCCATCGGCAGTGGCGTGTGTCGCATCTTGCACTGGCCGGTGCACTCATCCTCGCAATTTATATCCACGCTGTGGCAATTCCCGGATTGGCTCTTTACTACAATGACCGCGGACACAAGGCATACGACAATTTCGATTTCAAGAGGGCTGAGAAATATCATCTCAAAGCGCTGGCCATCGTGCCGGATCACGCACCATTTCTCGATAATCTGGGAATGGTCTATTTGGACAAGGCCATTCAAGCCAAGGACGCCCACCTGCTCGAGCTGTCGCGCATATATTTCGCCAGAGCCGCGGCCGCAAATCCGCTCTCCTTAGACCCTCTCGTGCACATGGAAGCGGCGCTCACTCGATCCACGAATGGAGACTCCGAGCACGACTCCGAGATATATCATCGGATTATCGAAACGGACATGAAGCTGCTTAGCATCGATCCATTCATTCCGTTTGTCCGGAAGAATCTTGCCGGCGCTCTTTACACTTTAGGCAACCGGGAACAAGCCTTACGCGAGTTGCAAACTGCAATCGAGTACGAGCCGAATTATGTGCCGGGATACCTGCAGTTCGCCACGTGGTACGAGGACCTTGGAGATACTTCCAGCAGTGAGCAATACACTGCCAAAGCCATAGCTATCGTGAATAAATACCGGGACGCGCGACTCCGAGAACCTTACGAGAAAATTCTCTTGGGACGTCCATTATCTACGGCCGAATCCCACGGCGACCCTCGGTGATCCTGGCTGGTATGAAAGCGAAAGTCTTCCACGTCATCACTCATCTCGAATTGGGTGGCGCACAGAAGATTACGTTGATGACACTGGAGCGGCTTCCGCGGGAACGCTATGAATTAGGTTTGGTCAGCGGTCCGGAGGGACTTCTCGTGGACTGGGCTAATCGTCTTCCGGCCGTGACCCGTGTCTGGGTGCCGCATTTGGTCCGTGAAGTCCGGCCAATCAAAGACATTCTTGCTTTGATCCAAATGTGGCGCGTGTTTCGCCGGGAGCGTCCCATTCTCGTACACACACATTGTCCAAAAGCCGGAATACTTGGCCGATGGGCCGCAAAGCTTGCGGGCGTTCCCTTCATCTTTCACACATTTCATGGTTTCGGGTTCAACGATTTTCAGAATCCGCTGGTGAGGCAATTCTATGTTTGGCTCGAGCGCATCACTTCCAAAATCACGACAGCACATGTGTTCGTTTCGTACGAAAATGCCGAAAAAGCGGAAAAACTGGGCCTGATACGGCGTGGCGAATGGATTCTTTCGCGCTCGGGAATTGTGATCGACGAATATACGCCATCGCCGCTAGGGCGAACGAAGCTGACAGAGTGGGGCATCTCGCAGGACAAGCTCGTCGTGGGTATGGTCGCTTGCTTCAAGCCAGAAAAGGCACCAACTGATTTTATCGACATCGCAGCGCGAGTTCTCGAGCACACGAGCGGCGTTCATTTCGTCATGGCCGGCGATGGCGAACTGCGTCCGGCGGTCGAAGCTCGTATCCGGCAGCATGGGATCGATCGACATGTCACTCTATTGGGCTGGCAAAACGTCGAGGTCATGCCGGAGATTTACCGAAACTTGGACATTGTGGTCCTGACGTCACTGTGGGAAGGTTTACCCCGGGTTTTTCCGGAAGCTATGGCGAGTAGTTTGCCGGTGATCGCCACCGAAGCCGGTGGCGCGCGCGAGGCAGTCGTCCACGGCGAGACCGGTTTCTTGTTCAAGCCGCATGATGTTGATGGAATGGCAAATGCCGTGCTAACGCTCGTTGCCGATGCGGACCTGAGACGAAAAATGGGACTGAAGGGTCGAGAGCGCGTTCGGGAATTTGACGTCTCCACCGCCATTGCCGGGCTCGAATCGGCATATCGAAAATGTCTGGAAAACAGCCGATAACAACATGATTCGTTATGGACTTGCCTTCCTATTAAGTTTCGTTTTCGCCTCTTGCTGGACACCGCTGATGCGCCGTGCAGCCGAGCAACTTGGAATCGTCGACAGCCCCGACGGCAAGTTGAAAAAACACGGCATTGCAGTGCCGTATTTTGGCGGTTTAGCGATTTACATCGGTTTCCTCCTGACCCTTGGAGTATTCACAGACTTCGGCACTGAGACACTAGGTCTTCTTCTGTCAGGAACGATCGCTTTGATGGTTGGCCTGATTGATGATTTCGGGGTTCTGAGCCCAGCTCAAAAACTGCTCGGTCAAACCTTGGCTGCATTGGTGCTGATCAAGTCCGGAACTTACATCAAGCTGAGCTACTTGCCGTTGTGGGTCGCAATTCCTCTGTCCGTGTTGTGGATCCTCGCTGTTACGAACGCCTTGAACATTATCGATATCCTCGACGGCCTCGCTTCTGGCGTAGCTGCGATCGCAGCTTTCTCAATTGCTATAGCGAACTACACCGCCGGACGCGAGCCGATAGCGTTCTTGTGCATCGTGCTCTGTGGGGGGATTCTTGGTTTCCTGCGGTATAACTTTTACCCGGCGAAAATCTATCTCGGCGATGCAGGTAGCCTCTTTATCGGATTCATGCTCGCATCGCTGTCTATGAATGCGGGCTACACGCGCACCAATCTGTTGGCGGTGGCCAGTCCGGTCTTTATTCTTGGCATCCCTCTTTTTGACCTCGCATTGGTCATGTGGATTCGCTGGCGCAACGGAATGCCGGTAACGAAGGGCAGCCCGGATCATTTTGCTTTGCGGCTGAGGCGCTGCCGGCTATCGGTGCGGGAAACTGCAATCACGACGTACATCGTCGGCGCGCTGCTCAGCGGAACTGCACTTCTAATTAGTCACGTTAGTCTCGAATGGGCTGTGGCAACAATGTGCGGAACGCTCTCAGCAGCATGCCTGTTGGCCTACCTCCTTTTGAAAGTGGATATGCAGTCATGACAGCGAAGATCGTCATCATTGGTGGCGGTCTCGCGGGCCTCAGTGCTGGGTATCACCTCGCCGACTTTGAACCTGTCTTGTTTGAAAAAGAGAAAGCGATCGGAGGACTCTGCCGATCGTTCACTCAGGACGGTTTCACCTTCGACTGCACCGGACATCTAATTCACCTGAAAAACGCCTACACCAAGGAACTCATCGGACGCCTTTTACCTCATGCATTCCAGTCGCATGAGCGCCTCGCTGCGATCTATTCGAAATCGACGACGACACCGTATCCTTTCCAGGCCAACACGTACGGTCTTCCAGCCGATGTCATTCGTGAATGTGTTGTGGGCTTTGTCGAAAGCATGCAAGCCAGCAACGGTGACTCAAGCAATTTTTACGATTGGGTACTCCACACGTTCGGCAGGGGGATTGCCAAACACTTCATGCTGCCGTACAACGAAAAGTTTTGGAAACAGGACCTTCGGACCATCACGTCGGACTGGGTCAGTTGGTCGATTCCGAAGCCAACGCTCGAAGAAGTCGTCGACGGCGCTTTGGGATTAACGAACAAAGGGATGGGTTACAACCCGAAATTCATGTACCCGGAAAACGGAGGCATTGATTCTCTACCTCAGGCTCTGTGCCGGCCAGTGAAAAATGTGAAAACAGAAGAGGCCGTCCAGTACGTAGATCCCAAAAAAAAGTATGTCCGTTTAACCAGTGGCCGCGAGGAACCCTATGACTTCTTGGTCTCGACATTGCCGCTGCCCGTCCTGTATCAAATGTTGAAAGACACACCGGATTCGCTGAAATCGAAGGCGCAGCAGCTATGTGCAGTTTCGGTGCTGAATATTAATGTCGGTATCAATCGGCCCGGCATCAGCAATCAACATTGGATCTATTTCCCCGAGGAGCAATTTATCTTTTCGCGCGTCGGATTCCCAATGAACTTTTCAAAATCCGTTGCACCCGAAGGGACAAGCTCGATGTATATCGAAATAACGCATCGGCCGAAGGAGAAAGTCAATATAGAAGAGATCTTCGACCGTGTAATTCTGGATTTGCAAGCGTGCGGCATGTTCCGCAAGGATGATCGCATCCTCACTCGGCATATTATCGATATCGAATGCGCTTATGTCATTTTCGACCAACACCGGCAGAAGCATCTCCAGGATCTGATCGATTACGTAGAATCACGAAACATCCTCACGGCGGGCCGATATGGGCGATGGGACTACTACTCGATGGAAGATTCCATCCTAAGTGGCAAAGCTGCAGCAGAGCGGATTTTGAAGACCATTAAAGATGTCACGCGCCACGATCACATCACGACTTCGGAATGCACATCCTGACCATCACGCGATAGCGCGTGGTATGGCTCTCGGAGCGCTCTTTGTCTTTTTGGGCAAACTTGCCGGGGCGGCCAAGGAGATGGCGATTGCCTGGCGCTACGGCGTCAGTGAGATCGTTGACGCTTACTTATACGTTTTAACTCTCATGAGTTGGCCGATCGCTGTCTGGTTTGCCGCGTTGGTCCTTGTCCTGGTGCCCCTAGCTGCCACCATTCGTGAAAAGAGTCCCCATGAACTGCTACAGTTTCGCGCCGAACTATTCGGCATGACACTTCTCTTAGGGTCGGCTTTGTGGTTCGTCGCTGAGATTGGTTTCCGGATTGGTTTGCGCTCGTCCGTGTCGGGGCTCTCGGGACCGGCTCTTCAATACGCGCTTGAAATTTCTCCGATCCTTTCCTCGGTGCTGGTGCTTGGAATGCCAATTAGCTTGTTCTCAGTTTGGATGCAGTCCGCTCGTTATCATGAAAATACTCTCTTCGAAGCAGTTCCCGCCCTTGTGCTCTTGCTCGTACTGTTATTCGCTCCCAGCGTCGATGCCCAGACTCTGCTCTGGGGTACGGTGGCCGGCTTCGGCTGTCAACTGGCAGCCCTTGCAGCATGGTTGGTTCCGCGCGGTGAATGGGACGTTCCACGTTTCACATTACAATCCG
>QHWY01000182.1:0-5851 GCA_003223875.1 Acidobacteriota bacterium | reverse complement strand
GGGATTCGGTATCATGGTGGCTGGTCAAGCGCTAATGGGTCTCACAAGTGTTGTGGACCAATTGTTCGCAGCTCGCATTGGTCCCGGCGCTATCTCGACGTTGAGTTATGGCAATCGCGTCGTAGCCCTTATTATCGGACTTGGCGGGACAACAATCAGTCGAGCCACTTTACCGGTGTTTTCTCAGGCGGAGGCGAAAGGCTCAGAGCATGTGGCTCGAATAGCTGTCTATTGGACAAATCTATTGCTGCTAATCGGTAGCATCGCAGTAGTCTGCGGCTGGTTGTTGGCGCCATGGGGTGTCGCTGCTCTCTTTGAGAGAGGTGCTTTTACAGCGAAGGACACGCGAGCTGTAACGGAGATCTTGCGTTATGGATTGTTCCAGGTGCCGTTTTTTTTCTCATTTCTTGTTCTTGTCAGCGTCGTTTCAAGCCGGCACCAATATAGTTTGCTATTCATGTCGGGAGTGATCGGATTGATCGCGAAGCTGGTGAGCAACGCGGTGTTGATACGACTGATGGGAATTAATGGACTAGTGACAGCGAATGTTGTCGTGTACGGCATCAACTTTGGTTTCCTCGCATTGGCGGTGAGGTTTGGAAGCGGGAAAAGTCTAATCCAGGAAAGAACATGAGAGACCTCGCAAACAAAACTGTTATACCGAATCTATATCTACGCGGTGAATAGAGTGGCGGTATGAAGTTTCTCGTTACCGGTGCAGCCGGATTTATCGGTCATCACGTCTCCGAGCGGTTGATTGCCCACGGGGAAGAAGTCATTGGCCTCGANCGATAACCTCAATGAGTACTACGATGTCAATCTCAAGAACAGTAGGCTCGGGCGGTTGGCTGGAAAACCAAATTTCAGATTCAAAAAGTTGGACCTCGTCGACAAGGACAGTATCGGAAAACTTTTCAGGGAAGAGCGTTTCGATAACGTCATACACTTGGCCGCACAGGCGGGCGTTAGATATTCCTTAACCAACCCGTATGCCTATACGAGTAGTAATATCGAAGGGTTTCTGACTGTCCTGGAGGGTTGCCGGAACCATAGAGTTCAGCACCTTCTGTTTGCTTCATCGAGTTCCGTCTACGGAGCAAACACAAAGATCCCTTTCTCGGTCCGTGACAAGGTTGACCATCCGATGTCGTTGTATGCCGCAACGAAAAGAGCAAATGAACTCATGGCATATACGTACTCCCATACCTACGCCTTGCCCTGCACGGGACTTAGGTTTTTCACAGTCTATGGTCCTTGGGGAAGGCCGGATATGGCTTTGTTCCTCTTTACGAAAGCGATCATTGAAGGCCGGCCAATTGATGTTTTCAATTTTGGTAGGATGCAGCGGGACTTTACGTACATCGATGACGTCGTAGAAGGTGTGGTCAGAGTGGTGCGCACAGTACCCAAACCAGACTTGGCATCGAGCAGCACACTTTACAGGCTCTACAATATTGGTAATGGTAAGCCCGTCGAGCTGACAAAGTTCATTGAAGTGCTCGAGGGATGTCTGGGTAAGAAGGCAAAGAAGAATTTATTGCCTCTGCAGCTGGGTGATGTTCCCGTCACGTATGCAGATGTTGACGATCTGATTAAAGACGTTGGCTTTAGGCCCTTAACATCCATTGAAGAAGGCATCAAAAGATTTACCGAATGGTACATGTCATACTACCGGAATGTATAAATCAGGCAGCAAGCATCGCATATTCGACATAAAGACTCATAGTTATGATACAGCCCGCGGCCTAACGTCCATTTTTCGAAGGAGGAGCGGCTTGTGTTAGGTTAGTCGCGACGGTGCGCGAGAGCGGGTGTCATGTAACGGGTCTTAATGTCAACCTGAGGGCCGGTGAGAGCCGGCTGCGCGGAGGATTTAAGACGCAATTTTTTTCGGAGCGCGGGCCGCGGTTTTCCTATCTGGTTGCCTCCGGGCGGAAAGCCAAGATACTCCGCAGCTTTGGCGCATCATCGGCAGGACGAACCTAACCGGAATACTATGTGTCATTGTCGTCTCGCCGGCTCCGACCACAATCGTCGAGTTGCTCCTGCAGCGCGGGCGGTTCGACGCCCGAGACACCGTCAGTGTGGCCATCGTGCTGCAGTTGCTCGTCTTTCAACTCCGTTTTTTCCTGGCCGGACAAGTGCTCAACCAGTCTCTCCTCGCGCATCACAACGACGCATTGTTGACACCTGCGGACTGGTCATGGCTGCGGTGTGCATTCCGACCGCGTTCGTATTTTCCTCGTCTTTTGGTGTCGCCGGAGTCGCTGCAAACAGCGCCTTGATGTACGTGTTACCTCCGCGTGCCTGCTGATTTTCGGTTCGGCACTTGCGCGTAGCAGGAGAGTGAATTTCAATGGGACGGCAGATCCTGGATCCCGATGCAGAGGAGGGAGCGAAAGTTCTCATGGACCAAGAGAAGATCTGGACGCACTTTCAGGGTGCCGGAATCCGTTCCTTCGACCTCGCTGAACCGCGATACGACGCGCTGGCCCGTGAAGTTGTCAAACGCGCCGTCGGTCACCACGGGAGAGTGTTGAACATCGGCATAGGCGGTGGCGGAGTCGAGAAGAGGATGATGAGATCCGGGTGGAAGGTCATTTCAGTCGACCCGGACAAAGCTTCCGTGGCGCGAATGCAGGCCCTCGGCGTGGATGCCAGGCTTGGCTATGCGCAAAAGATCCCCGTTGAGACCGGCCTTGTAGACGCGCTCGTCATCTCGGAGGTGCTTGAGCACATACCGGACGAGAACAGGCCAAGCGCCATCGCGGAGCTCGCTCGCGTCCTAAAGCCTGATGGGGTTTTGATCGGGACAGTCCCGTATAGGGAGGATCTAAGCGGCAGTGAGACCGTGTGTCCAGCGTGCGGCAATGTGTTTCACCGCTGGGGTCACGTAGCCAGTTTCGACGAGCAAAGACTTCTCGCCGAAATGTCGCCGCACTTTCGCGTCCTTCGATGGCGGTCCAGGGCGTTCGTGAATTGGCGATCGGGAAGATCGTTACGGCGCTTCCTGAAGAATGGGGCGAAATGGATCTTGGGTCGGATGGGGGAAGGTATCGTGAATCCTAGCCTTTTCTTTGTTGCAAGAAGAAGAGACTCGGAATGACCGACGAAATAGACCGATCGAAGCTAGCATACCCGCATGAATTGCGCGAGTACGAGTTACAGGTAGTCGTTGCTTGCCTGCGGAAGCAAGGCATTTCTCCCTCCAATACCTCCCTTCTGGAGATCGGTGCGGGCACCGGCGCTCAAGCTCGCGAATTGGAGCGCTTGGGCCTGCGCGTATCGGCGATCGACGTGGCAGATAGCAACTATGCAGCGGCGAGAGTTTGGCCGGTTCTCGACTATGACGGGCGCCACATTCCGTTTCCCGATCGGCATTTCGATGTGGTCTTCAGCTCGAACGTGCTCGAGCACATTCCCCACATGCGAGAGTTTCAGAGGGAAATCCAACGTGTGCTGAAGGACGACGGCATAGCAGTACACGTTCTTCCGAGTGCGGCATGGCGCTTTTGGACGACACTATCCTACTATCCGCATGTTCTTCGGAAGCTATCGCACGCCCGGACGGCATACGCGGCCGTCGAGCGTAGATGGACCTCGGCACAGGGCGCTGCGCGATGGAAGAGAGTAGCGCGTACGTTTCTGCCACCTCGCCATGGTGAAAGAGGTAATTGGCTCACGGAGCAGTGGTACTTCAGCCGCACCCATTGGATCAGGTTCTTTCGAGAGGCTGGTTGGAATATCATCGCCGCTCAGAGTTCCGGCCTTTTCTACACCGGCAATTCTATTGCCGCTCGATGTCTGCCGCTCTCTGTAAGACGCGCTCTATCGACAGTCCTCGGCGCGGCGACAAACATTTTGGTGCTCCGGAAGAGGAACCGGCCTCAAGGATGAGGAGCTGCTTTCTAACCAGGGATCTCATTCACGGGGGAGCTCGGCGTCGACTATTATAGCGTCCCTGGCCAAGGAGCTTTGCAGGCGCGGCCACCGTGTCATCGTTGCCGTGTTCTACGGGGTGGACAGATCGAACGGGAGCTGATGGAGACCGGAGATCCTCGTCGTCGATCTGTGGAAGCGCGGTCGCAATGACGCATGGTCTACTTGCCCTGGGAGACTGGATCCAAGATCACACACGTCGCCATGGAAGCGACCGGTGTGTACTGGCGACCGGTTTGGGCCGTTTTGGAGGGGCAGTTCGCATTACTTTTGGTAATTGCCCGACTGGTCCGCGTGAGATTATACAAAACGGTGTGGACGGCTTATTGGTTCCGCCCAACAACGTAAGTGCGCTCGCTGTCTCGGTGAAACGGCTGATGTTGAACGATGATCAGCGCAGACGTTCTCCGCGCGGCCGAAGTGACTGAGCGGTTCAGCATTGAACGCGTGATGGGGGCTGTGGGACGGACTTGTGGATGAACTAACTGGAAAGATCAAGGTGTGAAGGCTCTCAATCAAGAAATCGAGTCTCGAGATCGCTTTGAGTTTGGAAAAAACTGGCGCCGTTTTCTCCGAGTACTTAACGACGAACGGATCGAAGAGGCAGAACGTTCACTCAGACAGATCCTCCAGGTTGGCAACCTCCACGGCAAGAGTTTTTTGGATGTGGGCTCCGGGAGCGGACTCTTTAGCCTCGCCGCGCGGAGGCTTGGGGCTCGAGTTCACTCGTTTGACTACGACGCGCAATCAGTGTCGTGTACTGCTGAGTTAAGGCGCCGTTACTGTCCCGATGATCCTAACTGGACAGTCCAACGCGCCTCTGTCCTCGACGCACAATACCTCAAAAACATCGGCACGTTCGATGTCGTATATTCCTGGGGTGTGCTGCACCATACCGGCGACATGTGGCAGGCGCTGGAGAACGTACAATTACCGGTTGCGTCCGGGGGACGCTTGTGCCTCGCGATTTATAACAATCAGCAGCACTGGAGTGTTGTTTGGAAACGGATAAAAAAGCTCTATAACCGTCTGCCACTTTTCCTGAAAATTCCGTACGCCGCTTGCTTGATCGCTCTCATGCAAATAAAAACGGCATTGGGTTCTATGATCATGTTGCACCCGGAACGCTATATACAATCATGGACGGAGTATCACAAGATGAGCCGCGGGATGAGCCGCTGGCATGACATGATCGACTGGATCGGAGGATACCCGTTCGAGGTTGCGAAGCCTGAGGAAGTTTTTGATTTTTACCTTTCGAAAGGGTTCTTGCTTTTGAAATTGAAGACCTGTGCCGGACGCCAAGGATGTAACGAATTTGTATTTCAAAGGACCGGGATCGAGAAGGCAAGTTGATCAACCGGTTGCACAGTCTGTTCCACAAGCCGGAGAAAGGCTGGGATCCTATCCCGGCTGACTATGCCAGTCGATATGCAGAAGGCCAGTGGCGGAATCTCAATTCCGCACTAGTCGATGAGTTGGAGAAACGGATCGACGGCTTCGGCGGCAAACGAATTCTCGACTTGGGAGCTGGACCGGGCCAGTACAGTGTCGCATTTGCTCGGCGCGGCGCTCAAGTCACATGGCATGATGTAAGCCGCGCCTATCAGAAAATAACTTCGAAACATGCGGCAGATGCGGGTATCACGCTCAATTACTCGCTAGGCTACCTCGACGAAGCCGAAACACTCATCGCACATCCGTTCGATCTGGTGTTCACTCGTCTGGCCTGGTGTTACTGCATGAATGACCGCGCCTTCGCGGAACTCCTATATTCGTTGGTGCGGCCCGGTGGCGCTGCATACATCGATACGAATACTCCGGCCTTCGAAAACATCCGCGCATTCAGACATTTTGTGTACTTCTTAAATGACCATTTCGGGTGGAAGATTGGTCACCCTCACCCCCCGCA
>QHWY01000286.1 GCA_003223875.1 Acidobacteriota bacterium | reverse complement strand
TAACTTCCTTCGGCTCATAACGTCCTTTGAGTCTTGCCGGGAGCGCCATAAGCAACAATTCCTCCGAACGCTGAACTTGACTTATCGTGATGTTGGATGGTGATTCTACACCAAACCCGTGCGCGAACTGGAAATCCGTGGCTTACGAGGTTTCGCGGAGATGCTCGACGGACGGCAGTTCGACATCTTCATGCTGTCGGCGCTCGGCCTCATACAGGCTACTGAGTTCCGATAGGGCCTTATTCAGGTCCAGAACGTATTCTGTGTAGGAATCGTGATTGATCGTCTTGATCGCCAGCATGAGCGTACCTACCGATACGCTCATCGATACCCCTTCAGGCACAGAAATGCCCAGGTCAATCCGCCTCCGCCATGTATTTGGCCAGGGCGCTTTTCGAAACCTGGCTATCGTACGCCGCTACAAACTGGCATACTTTAGAAGTTTTGTAACTTAAAAGTTATTGCTGCGTGAATGTGATGTCTTTGACACAGCGAAATCCGACGCCCCATACGGGCTGTCACCGATGGAAAAGGACTTAACGGAGGCAAGTGCCGAACTTCCGACGTTCGCTAGACCCGCTGCCAGACGAGCTTCCCGGAGGAACCGGCTTCTGGATTCCGGATCGGAAGCGGCGTCCACGGTCATAATTTTGATCGCGACTGTCTTTTCAAGGATGGGATCCCTGGCCCGATAGACATTGGACATGCCACCGCCGAGGTGCTCTTCGATGACATACTTTCCAATGTAGTCCGGATGTTTCATATGTCGGCGGACCTTTTTGGCAGCGCTGCCTCTCGAAAAACGCGGCAACCGTTAATGAAATCTCCAATCACCGAACGATTTCCGCGACGCATCTGAGGTTCGACAAAAAGTCTTTCTGAAAGACGGGCGCCGCTTTGCCCATGTCGAGTTCGAACTGAAGTGTAAGCGGAGTCGCGCGGCCCAGCCTCAGGTTCCACTCCACGTTGTAACCTGCTACGGCCTTGGTCCAGCGGTCGGCATCAACGAAGAATTTGAACACCGCCCAAAGGCCCGTGTAGGCCAACCCTGTTCCTCCGGTCAATTTCACTTCGGAGTTGGGATTTCCGGACCACACAAATGCTCGCGGCACCGCGGTAACGGTTTGCCCGTCGATCGTCAAGGCAACATTCTCGACACCTTCGGGCCGATAAGACCGAAGCGTGTAGGCGAGCCGCGGCTGCGGGGAATTATCCGGATACACAGCATCAGTGAACGCAACCGCGTTGTTCCAAAACTTTACGAATGCAGGATTTATGGAAATCGTCGCCTCCGTTTTGGCGGCAACTCGGGATCCTTGGCGATTAAGTAACGATTTGAGGTGCGCGTCGTAAAAAGTCCAAAGCGCTCCCTGCTGCGGCTGAAAGACCGCATTCACTTCTTGCAGAGTTGCCTCACGGGCAGCGTTTGGATTGAATGGGTACTTGCCAGCCAACTCGCCGAATTGAGTGCACAGTCCCTTGCCTTTCGCATTCAATTCAGCCGGCCCCATATTGCGGAGAATTAATTCGACGTAAGTGATGGGATCTTCCATCAACTTCTGAACGATCGATTCCATGTGGCCCTGCGGATCAATGCGGAAGTTTTGAGCAACTTGCCGAACCACAATCTTGCCCTGTCGCGCACTGGCCATCGCTTGATCAGTCAAGGCCTCAACACTTCCTGAAACGTTCGCCATCTGTTCGATCACGGCGTGGAGAGCAACCAACGAATTCATGTAGCCGGTGTTCGCCTCCGTGATGTAACGCTCGGTGCAGGTCGAAGGAACTACAAACTGTACAGGCTGAAAAGCAGCCTTGATTTGCGGTGAATCAACGGCCGTGTTCTGCGATATGACACACAGCAACGCGAGTAAGGGAGATTGGTTGCTCGACAACTTACTTAATTTGCTGGCTGCATCCTTGAGATTGCCATACCGGCCGACGGTCGCCGCCTGCAAAAATTGTTGCCACTGTGCGAGGAAGTCTCCCGTGTACCGGTCCCTCAAATCTTGCTCGAGCTTGCCACGGTCAATTCCCGAACTTGCCTGTTCTCCGAGAACCCACTGCTCGCCCGAAAAGAAACGATCGGCGTTCTTAATGGCGTCCTGCATGAGCGTCCATCCGGTCTTCGAGAAGGATCCGGGAATTTCTTTTGTATCCACGAGAACTTCGGCAGAGCCTAGAAATTGCGAATTGAACGCCATCCCCTGCGTTTTTCGAGACGCTTCGGCGAGCATGAATTGGTAGACGCGCTCCATACCGGCAAATTGAGACAGATACCGGCGAGCACGTTCCACTGCTAAGCTGTCGTTCTCGGAAGAGAATGGATTGCCTGCCTTCAGTTCTTCGCTGTAAAAATCGAACTGTCTTTTGGCAAGGGCGACAGTATCGGCATCCACGTTTCTGTCTCCCATCCATCGCTTCAATAGAACCGGAGACAGGAACATCTGAGTGCTCTTTTCGTAATTTGAAGTCGTGATGAGATAGGCCTTCAAAGAATCGTAGAGAATTCCATAATCGTCGCCCGGTCCGGGCACCGTTGGAAGGCGCTTTAGAAATTCCAGTAGCGCCGCATGCGTGGACCCGAACAATAGTTCATGAAAACGACTGAAGTAGAGGCTACGCGCGTGAGGGTACAGGTCTTCCCCAACGTACAATCCCCATCTCAGATGCAACGGCGCCCCGTCTCTGCGGTACTGCGACAGCTTCTCGACTGAATGCCGCAATGTTTCCAGTTGCATCAAACTACTTGTTGATGGAAACCCACTTTGCCCTGACGGTATCTCCCGCGCGGCTGCTCGCAGTTCTGCCTGGAGAGCACTGTTGCCGGCATAGGAAATTATCAATGCCAACGAAAGCAGCAGGCACAACGCACTCCCTGCGAATAAAAGCGCTCGCCTGAGAGTATTTGTCCTTACGCTGCCCCCTGTTGAAGCCATTGCTCTGTGGTCTTGAAGAAGCACGTCGCTGAAGAAACGCGTCAAAAACGTCCACTGAGGCACCTTGCGGGCGCTAACTATCTGAGGTTGCGGAATTGAGCCTACCGAACGTTGCCCAGCATTGAACATGCGTGTGGCGTTCGCGTCGGGATTGAATTCCGGGCTCCGCGCGGGCTGTAGCTCAACCGCGGGTCGCGCTATTTCGTTCACGACGACTGCGCGAACACCGGAGAAATAGAAACCGCGAAGGAAAGGCGTCGCTCTCAATTGGCTCGGTCTACACAAGTCAACCAGCAGCTGTATTACCGTAGATCGTATTTTGCGGAGTTCGCGTGGAAATTCGTAAATCCCAGCAAGTTTTTGCGAGTCGTGTTCCCGCGCAAGCAGATCGCGGCGTTTGTCCGCGAGCGACAAAATGAGATTATTGAAAGCGACATTTAATCGCTGGGTCTCTTGTTCAGCGAAAACGCCGATCTCCTGAACCGACCGTATCGGAAGAGTAACACCCAGGGCTTGTGCGGCCTCCTCCTTAGTCAGATTCTTGGTAAATTCTGCAAAAAAAGATATTCGGTCCGCCTTTGTAAACAAAACGTAGACAGGAAAGTTGATGCCCAAAGTTCGAGCGATTTCTTCAAGCCAGCCGCGAATCCGCCTTACCGTTGCCGCTAACGCATCGGAGGGCGCTCCCTGAAAAAAAGCATCACACGGCAAACAAACAACCGCCGCCCGTGGCGCGTGGCCGGCTTTTAGAGAATGGATGACGCCCGGTTGAATGCGCCGAAGCAGGCGCGTCCATACACCTGTTTCGGCAGCTTTGCTGTTGGGTTCGATGAATACCGTATTCTTCGCGTACCACAAATTGGCCGACCGCGTAGGCACGATATTCTTGTCTTCGTATACCTGGCCACCGATGAGTTCCGGCTCGAAGCCCGAATGGACCATCGTGCTGGTCTTAGCTGTTCCCGAATCCCCAATGAGAAAAACAATCGGAAGCTTACGTAATTTGGCATTACGGCCAAGATTCGAGGATCGAAGCCGCGCTTCCGCTTCACCAATGACCGCTGCGATTTCGGAATCCATTGGAGTGGCTGATGCACCGGCGATCGGTCCCGCTGGCTTTTGCTTCGAGTGAAACCAGAGGAAGATAACGGAGCCAGTCAGCCCGATCAAAGCCAGCGCGCCTCGTAGAATCCACAAGTCGGATCCTTGCAGGTGAAGAAAGGAACCTACAAGCCAGGCAACAACCAGATACGCCAGGAAGACCAGCGCTGTCCCCAAGTACACATTCATATGAGTACCTACCTTCTTCGTTCCGACACGGCCGCAGTTAAAGCCGTGATTCCGGATCCGAGCGAAATACGAAACCCGATGAACAACAGAAGCGCGATGGTCGCCGAAGCCAGAAGCGCGAATAGCATCCGGCGTCCCCATATGTCGCGTTGTGGAGGTAGCTCCTCGTCCCGCGGTAGTGCCCACTCCGGTGAAAGATCGTCGGCTGTGCTACGAATTCTTCGGATCTTGTCCTCAACGGCATCGATGAGCGCGCGAAGTTCGCCCTTCGCACCCGCGCCATACCGTCCGCGGTATCCAAGAAGCAGGCACAACTGATAAATTTCCAGGACATCGACAAGATGCACCGAGTCGTCCTGTCCTAACAATCGTCGAAGGTTTTCGAAAAAGATTTCGCCGGCAGTGTGCACTCCAAATAAATCCTGCTGGAGTGGTTGTCGAGCCCAATCCGCAAAGGTGGGAGCCTGCTGGTTCAGCACCGACTCGTCCAGAGATGCGACTACGGCGAATTTAGCCAACCGAACCGTTTCGGGCGAATACCCAAGCTTGGCAGCCTCCTTTTCAGAGACGGTCAGAGCGTCTTTGATCTGAGCTCGAAAGAGGGCTGAATCCGATACAGTTTGACGATTCGTCCGCAAACGCACGATCGCGGTGAGAACTTCTTGAAAAACGAAAGCCAAATTTTCAGGCCTTGGTGCGGACAATACTTCGATTTTTGTCATGACCGTACTCCAAGATCAATGGCGATTCCCATCGCCAAGTTCAGCTTTCTAAGATCACAAATAACTCTATTCGAGGGTTGGTGAATTGCCCTGGGACGTAGATGCCAACCTTTCGGGTCGCGATGACATGCTCCCAGCAGGGACCGGCCTTGCTTACTGCAAAGTATTGCATTTCAACTCGAGGCGAAATGGATGGTGGCGGGACTGGTACGTGGATCAAAGCCAGGCCAGGCAGGGCTCGCTGTACCAACTTGCCAATAAACGTGTGTGAACAGATCTTGACAAGTCGAGGCACGCTGGAAATCAAATCCGCTTCGCCGACAGAAGCTTCGATACCAAAAATCCAACGAGATCGATCAAACCAACGCTTGTCGGTGACCAGCCCTGAGTAGATGTAGTTTTCAACGTGTTCGAGCGCGAAAGAGACTGCGTTGGTTGGAATAATCGTCTCGAGGTGCGCCCGGATGTGCTGATCGAGAGCCGAAAAACATTCCGTCAGATTGTCGTGAGTGTATAAAGGAACTTTCTGCGTATCGGAGTCCAACCCGAATGTACACAATGATCCGGCCAGTCGCGCCAACGCCAAATAGAGTCCCTCTGGATGCCCACGCTTGGCGAAGTAAAGGTGCCGCAAAGATGGCAGGCTCGAATTTACGCAATGCAACAGCCAGAACTTCGCCAATTCCTGCTGCGAGAAGCCTCGCGCCCCTGTTCCTTCCGGTTGAGCTAGCGTAGTGCTTTTTTCTTCCAGAATCTCAATGAGGCGCCGGAGCATGTTCATCAACCGCTCGCTTCCGCCGATATTCAGGCATGGTGGAACAAAATCCGCATCGAATATGAAATGCCCTGCGCCGTCGCGCTTCACACGAGCAATCGGAAGTGAAACTGTTTCTTCTGAGACTTCGTCGTCGAGCAATAGCCGGACGTTTTTTTGCGCCAATTTGATGGGCTTTTCGTCGCGGCCAGTATTTTCATCGTGCAACAGACGAACCTCCGAACTGTACCTGGCGCCGTTCATCGGTGATTCCGTTTCGCCAATATTAAGCCCGTTGGGATTCCAGCGAGGTAAGGCCAACATCACTGTTGCAGAATCGCGCACGGGAGAAATCGAATCCGCAATATTTCGAGCGGTAGGTAAAGCATCGGATTCGGGCATATTGAAGGATAAGCCATCCCGAAAAACACCGCGGGCATGCAAGAGTGCCAAAGTTCCATTACGCAACGCCTCGTTGTTCAGCGCCCAGCCGATCAGGCCGTACGGCGCAAACCACAGCGAACTCGTAGCAAAATGAATGCTATCTTCGAAGTAACGGTTCTGCGCTTGAAAATGGTGGGGGCCGAGTTGCATGCCCTCGGACCAAACCACTCGAGTGAGGTGCTTCATAGCTATCGGTGCACATTAACTCCTTCAATTCACTAAGGGGCTCTGGGAAGCCGGCATTATAACGGATTTAGGCCGTGGATGGTCTTAATTACGCGTTGCAGAAGGCCATTCGAAAACGCGCTTGAATCGTGCCAGCTAACACTGCATCATGATGGCTCACCTTGAACATACCCATGATTCTGGATAGGGAACTGCTGGAGCTGATCGCCGCCGATGAGGAGCGAAAGAGTTTCAAGGCTCGTGATATTTCGAGCTCGCGAGACGTTATTGTTCACGCTTTGACCTCCCAGCCCAGTTCCATTAAGGCAAAGCCGGATCTGGTAGAACTCGCAAAATTGCTGTTTCGGGACGGCAGTGTCGCTGAGCTTCTGTTTGCAGGAGAGAGTGACGGAACGTTTTACGTCGTGAGTGAATCGCGTGCCGAATGCCGGGATGTCCGAACATGGCTTGAACAGCAATCCACAGCCAAATCCAACCCGAATCCTTCGGATGATGCGCTGAACAAGGCTGGCATTTGGAAAGTTCCGGCGATGACGGCACGGTCGTCATCCGGACCTGGAGAGTTCACGCGAATGCTCCAGAGCGCCCCAGGCGATGCCGAGCTCGGGCCGAAAGCTCAAGGTGAGGTTAAACGGCCGCCGGTCGACGAAGCTGGAGAGTTCACTCGGATGTTCTCGACAGCGCCGGATTCGCCTGGCATTGCGCGGGAGTTGCCCTCCACCCCGCTGGTGCCGAAGGCGCCACAACCCAATGCGTCTGAGGCCGGTGATTTCACGCGAATGTTCTCCGCGGCTGGACCGGCACAGTCAACTGCTCCAGCCGACCCGAGTCCAGGCCAGTTGACTCACCTGTTTCAAACACCGTCGACGCCGGCGTCTCCTGCGGTTGAATACCTAAAGGATAATCCCGAGTCAGTGCCTGGCGCTAAAGCAGGCCCCAGCGGGTTTACGAGTTTATTTGGGCCTGGGGCTCTAAAAGAAAGAGAAATTTCCCCTTATGAGGTTACGCCTCCCGCGGCAAGATGGGAGCCAGCAAACGCCTTTCCAGTGGGTAATCCGCCCGTCTCGGCTCCAAAGCATTCCGATATAGCCAGCGATCTGCAAGCCGGTAACGAAGCCGCCACGGGAATCTTCCGCAGCCGAGCAACAGCGGAGCGGCCGGTTGTCGTACAGCAGCCTGCTGGACCCAGCGAGTTTACGCAAGTCGTCGCGGTTAGAACGCCGCCGCCCGAACCGGCACCGGTCGCAACGGTTCCGTCCCCGACTCCCAGCACGCCGCCTCCTTCTGCACCTCATGCGGCAACGGTGCCGCCCTCATATCTGCCGCTGATTTTGATCTTGAACGGCCTGTTTGTGCTTGCCATCCTGGTCATCCTCTATTTCGCGCTGAAAAAATGAGATTGTGACTACAGCTGCTTGGAGGTTCAGATGCCTGGAATCGATCAGCCCTCGAATAGCCTGATTGAACACCCGGTATAGCTGGTCGAGCGCTGGTGCGACAAGCTCGTCGGAAACTCCTTGGCTGTGTTCGGCGTTTCCGCCTTCGTGCCCGGTTAGAAGTTTCCGTAGCTCCGTTTCCAGCGGAAAATCATCGGTGAGAGGGGATCGAAGGGGGACAGCTCCTCCGCGAAGGTGACCTGATCCGGTTTACATACCCGGTATCATGATCGGGTGAGTCGCGCGCCGACCAATATCGCCGTTCTGGCCGAGAAGCCTTCCGTTGCCCGGGACATTGCGCGTGTCCTGGGCGCAAGCATCAAGGGCGATGGATTCCTGCACGGGAACGGTTACGTGATTACGTGGGCCATCGGTCACCTTGCGGCGCTTGCCCAACCGCACGAAATCAATCCAACCTGGAAACAGTGGCGACGCGATACGCTCCCGATGCTGCCGAGCCGCTGGCCGCTGGT
>QHWY01000281.1 GCA_003223875.1 Acidobacteriota bacterium | reverse complement strand
CTCTATTTTGAGAGAGGCATGACATGGCCGAACGAATAGCGGTAGGCGCGGTCGCCTATGATCCAAAGGTCGTGACGATCTGGGAAATGATCAATGATTTTTTCAGAGCGCGCGGAATTCCGAGCGACTACGTGCTGTTCTCGAATTACGAAGCTCAGGTTGAAGCGCTTCTCAATAAAGTCATTGACATTGCCTGGAATACCAACCTCGCATACGTCCGCGTCCATCGTCGAACGAGGGGACGCTGTAAAGTGCTCGCGATGCGCGATACCGACGTGGAATTCACGACAGTTCTCATTGCGGGAACGAACACGGACATCCGAACGATTTTGGATCTCAAAGGTAAACGTGTGGCATTCGGCAGCCGGGATTCCGGGCAAGCGGCAATTCTGCCGGAGTATTTTCTCGGCACGAACGGTATCGATGTGCACAAGGATATTCGTCTCACTCGTTTCAATTTGGACGTCGGAAAGCATGGCGACACCGGAACAAGCGAGGTTGCGGTTCTGGAAGCTGTGACGAAAGGCGAAGCCGATGCAGGTGCTGTAGGTGATACATATTGGGCCCGCACGCTAGCCGCTGGTGGAGTGGATCGCAGCAAGGTGAAACCCATCTGGACATCTCCGCCGTATTGCCACTGTAACTTTACCGTTCTGGAAGAACGCTATACGCAAGATTTGGAAGCCTGGACGGAAGCGCTCCTCGAGATGGACTACAACAATCCGGCCCATCGAACGATCATGGACATGGAAGGACTCAAGCGCTGGGTCCGCCCGCAACTCGCGGGCTACAAACCTCTTTTTGAGGCGGTCGAAGCCGTCGGGTATTTCAACGCGAGTGCTTGATCGTGGCCCCACGCGCCGTATGCGATGCCGCTTCGCTTAGCTTTGGCGAAGGGCTGGAAGTTTTAATCTCTCGCAAGTTGGATACGCTTTCTCCTGGAGAAATCCTGGAAGTCTCTTCCGACGACCCTTCTATCGAGCATGATCTTCGGGCATGGTCGCGTTTCATGGCGCACGAATGGAGAGGCATGCGCGTCGAGAACAGCCGATTCATATGCTCGATCCAGCGCGGCGCCGCGCAACGAATCATCGCGAAACGCTTGCCGCTTGAAGCGGTCACAAACATTCCGGCCATAGCAAATCCGCAAACCGGTTTCTCCCCGCGCGGCGCAACTGTTGAAGACGGCAGCCCCGGCTTTCCTTTCGATGTGCTCGACGCCAATCTGGCCTGGAATCCTGAAGCGGCTACGCTCTATGAGCGTGCCGTCTCGGCGCAGTGGAACGCGGCGACCGACATTCTGTGGAACGCGTTGCCCGCCATTGGTCTGGAATTAGAACAGTCCGTATGCCAGCTGATGACATTTCTCGCCGAGAACGAGTTCGCCGCTCTCTACGTACCGGCGAAATGGATCCCACGGATACATCCCCATTTCGTCGAAACGATCATGTTCTTGTCCACGCAGATCTGCGACGAAGCCCGCCACATCGAAGTTTTCGTAAAGCGTGCTTTGGCGAACGGCGGCGGACTTCAATTCTCGTCCGCATCAACGGAGCGTTCGCTAAAAACGCTGTTGGATCGTGAAGACTTTCTCGAAGCCAGTTTTCTGTTGAGCGTGCTGGGCGAAGGAACGTTTCTCGATCTTCTGCGCTTCATAGAAGCGCACGCGCCGGATGCGGTAACTGCTGAGATCGCGCGCCGCTCGCGGATCGATGAGGCTCGCCACGTTCAGTTCTCAATCGCTCATATGAAACATGCGATTGAGTCAGATCCGAATTTCAAGCAGAAACTCGCTGCTGCGGCGCGGGAGCGGGCTGCGTCGCTGGCTGAAGTGCGAAGCGTGAATCCTCTCGTGGAAGAGTCGCTGATTGTGCTGGCTGCGGGCGGCCTGCAGCCCGACCGATTGCCTGCAGGCGTCCGCGCCGTTCGCGAGCTGTACGATACGATGCATGAAAATCGGATCAAGCGGCTTCAACAGATCGGTTTCTCTTCCGAGGATTCCGAACATCTTTCGCAAAGCCACACGCCGAACTTTATGTGAGGGCGGGAGGGAGGAGACTCCCCTCCTAACGGCTTTGCACAGAAAGTCGAGAATGGCCACTGTAGCGGCGGTCCGCGAAGCGCAAGCGCGATAGCGCGCAGCCTCAAGAAATGACCGCCGGCGCTCTCGCAAATTGCTGTATTGTCGGCGGTCATAGACCGCCGCTACAGCGGGAGAGCCCGACATCATGCACTTTTTGTGCAAAGCCCCTCCAGGAGTGGCCCGAAGGGCCGGGGTGGTTCTAAGGGAAAGCGCATCGCTAGGGAACCACCCCGCCTCGCCCTCACGATGTTCGGGCTCGGCACCCCTCCTAACTTAGGAGGGGAGTTTCAATTTCCCATTACAATGGGTTGGTATGGATTTCAGGTTGGTCTCTTCCTATTCGCCGCGAGGCGATCAGGCAACCGCTATCGAGCAACTCGTGCATGGACTACGCGATGGGGAAAAGCATCAAGTGCTGCTTGGGGTGACCGGTTCGGGCAAGACGTTCACGATGGCGAAAGTTATCGAGCGCCTGAACCGCGCGACGCTGGTGCTTGCGCACAACAAAACGTTGGCAGCGCAGCTCTACCACGAGTTTCGCGGCTTTTTTCCCGAAAACGCCGTCGAATATTTCGTCAGCTACTACGATTATTACCAGCCTGAGGCATACATCGCGGCGACCGATACCTACATCGAAAAAGAATCTACGATCAACGATGAGATCGATCGTTTGCGGCTTTCCGCTACCCGGTCGCTATTTGAACGCCGCGACGTGATCATCGTGGCGTCGGTTTCCTGCATCTACGGTTTGGGATCGCCTGAGGCGTACTACGGCATGCTATTGATGCTCGAGAAAGGGCAGCGTATGTCGCGCCGCGATATTCTCTCAAAGCTCGTTGAGATTCTCTACGAGCGCAACGACCTCGATTTCCGGCGCGGAACGTTCCGCGTACGCGGCGACACGATCGAGGTGCATCCGACCTACGAAAGCATCGGATTCCGAATCGAACTGTGGGGAGACGAAGTCGATAAGCTCAGCACGTTTGATCCTCTAACCGGCGACGAACTGCGGGTGCTCGATCGCCTCACCGTCTATCCAAAGAGCCATTTCGTTATGCCGCGGCCGCGCATCGAGCAAGCTGTCGAATCGATCAAGACAGAGCTTGGTGGTTGGGAGGGTTTGCTCGAGCAGCAAGGACGCTTGCTTGAAGCGCAGCGGGTTCATCAACGAACCCTTTTCGATATGGAGATGGTGAAAGAGGTTGGCTACTGCCATGGCATCGAGAATTACTCACGTCACTTTACGGGCCGTATGCCGGGTCAGCCGCCGCCGACGCTGCTCGATTATCTGCCTCAGGATTCGCTGATGTTCATCGACGAGAGCCACCAGACCGTACCTCAGCTTCGAGGCATGTATCACGGAGATCGATCGAGGAAGGAAAATCTCGTCGAGTATGGCTTTCGCTTGCCTTCAGCTCTGGACAATCGTCCGCTGACATTCGAGGAGTTCGAGAAAAGGACGAATCAATTGATTTACGTTTCGGCAACGCCCGGTCCTTACGAGTTGACCAGAGCTGGCGGAGTCGTGATCGAACAGGTCATCCGCCCAACGGGGCTGACGGATCCGGAGGTGGAAGTCCGGCCTGTCCGCGGACAGATCGACGATCTGCTGCATGAAATTCGCATCCGAGCCCAAAAGAACGAACGCGTGCTCGTGACGACACTCACGAAGCGAATGGCGGAAGATCTCGCGGAATATTACACAGAAGTTGGTGTGAAGTGCCGGTATCTCCACTCCGAGGTCGAAACGTTGGACCGTATCAAGATCCTGCGCGGCTTGCGGCGGGGCGAGTTTGACGTGTTGATCGGCATCAATCTCCTTCGAGAGGGATTGGATCTTCCCGAGGTATCGCTGGTTGCCATACTAGATGCGGACAAAGAAGGATTTTTGCGGTCGGGCGATTCGCTCATTCAGACCATGGGTCGAGCCGCCCGCCACATCAATGGCCGCGCGATTTTGTACGCCGATACAATGACCGATTCCATGAAACGTGCGATTGACGAGACGAGTCGCCGCCGCGAAATTCAGCAACGGTTCAATGTTGAAAACAATATTACGCCTGAGAGCATTGTCAAACCCGTTGATATGACACTCGTTGCGATCGCGGAAGCGGACTATGTCAAGGTTCCGGAGGAGGAGATCGAAGAGGCCGTCATCCACGACCCGGAAAAGCTCGCCGAAACGATCGCCAAACTCGAGGCCGAAATGCGCGCCGCCGCGAAAAAATTCGAGTTTGAGCGCGCCGCCGAGCTGCGCGACAAAGCGCGAGAGTTGCGCGCGAAAGTACTGTAAAATCCACCAATATGAGCCGGATTCTAGCTTTGCTTTTGTTTTTCAACGCCAATGTTTTCGGGCAGGCAGCCGCGGGCAATGAAAAATACGATCAAAAGCAATATGCTGATGCCGTCAACGCATACGAGAAGATTCCGTCCGCCGAACGGAATGCAGGAATTCTCAATAGGCTGGGAATTTCTTATCACCTGCTGAAGCAATTCAAGGCGGCGGAAAATGCTTACAAAGCGGCGATCTCGAAAGATTTGAAGAACACCGACGCGCCGAATAATCTCGCAGCGCTCTACTATTCACAACAGAGATTCGGCGATGCCGAGCGTCAGACACGCCGCGCGATCGAGAAGAGTCCCGAGAATAATGTGATGCGCCTGAATCTACGCGCAGCGCGGTACGCTCGCGAGAACACCAAGAGCGCCCGCGACGTGGTGAACACGATTTCCAAAGACAACCCCCTGCTGATCGAAAAGCGCGAGGGCGATCTGCTTCAGGTTCAAATCCTCATGTCTCCAAAAGACCTCGAGGAAGCAACCCTGCATGAAAGGCGCGGCGACTCATTCTTTGCGCGAAAGATTTACGAAGAGGCCATCGTAGAGTACGGAAAGGCGATCGCCATCGACCGTTACAATGCATCCACATTGAACCGTTTGGGTCTTGTTTATCATCAGAGCCAGAAGCTTGCGGAAGCCGAAAAGTACTATCGTGAGGCGTTGAAGCAGAATCCCTTCTTCATCGAGGTCCTCAACAATATCGGCACCGTTGAATACGTCCGGAAAAATTACGACACCGCGCTCCAACAGTACGAAAAAGCGCTGAAGATTCGTCCGGAATCGCCGACGATTCTATTGAATATGGGGGCCTGCTTGTTCGACATGAAGCGGTATGACGAGGCGTTCAAGGCGACGCAGCGCGCGCTGGAAATCGATCCGAGAGTTCTCGATCGCACTTCGGGCTTCGGCACCTTGATTCAAACCTCGCGCAGGAATGATCCCACCGTCAGTTTCTATTTCGCCAAGATTTATGCGGCTCGCGGCGAGAAGGAGCTGGCTATCTCATATCTCAACAGAGCACTGGACGAGGGATTTAGGGAGTTCGACAAAATTAAGGCCGAACCGGCATTTGCCGCTTTGGCGCAAGATGAGGGCTTCATCAAAATCATGGACCGAATCACCGCCGAAGCAACCTCCCGATAAACGCCACCGCTAAATGGAGTATCTGGATTTTGCCATCGATGTCGCCCGAGCGGCGGGCGATGTCTTGAAGCATTACATGGATCGGGAAAAGCACGTTGCGCTCAAAGGCCGAGCCAACCTCGTGACGATTGCGGATAAGGAAAGCGAAGCGCTCATCATTCGCCGCATTCTAGAACGATACCCGACGCATGCCATCCTGGCCGAGGAGTCCGGCGTGTCGGGTGCCAATGTTGGTGACGAGGGGAAATGGATCATCGACCCGCTGGACGGCACGACGAATTTTGCTCACCAGTATCCGTTTTTTTCCGTTTCTATCGGCTTCGAGAAAAAGGGAGAGATCCTCTGCGGGGCCGTCTATGATCCCTGGCGCGATGAAATGTTCAGCGGCGCGCGCGGACAGGGCTCGTTCATGAATGGGCAACGGCTTCGTGTTTCGAATATCGACAATCTCGGCAGCGGTCTAATCCTGACGGGTTTCCCTTATACGATACGCGAGAAAATGAAGACCGCCATCGGCCAATTCGAGGCCTTCTTGTTCGAGAGTCAGGCGGTGCGCCGTGCAGGCTCCGCCGCTTTGGATCTGGGCTACATCGCGCTGGGCCGGGGAGACGGCTTCTGGGAGATGGACCTCCACGCTTGGGACACGGCCGCGGGCCTCGTCATCCTCGAGGAGGCCGGCGGCTGCGTCACAGACTTCGCCGGTAATCCCTTCTCAATCTATGGAAAACAAATCGTGGCCTCCAACGGGCAGATCCACGACGAGATGGTTGCGGTGTTGAGCAAGATCGAGCTTCCATAAGGAAGAGGGCAAGTTCGGATCAGCAAGTCGGGGATTTGCATAAGCAAGTAGGGGGTTTGGATAAGTAAGTAGGGGGTTGGAAAAGCA
>QHWY01000280.1 GCA_003223875.1 Acidobacteriota bacterium | reverse complement strand
GCACAAAAAGTTTTTGTGTTTTTTGTGCCTTTTTGTGGCTACTTTTTCCCCTCAGGCAGGGTCTGCGCAATGGCCAGCGCAGCCCAACTGGTTCCGGCGGAGGAGATCCATTGATGTCTTCCGAACGGAAATCCGCTTTCGAAATAACGTTGAATCGGAAAGGAATGAGATCTCACGAACCAAGCTCCATCGGGGTATTGCGTCGACAGCAGGAAAGCCACGCCTTTTCGATACGCCTCGTCTGTCGTTGGCACACCTGCAACATGCAACGCATATAAGGACATGCCTGTCGCATAGGCATCGGGCGGAGTGCGTCCGAATTGAGACCAACCGCCGCTCGCTTCCTGGTAATCGCGGACTTCCTTGATTGCCGAAGTCACATAAGCGCGCGGCGCCTCCGACCACACCAAACCCATGAGGCGCATGGCGCGTTCTTCAGCCGAATTCGGTTTTGCGGCGAGCAGCCACTGGCGGGCTCGCCCAATGCTGTCCGCGATCTCCTTCTTGCGGCCGGGGATCGGATAAAACTTCAGGCCGCCCACCCCGAGCGCCGTATGGCTGATGGTGCTGTATTCCGAAGGCGGCCGGTTGACACCGTTGCCGAGCCATCGGCCGTCCGGCATCTGCCGGGCCATGAGCCAATGCGTCATCGCGGCTGTTGTCGTGTCGAGCGGATGGCCGGCGGCGGCAAGCGCCATCTGCGAGTAGCCGGCGGTAATCGCTTCGCCGCCAACGGCCGGATCACCGAGCATCATCCGCGGCACAGCGCTCTTGAAGAACGTAAACAGATCGTCGAGATTTTTGCGCGCGCGTGCATCATCAACATCGATGCCTTTTTTCCTGACGGTTGCTGCGGCGAGTGCCGGCATGGAGTTGTGATGACAGGAAATGCAATTCGTCTTTTCACGAAACCCGGGAGCGGCATCCAGCAGACGCGCCACGCTTTTGGTGAGCGATGTCCGTGGATCTCGGATACCGCCTTGCGCCGGCGGAGGAATCTCTTCCTGTCGCGGACCATCGCCACGCTTTGCCCCGTGCTGCTCGAGCAACTTGATCTTGGCTCGATCACCTTTATATATGGCCAAATCGAGAGGCGATTCACCTTCCGTCATGCGAGCGTTAGGATCTGCGCCGCGGCCCAGCAACAGTTTCAGCGTGTCGGTACTCTCTGTCTCGGATGCGACGGCCGTCATTACCGGCGTTCTTGCGTATTGCGCCGCATTGGTGGCGTTGACATCTGCGCCTAATTCGATCCAGCGCGCAATGAACGGCGCCGGCTGCCAGGTGGCCGCAACGTTCAATACGTTAGGAATCGGGCTCGGCACTTTCGACATCAAATAGTCCACTGTGGGAAGATCGTGGCGCGCCAGAGCCGCGCTTCGCGCCGCTGGCGACAGCGCGTTTAGATCCAGACCTCGGTCGACTAAAAACCGGACCACTTCGACGTCCGCGGATCTTAGGGCCAATCCCAACGCTGTGGCCCCGCCCTTGTCCTGCGCGCGCAGATCGGCGCCCTTATCCAGGAGCAAACGGAGCAGATCCACGGTTTGTGAGTAGCTCGCGGCGACGAGCAGCGCAGTACGATCGTTTTCAGGCCGCGCGTTCACGTTCGCGCCGTGTGCAATGAGAAGCCGCACCTTTGCTAAATCAGGCATGGCCCACATGAGGGCCGTTGTGCCGGAAGGGCCCGACTGGTTCGCGTCCGCACTATGTTGAAGCAGAAGCTCCACCATTCGCGAATCTGCAAACAGTATCGCCGCCATCAGAGCCGGTGTTCCTTCGACGTCTGTGAGGCTGGAGCTCACGCCATTCTTCAGCAACCGCTCGACGTCGCCGATAGCGCCGCGTTGGATCGCGGCGAAGAGCGCGTCGCGAGAGTTGTTGTTCTGAGCGGAAGCAGATGGAAGACTGGCCACAAAGAGGCACAAAAGACACAAAAGCATTTTGTGAATCTTGTGCATTTTTGTGGCTATTTCCCGGCTTTGCACAAAAAATCCTGGGCGGTCATAGACCGCCCCTACAGCTTGGGGTGCGCAACTGTAGGGGCGCTCTATGAGCGCCCACGATGTATTTTTTGTGCAAAGCCCTATTTCCCCTTCATTCTTAAAAGTCGAATTGTATACCAAGCTTCGCAAAGCGCCCCGGAATGATCGATAAAGGAATCAGCCAAGACGAGCCGAAGGTCTGCTGATATTGGTCGCCGACGCTCGAGTTGAGAACGTTGTAGATATCGACCGAGATGTTCAGCCGCCTCTGCTCGAATGGCACCATCTTCGCAACCCGGACGTCAAACTGATTGAGGCGCGGGTAATACAGCTCTCCCGGCTTGACGATGTTCACGATCGTCACAGCCGCGTTCCCTGACAGATTCCGGTTAAGCGATGGCGCCACCTGAGTATTCGAGACTACCCAATTGGCTGCGAAACTTTCACTAGCGATGCTGGGGAAGTTCTGTCCCACGGTCGGTTTACTTTGGAACGTTCCTGCAACCTGGAAATCGAGACGTGGAACCGTGTACGTAGCGAGGCTTTTGATCTGGGTGAGGAACGGTGTCTGAAGATCACAAAACTCGCGCGCACGCCGGGTGGGAACAGGGCTTGGGGCGGTGGCGTTTGGGGCGGTCGGTGTCGTCAACAACATTTCTGGAAGCTTGGCTATAATATCGCAATCGTTGGCCGACTTGCGTCCACTGCTTAGGCCTCCCACCAAAGTAAAGTGCCGCAGACGCGCGTCGACATTCATATCGATCGCGTTGTAGTGCTCCATCTGGTCTCCGTATTTCCTGGCAAATGTGACGAAGTTATCGACCAATCCGAACTTGGTCTGCTTGACGTCATATGCCGTTACTGTGTAACCGCCGCCGCCCGGCAGCCGTGGATTCGAAGGCGCAGTCAGATTAAATGTATCGAAGTCCTCAGCTCCGACTGCCTGGTTGTCGATCGCGAAGAAGTTGCCCCACACACGCCGGACATATCCAACCGTGAGCGACAGACGCGGCGCGAGCTGTTGCTGAACGCTCAAGCCCAGGTCCCAGGTGAATTCGCGAATGTTCCACCCATTCAGGATGTTGGGATCATAGGTCAGATTGCTGGCCAGTTTTCCGAAGTTCTGATTTGTCCACGGCCCGCATTCATACTGGCCATCAACGAGCGTGCCATTAGCCGCGGGGTTCATCAGATCGCAGTGAGGAATATAGTCCCGTTCAAAGTTATTCCACGCGCGATCCGTCGATCCTGCAAAACGACTAATCGGGTTCTGACTTTGTGCATACAGGCCGATGCCGCTGGTTGGCGACGCATAACGCCCAAGGGACGCCCTCAGCGCCGTCTTCCCGTTTCCAAAAAAGTCGTACGCGGCACCCAAGCGTGGACTGATGTCCTTCACATCCACTGGAGCATCCTGGGCCGGCAATATAATCGGTACTGGAATGAACCTATCGGGCCCGATCTGCTGTTGCGGGAAACTAGCGCCAATATGTTCGTAACGTATGCCTCCTTGCAGCGTCAGCCGACCGAGCGTCCATTGGTCCTGTGCGTACAAAGACGTAAAACCAGCATGGGTGCGGGTTCTTGTTCCGTTAAGCCCGAACATGGTGAGCTGATTGGGTGCGCCGTTCAGGAAACGATAAGCGAGACGGTCATCGTTAAAAAACAGTACGTTCGTCGCCATGTGAACGACATACGAGCCGCCAATCTTCAGATTGTGGGCTCCTGTGAAATACGATCCCGAACCCCTGAATGTATGGGTCGTACCCCAGGGTCGCGACCAATAGTTTCCGCTTGCGACGCCGCCGAATCCTACCGGCGCACGGTAAACCAGTCCCGGCAGGATTCCTCCTTGATCCTGCACGCGGATCAGCGCGTGATTATTGTCCGGACGGTCATGGCCACCATAGAGGATGCGCGGCCCCAAACCATAGCCAGCCTCGAGCAAAAAGCGGCTTGACAGTTGCGACGTCCAACTGATCTGGCCCATCTGTTGAGGATGACCTTCAACGCGGCCTGTAGCCTCGGGAGCCAGCGGCGTAATCACAATACTTGTATCGCCTCCTTCATTGCAGTGTTGGCATGCCCACTGCTCGTCCCACCAAAAATTGATCTTGTCGCGCCGCGATGCCTGCCAGGTGATCCTCATGCTCGTGTTCTTCCAGGTGCCATCGTCGAGAGCCTGGTGGCTGTAATCAGGATCGTAGGTCCACTTGGTCAGATCGCCGGCATTCTTATTGCGCCACAACGCAACGTATTTGCGGTTACCCTGGTAGCGTACATTCCAGTAAAACCAAAGCCGGTCCTTCAAGACGGGACCGCCAAATGCACCATTGAGATCCCACAATTTTTTTAGCTTATTGGGAGCGCGGAGACCCGCATCACGCAACTCCTGCGTGTAGTTGCTCCCCTGCAATCCAGCCCAAGATCCACTCGCAAAGACCGTACCGTGAAATTCATTGCCGCCGACTTTCGGCATGATGTTCATGACTGGGCCGCCGGTCGTCGCTTCGCCCATGCCCCCCGCAATGGTGAAGCTCACCTCCTGGGCATTCCCCACATCCGGGACATAAAATGAGACGCCCAACCCTTGAAAGCCCATGCTTAGGCCCTCGACGTGAACCTGACCTTCATCGCGGCGCCCGGCGTGGGCTTGAAACACGCTGAAGATTGGACCCTGGATGCCGCCCACATCATTGCCTTGCACATTCAACGCTGGAATCAGCGCCGTAAGACTGTAGTATTGCCGGCCGGTCGGGATGGAATTGATCACTTCGTTCTGCAACGTTTCCTGGGTCTTCGTGCTCTGTGTATCGACGATAGGAGTTTCCCCGCTAACCGTGACGGTCTCTTGCAGACCGCCGACGCGCAGCTCGGCATTCACCGTCGCTATGAATGTTCCTGAAAGCTCAAGCCCCTCGCGCGTAACCGTCGTAAAGCCGGGTAAAGCGAAAGTAACGGTGTAAATGCCCGGTCGCAAATCGACGATGCGGTAGCGCCCGGCTTCGTCGGTTACAGCCGAACGGACCTGTTCAATCAATGCTGGGCTTCTTGCCTCGACCGTTACGCCCGGCAACACGGCACCCGAAGTATCTGTGACGACACCGGTCAGAGCCGCACCGGCTTGGGCGGCTGCGATTGCCGGGATGCAGACGAGAAGAATGGCCGTCGTCAAAATTGGAGTCCGGGCGCGCATGACGATTCCTCCTAAAAAAAGCGACAACTTTTCGAGTGGTAGGTGGCCGAACTATATCGAGGAACAAATTCGCTGGTCAAGGCAGCACGAAACATTTTCGATGTGGTAACGTAGTTCCATCGATATGCCATCAAAAATGCGTACTTGTCAGAATGAATCGTACGTGTGTTAGCGTACGAAGTAACGAATAACGACCGAGAGGCGGACCTGAATGGATCACATCCGGACTTTGCGATTGTTTGATCTGTCCCAAGCTTCGCGTCGGGACTTCAAACTGAACGAAAAGGAACAAGAGCATTTTCGGACATGCGAGGAATGCCAGCACGTTGTCGAAGTCTTCGCACGTCAGTTCAACAGACAGAAAGAACTGCGTGAGAAGCCTGAGGACGCAGCCTAGTAGCGTCACCGTTGGGCAGAGGCTCCCCGTTTGACTTTCCCTTCCGAGAGATGATAGCTTCGCGCCAATCGCGCGCTCGATCCAGTTAGGATTCTAGTGTGGTGTCCCAAATAAATTTTGACAAGC
>QHWY01000279.1 GCA_003223875.1 Acidobacteriota bacterium | reverse complement strand
TGACACACTGACGTTGTTCGCCAGCGTCGAACGGGTGAGGGTGACCGTGCCACGGTCATTAACGAGGCCGCCACCGCCGCTGAAGGAGGTAGTCGCGATGTTGCCGCTCAGGATGCTGTGGGTCAGCGTGACTGTGCCACCGTCATTGTAGAGGGCCCCGCCGAAGCGCGCAACGTTGTTTGTCAAGGTGCTGTCCGTGATCGTCACTGTGCCACCACGGTTGAACAGGCCACCGCCAGAGAGAAGGGGGAAGAGAAAAGGGCCACCGCCGCGCAGGGTCAGCCGCTTGAGGGTGAGCTGGCCGGTTGCTGCCACATGTATGAGACGAAAAGGGCTGGCACTAGCCTGCCGTTCGATGATGGTGGCTGCGGCTTCGTCCCGCGCCCCCGTGATATCGAGATCGCCGGTAATCGAGGGAAAGCCATTGGGCCCATCGGTGTCGTTATCGGCCGCCATCAGGGTGTAGGTGCCCGCGTCCAGCTGAATCCTATTTTTCTTCTGCCCATTGGTATTGGCCTCAGTGATTGCCGCGATCAGGCAGGGGACGTCCCCAGCGCCACAATGGAACGTCTTCGCCTGGACCGGAGCAGTGGCCGCCAAGGCCATCCCGAAGGCAATACTTTTTAGCGCCAGACTGCGCCATTGAAGGCGCCGGCCTGGCTGACTGGGGGTTGTGAGGTGAGCGCTATGTGCGTGCATAAAAGGTCCTCCGTTCGCGCGATACGGTCCATCCGTATCAAGCGTTTGATGAGAGTTAATTAAGGAGCACTGAGAGTGGTAAATGTGAGGTCCTGGCTTGTCGCAAGGTTGCCCGCCGCGTTCCTGGATTTAACCCTGAAATGATACGTGGTGCCTGAGGAAAGGCCAGAGAAGTTGACCGCGTGACTCTTTACCAGAGCTATGTCCAGCGGCGTATTTTGTCCGTAGCTGGGTGTCGGACCATAGATTGCGAGTGAATCGGACGGCTCATCCGTCGTCCATGTAATCCTCGCGCCAATAGTGTTAACGTTGGCGGTGATGGCAGTGATAACAGGCAGCACTGAAAACGGGAATTGGTAAGCGCCGATGGCCCACGCTGCGCCCTGAGGCCGGGGGTTCCCGTCAATATCCGTTGCGAACCCCGTCGCATTCAAAGCGACGCCTTTGGCGATTGCACGGCTTCCTCCCGTGAGATG
>QHWY01000278.1 GCA_003223875.1 Acidobacteriota bacterium | reverse complement strand
ATAGGATGGCGCCACCCGCGCTGTTGTAGATCACGTTATTGCGGATGGTGATCCCATGCGCTGATTGGATCGTGAGTCCCCCATATTCCGGTGCATTGACAATGACATTGCCCTCGATGAGGTAATTCGAATCCACAGAACCAAACGTACCAAGCATCGTTATTCCGTCGCCGCTGCCGTGGGGATTCAGAAAAATGTTGTTGCGTACAGTGACGTTGAGAAGGCCAGCCTTGAGGTCCAGGGCGTCTCCCTCTCCCCCATTGATTCCTGGATCCCGCACGGTATTGCCTTCAATGAGGATGTCGCTGTGATTATTCCCGGTAG
>QHWY01000277.1 GCA_003223875.1 Acidobacteriota bacterium | reverse complement strand
GCCCCACGTGATCCGTGCGCCGTTGCCCGTGACCTCAAAGCCGCGCAGAGTCACATAGTCTGATTTTCCATCCCCAGACAGCGATGAATACCAGCCAATAGAGAAGCAGCAGCCACTCGTCACGCGGATGCGCATTCTATTGGCGCCGGCGTAGTCCACCCATGAAGGGTTGGCATCGTTGGTGTTGTATCTCGACATCCCGTCGAGCGTGAGGCGATTTGTAGACCTATCTGTCCGCCGGACACGGATGGATCCGGCAATCTCTTCCGCGCTGTCAGTCCCGGCATTTCTCGCTGAGAAGTAAATAATGACGGGCCCCGCCGCCAGCGCGGCGTTGATCGTGCCCCATCGCGCAGAAGACGAGGGGTCGGTCTCAATAAGAGTTTTCCATGGCGTGGCGGCAGCCCCCGTTTCCACGCTGCCTGTATATGTTGGATCGACGTAGAACTCAGTCTGGCTGGAAGCGGGGTTGACGGTGACTGTTGTACTGCCGGTCACGTTGAAGGTACCGTCACGGACAGCGAGTTGAAACGTGTAGGTGCCCGTCGTTGTAAATGTGACGGTCGTGGCGAGTCCCCAGGGCGCCGAAAAACGGACGGGCGCTGGTCCGTTGGTTAAGGTCCACTGGGCCGTGAGAGGGTCATTATTGGGATCCGTGGCATGACCAAAGAGCGTGATGTCTTTCGCCGGGAACGCAATG
>QHWY01000276.1 GCA_003223875.1 Acidobacteriota bacterium | reverse complement strand
CCGTCATGCTGAGCGCGTTGACGTTGCCGAAGGTGACGGTACCCGGCCCGCTGAACTTTGACCACGTCACCGTGAGCGTACTACCTGCGGGAAGGCCGTCATCGGTAGCCGTACCGGTCAGGCTGGCCGAAGCCGGAAGCGTGATGGTTTGATTGGGACCGGCGCTGACGACCGGCGCCTGTGTATTTGGGTATTGGATTTCGTTGGGCTGCGGCCAGATTTCAGGAAAGAGATAGAGGCGCGCCCCCTGGGTTGACCCAAACTGATCTTCGGTCAGTTTGTAGGCATACATCCCGGGAGGAAGCACGTTCCCCGAATCATCTTTGCCATCCCAATAAACCTTGTAATAGCCCAGCGGCATCGTCTCGTTGTTGATGAGCGTTCTAACCTTGGTAGGCGTGCTTATTCCGGACACCCTTGTAATCTCGAGTGTCACTTGCTCGGTGCCCGAAGGTGTCTGTGTTAAATTTTTGAAATAGTCTTGCTTCCTAGCGCTATCCGTGAATACGCCACCGAGACGGAACCCAATATGGCTTCCGTAGTTCGCCGTCGCGGGTTGATAGAAATGATGATCAGCCTGGTCGTCATAGGTGTAAGTCACCTGGAGGCTTCCACCCTCGATCGCCCCAGCATCGAAATGAATGTGGTTCATCCCGTATTCAAGCCCCGGCATGGACCACGGGCTCACCGTTACTTCCGTGGCGATCTCCACACTGTCGAGTCCCGAATTTCTACCCTGAAATTCGAATTTAAGCCAGTACGCCATGGCGCCCTGGATGGTCGAAGGCAGGAAGTATCCCTCTTTCTGATCCTCGGAAAGCAGCTTCCACGTGATGTTCGGAGAATACGAGGTGTTGAGGTAATCGCTATTGCGCGCAATGTAGACTTTGCCCCCAGTTTTGAAAGCGGCTTTGATGTCGGCGCCGGCGATCCCCCAGGTAGATTTGACGGGAATCACAATGGAGGCCGGCTGGGAAGGGTCTGTCGGTATGAGGCCGTTTGCGGTTTGCGTGACGTTCGTTTGGTCGGTCAGGTAATTTTGAAAAATGGCGGTTTTGAGATCGGGCTTATAAGTGAAGACAGCGCTCCCATAATCGGCATAGGTTCGATAGGACCAGGGCCTGGTGTCATACGTGATCGAAACCATATCCACGCGGCCCCGCATATCAAAATACATGGTGACGCTCTCATTCGGACGTAAATCGTAATTGAAATCGAATTGCGCCCCGACATCGCCAATGACGCCGTAATCGCTGACCATGTTTGCGTCCCGGAGGTATCCGCTCATATCCCAGCCGACCCAGGGTTCAACGCGACTGACCAGTTCGATATTGTTTTTGAGATCGTTCCAACCGGGAACGATAGTCGTATTGTCCGGGCCATAGTAGATGAACCGGGCCTCCGGTGTGGCATCGAAATTGTGCCAACCACCGTCCCAGAAAGCTTCTCCGGTTTGATGGAGCCCGCTGAGGTCCATTTTTCGCGCATACATCGAGCCCAGCGGGGGTACATAGCGGAGAAGGTTTCCCACGATCTCCACGTTCTCGCCACATTCGGATCCGCCGTATTGATTGAGCCGGCGAAGCGTGCCGTCCATACCGATGAGTGGGTCGTCATTGGCCACCTCGGTGCGGACGAAATGCTCGTCCATCCATTGATGAATGCGAAAAAATTTCTGCTCACTCGTTAGCCCGGTTCCAGCCGTAATGGTCGAGGCCAACTTGGACAGATTGCGAAAATCGTATCCGCGGGGCCCGTAGAGATAGGGGGCTTTAATGAGCGTGCTGCCCGTGTTCTCCAGGGTGACAGAGATATTCCGCAACCTCGTACTATTGATCCCGATCACCTCGTCGTGAGGGCTGTGCGCAATAGTGAACTGATAGGTGCTGGGGTGTACCGGTGGTGGTGGCGGGTAGTTAAGGAAATCCGCGTCGTTGAGGGGCTCTACTGTATACGACTGTATCCCTGTAGACAACTGTCTCGTGACTGGCGCGACGGAGCTCGACGTATTTTTCTGAAGGGCTGCCAGTCGAGAATTTGGCTTCCCGGGAGAACCTTCAGTGATCAGTAGGCCAAGGAATAATACAAATACAGATGAGAAAAGAATGGTGGCGGAATGCAGCTTCATCGGGAGTGTCCTTACAGTTCGGCAGCGATCAAGGTCTGAACTCGTAAGCGCCTATATCCCATGCGTCGCCCTGCGGCCGGGGATTCCCGCTGATATCCGTGGCGAACCCCGTCGCACTCAAATCCGTCCCTTTGCCGATCGCAGGGCTTCCCAAAATGAGATGGAAATCGCCGCCGCCGAGATTGCTGAATATACCCGTCGTGCTGCTGCGAACGATGGAATGGCTGCCTTCAGTCAAACTGGATCCATCGGGGGATAAAAGATTGTAGTCACTATTGATGTTCGGCGGGTTCCCGCCAATGGAGCCGCTAGTGTTAATCAACAAATTATTGCGCAGCACTGGAGCATCGTCGAAGTTCGAGAAGGCTAAACCACCTCCACCAGCGTCATAAACGGTATTGTTATAGATCCGGATGCGTTGATTGTTGGGCGTCGCACCTGGTTGCCGTGTCCAGGCGACAATCCCGGTGCCGGGAACGTTATAGATGATATTGTTCCGGATGGTGGCCGAATGCAGCGCCCCAATCGACATACCATTACTGGACTCTGAACCTGCACTGCACCCCAAGTGATGAATGACGTTGTTCTCGATCAGGTAATTCGAATCGTGGGTACTGAGTCTCATTTGGCCCAACGTGACGATACCGTCCCCACCGTTACAGCTTGTGCCCGCATGCGAGGACGAGATGGTGTTTCCTCGGACGGTCACATTGTAGAGACCGGCCTTCAGGTCAATACCGTCCCCCTGTTCGCCATTTATACCGGTATCCGTGAGGGTGTTGTTCTCAATGAGAATATCGTAATGATTATCTCCGGCATTGGGACCGCTTACGCAGCCGCCGTCGTCGGCATAATTGTAGTTTCCGGCGATGTAAATCCC
>QHWY01000275.1 GCA_003223875.1 Acidobacteriota bacterium | reverse complement strand
TCGGCGTCGCCTGGTTCCCCGAACGGAATTCTCTCATCTATGCATCGGTCGAAACGGGCACCAACGGAAGCGTCATCGAATACCAGGAATCGACAGGACAATGGCAAAGGCTGGGCAGCAGTGTTGCCAATCTTCCAATGGGCACCCACCAGCAATTTGCCGAATACAATCCGGTCAACAAAGTGGTGGTTTTTGGAGGTGGTGGTGGAAGTCGCAACATTTACAAGCTCGACAGCGCCGGCCAGGTCACGACGCTGCAACCGGCTCCATTTGCGGTAGGTGTTGAAGCATCGATCTTCACCGTCGATCCCGTCAGCGGCAAATACCTGGTGTTGGATAATGCCAAGGAGTTTTGGATCTATGATGTGAACCAGGACAGCTGGGACCTGCAAAGCGGAACCCCACCGATCTTCAATTCTCCCTTATACAGTTCTTCCGTCGACGGCATTGTGGCAACTCCTGTGGATACCTACGGGGTCACGATGTTTATAAAGTGCTTTTCCAGTGATTGCCACGTCTTCATTTACAAACATTTTCCAGACACTGTCCCGCCTACGGTCTCGATCACTTCACCCGCGCCTGATTCCACCGTGTCGGGAACGATCACCGTCTCGGCCAACCCCTCCGATAACGTCGGAGTCGCGGCCGTGCAGTTTAAGCTGGACGGCAACAATCTCGGCACCGAAGTCACGACAGCGCCATATTCGGTGTCCTTGGACACAACGACACTCCTGAATGGCTCTCACACCCTGACTGCGGTCGCCCGAGATGCGGCCTTTAACCGTGGCACTTCCACGGTTACTGTCACCGTCAGCAATTCCATCCCTTTTAATTTCTCTTTATCGGCCAACGGTGTTCAAGTTCTGACGCAAGGACAATCCACATCGATTACCGTGACGGCCACACCGCTGGCAGGCTCCATCCAGCCGGTTTCGTTCAGTGTTTCCGCTCTGCCTGCTGGAGCGGGCTCTTCGTTCTCCCGAACGTCGTGCAGTCCCAGTTGCAGCACCTCTTTGACATTATCGACATCGACGTCCACCCCGGCCGGACAGTATCCGGTGACGGTAACGGGGACTGCCGGCGCCGTATCGAAAACCGTGTCCTTCACCCTCACCGTCAGCTCATTGAATGCGTCATTGATCGAGAAATGCGGCCAGCCCGGTAATCTGAATTGTTTCAGTTTCGATAACAGCAGCAACCTTTATTACACCTGGCCGGCGGCAACCGTTTGCGACAGCAGTTTCACCGGACAGCCGAACTATTCATTCGGTTCCAACCGTTCCGGGCCAGGCAATACCGCAGCCGTGGTTCAGAACGGGCAATGCGTCTTCCCCCAACTGGATACCACCAACTCCCATTCCGGCGCGGGATCCCTGAAGTTCACCATTCCATCCAACAGTAGCGCGAATTCCAGCGGCTTTTTTACCGAACCCTTCAAGCGCAACGCCGATGGAACATTCCCCTATATTGCGCCGGGATCCAGCTTCGGCAACGTTGTCTACTTCCAGTTCTATCAGAAGTTCGACACCAACTTCCTGTCCACCGACTTTCAATGTGTCGGAGGGACTTGCGGAGGCTGGAAACAGGCCATCTGGTATGGAAATCCACCCAACGGCGGCAGTTCGAGCTCGGTTGAAGTGACCATGCATGACGGTTTCCAGCGCGGCGTTCCCCAGATGTATGGGCAACAGGGCTCGGACGATTATGGTGTCCAGAACATCATTGATTGTACCTACGCCAAAGCCACCAGCCTGGGCGGATCGGGATCCGGTTTTATCTCTCAGCCCAACTTTGCCGCTCCGCTGAACCCCACCTGCGTGCCTTATATCCAGAACCAATGGATGGAATTCACTGGCCGCATCGAGGTCCGTGGAAATCCCAATGACGCCGCCAGCCGTGTCGAGTTGTGGGTGAATGGACAACTGGTGATCGATTATGCCTTCGCGCGAATCAATTGGGGCACCAGTGATGGCAGTGGTCTCGGTCAATTCATGCTGACACCCTTCCACACCAACAAAGACCCCAATCAGGCGCACCCGACCGGCTACACCTGGTACGATGACCTCATCATTTCGACTCAGCCGATTCCCATGGTCAACGGCGCCATCCCCACGCCGGACACGACCCCTCCCGCCATTTCGAGCATCGTCGTGTCCAGCATCACCTCCGGCGCCGCAACGATTACATGGACGACCAATAAGCCGGCCGACACCCAGGTTCTGTACGGCCCGACATCCAGTTATGGATTCGCGACGCCACTGAACACGTCACTGGTGACGAATCATTCCGTGAGTCTGTCGGGATTGTCCCCCAGCACGACATATCACTTTTCCATCCGATCCAAAGACGCGACGAATAATCTCGGCGCGAGCCCGGACATCACGTTCACCACCCTTGCGCCGCCCGATACGACACCGCCAACCTTTTCAGCCGTGGCGGCGTCCAGCACAGAGGTTAGCGCAACGATTACCTGGACGACCAATAAGCCGGCAAACTCGCAGCTGGAGTATGGACTGCTCATTTCATATGGAAGCCAGACTCCTGTCGATACCGCACTGGTGACGTCGCATTCGCTGACGATTTCCGGATTAACGGCGGGAACCGTCTATAACTATCGTCTGAAATCCGCCGATGCGTCCGGAAACCTGGGAACTTCTGCGAACTTTATCTTTTCGACCGCTCCACCCCAGCCTCCGCCCACCTCCGGACTGATCGGCTACTGGCCGTTTGATGAAGGAACCGGCACGACCACAGCCGATGCCTCCGGTCATAACAACAACGGGGTTTTGTGGCCAAACATCAGCCCGCTATGGACTACAGGCAAAGTCGGCAGTGCGCTACAGTTCAACGCGACCGATAACAACAATTACAATGATGACCCGCGAGTGACGATCGGCCGCAATTTGGACGTCTCGATCCTTCCCTTCACCATATCGGCATGGGTCAACCCTGCGAATTTTTTGGACTGGCGGGTGATCTTCAGCAAGCGCGATGCGTTTCAAGTGAGTCAGATGCGCTTTGATTTAGGCCTGCACAAGGATACCGGGACCGTCTATCTCAAGCAACCCGGCAGCTCTATAGATTTTATTTATAGCCCGCCAATCAACGTCTGGACCCATCTCACCGTTGTCGCCAGCGCAACCGATACGAAACTGTATGTGAATGGACTGCTCGTGCAGACGGCCCTCGGCGCCTTCGCACTCGGAACCGGCAAAGGCGCGAATACCGCCATTGGCGGTACCGGAGAAACAATCGGGGCAGACCCATTTAACGGATCCATCGATGATGTTCGTGTCTACGATCGGGGGCTGACCGTCTCCGAGATCCAGGATGTCTTTTTTGCCGCCCCACCCTTCATATCCAACGTTGCCGCTTCCAACCTGACCAACTCCACGGCAACCATCACCTGGACGACGAATAAACCTGCCGACAGCCAAGTGGATTACGGCACGACATCGAGCTACGGTCAAAGCACTCCGCTCGACCCATCCTTGGTCACTGCTCACTCTATAACGCTTGCCGGTCTCTCCGCCAACTCGACTTATCATGTCAGAGTGAATTCCAAGAACTATTCCGGCTATCTGGTCACCAGCGCGGACTATACGTTCAAAACTAACCCGCCCTTGACAACGCCACCTCCAATGCCAGAACCTCCAGCGCCAGCACCAACACAATCCCGTCTTTTTGCCGCCAGTGTCATAGCCTCTGGCCAGAGCTCGCAAAGCACGACGGTGAACACCGGGTTCGCGGCCACCTTGAAGGTCACTGTCCTGGATCAGTACGGCTCCCCCTTCCAGAATACACAGGTGATATTCACGGCACCCTCCAGCGGAGCGAGTCTCTCGGTGCGAATTGCAAACGCCATGACGGACAGTAGTGGCATCGCATCGTTGAATGCCACAGCGAATACTATAGCGGGTCGATATCAAGTAACGGCTTCCTCTGGCTCCGCATTACCCGCAAGCTTCGACCTGACCAATACTCCCGGCAAACCGGTGAAGATTACCGCAACTGCCGGCACACCTCAGACTGCGGACATACGCGCGATATACAGCGACCCTCTCGAGGTCGAAGTGCAGGACGCGTTCGACAACCCTGTGCCTCAAATAACGATGACGTTCACTGTCATACGGACCTCAAATGCCAGTGCAATATTTCCGGCCGGGAACACTGTAGTGACGGATACTACCGGACATGCCCGTGTCAGCATTCGCGCAAACGCCGCCCCCGGCAGCTATACAGTGAGTGCGACGAGTGGTGCGACAAAGCCAGCCAGCTTCGGCCTGACAAATAGGGGCCTGCGTTCAGCGGTCGCGCCGGCGCTTTTGTCCGGTCGGGCCAACCGGTTGGGAATAGCCTTGATGAACCCATCCCTCAATGCGATCACTGTTACATTAACAGCTCGTGGCTACGATGGGAACGTCATTGGAGGGAGTAATATCCAGAATCCCGCACAACTCACCATTCCTGCGGGCGGCCAGACTGCACGACAAGCGACTGAGATCTTCGGGAGCGGAATCGATGGTCAACCGGGTTGGGTTCAGGTGGATAGTACCGATCCGGTCAACGGGTTTTTCCTCCTCTATGACGACGCGCTTCAGACGTGCGATGGCGCAGCGCTCGTTGGCACGTCCTCGTCACGTTTGATTTTCCCGCATGTAGATGACTCTACAATCCTGCACGTTGTGAACACCGGAAATCAAACGAGCGGCTTTACGACGGTTAACGTGTATGACAACAAAGGCAATCTATCTGGAAGTACCACCATTGCCATCGGTCCGCATGCGGGCTGGAGCGGGCGCATCGCGGACCTCGTACCATCGCTCAACGATGTGGATGGTTATACCGTTATTGATACTTCGGGCCCGTTTGCGACTCCCTACCAAGCTCTAGTCGGAATAGCCACCTACTCAAAGGGCGCTGACGACGCTGTCGTTACGGCTCTGGACGATTTCGCACTCCTTCAAACCGGTTATGCTGTCCACATCCCTTCCGGCGGCGGCTACACCAGCCGGCTGAAGCTGGTCAACCTTGATTCGGTTCAACAACAAGTGCAGCTAACCTTAAACGGCGCCAGCGTCCAACGAACGATTCCAGGACATGGTCGGCTGGACGAATCTCTCGATCAAACATTCAACTTGAATAGCAGCAGTACGACCTCCGGGTACTTAAATTTTCAGCTGCTGACCAAAAACACAGCTGGTGTGGGAGGCTTTGTTGAGATTGCGGGTCCTGAGGGGCTGCTACTTACGGCGGAGCCGATTACTGAAGAAGCAGAGATGACGATGGTGTTTTCGCAAGTCGCTGTTGCCGATGGTTATTGGACCGGACTGGCTTTGTTGAGTACTGCCCAAGCGTCGGCGACGGTCGAACTGGATTCGACAGCGGGAACTGCCCTGGCATCCACCGTCGTTACTCTCGAACCGGGACGGCCCCTCGTGAAGTTGCTCAGTGAGCTATTCCCCGAAGTCCGCGCTCAATTTGGCGGCTCAATACGCATTGTGGCCACAGTCCCTGTTTACGGATTGCTGTTCTTCGGATGCGCCACGCCGGGCAACTTCATGGCTGATATCCCATTTGGACTTAACTGAGCGTAATCTGCCGTTCTTTGTGGACAGGACCCAAGATTTATATACAACTGTTGACAAATGTCCTTATCTTGGGAAAATGCCTTAGTGACCACCTACAGGAAACCGAAATTTGCGCAACGGAATCCAGCAGGAGCCAAACGGCGGTAGCCTGTCCATTCCATCGTCGCGACAATTGCCAACATTGACTTCGTACTTGCTGGTCCGACCTTTAAAAAGACGAATCTGTAAAAGGGCACACCGAGTCTTGTTCCCTCCGAAAGAAATCATGATCTGGCGTAAGCTAGCAATTTTCATCACCGTTGTCGCGTTGACGGTTGTTGCTTTTCGCACCCGCAGTTTTTCTCAAAGCACAACGGCTCTGGCTAATCTTGCGGCGTCCTTGCAGCCGGGGACATGGGCGGAACTGACGACGAACAATATCGCGCCGACGCTCGCCTTCACCGGTGGTGCAAGCGGCATAACGATTGCGTTTTCAGAGAATGGTGTTTGGGACCCCGTCTCGAGGCAGTTTTTTTATATTGGCGGAGATCATTCGCCGACGATGCCGGACACGTGCCCGCGTTTTGTCTCGTATACAGAAAGCACGAATACCTGGCAAATGCTTGCCAAGCCGGCGTGGTTTGCACCCAAGTGTACTCCCGGTGGCGCGATGCACGGTTATGATCATACGGCCATCGATCCCCTACACCGCAAGCTGTACTATCGCCCCTTTAACGACATGGTGGTCCGCCGGCTGGATATGGCTTCCAATACATGGACCGATCTGCCGGTCATCCCAGCGACGGTTATGGCGAACACCGACTGCTGTGTCGGCGTCGCCTGGTTCCCCGAACGGAATTCTCTCATCTATGCATCGGTCGAAACGGGCACCAACGGAAGCGTCATCGAATA
>QHWY01000181.1 GCA_003223875.1 Acidobacteriota bacterium | reverse complement strand
AGCCGCACGAATTGTTGCGCGCGTTCGTCCACTACAAACACGTCGACTACTACGACGAAGCGTTATTCAATCGCGCTTACGACTGGATGAAGGCGCGAGGAATGACCGAAGGCCAAAGCCAGCACGGCGCACTCGTTGTGGGCTGAACTCCCCTCCTAAGTTGAGGGTGTTGCAAGACTGACGCAAAGCGGTTTTCGTCTGCTGTAGCGGCGGTCTATGACCGCCGGTACTTCGTTGATTCTGCGAAAAACCGGCGCTCATAGAGCGCCGCTACAGTAAGAACCGAACCCGCTATTCCGTAGTTTTGCAACACCCTCAAGTTAGGAGGGGAGTAGACAAGCGAATGTATTACACACGTGTTACAATCTCAGAATGGAAAAGATGCTCACCATACGTCTCAACAAAGATCAGGACCGGGCGCTTTCACGCCGCGCTAAGGCACTGGGAAAAAGCAGGTCAGAAGTCGTCCGGGAGTTGATCGCCAAAGGACTCGAAGAACAGCCACTTGGCCAGAAGATCGCCCACCTCAAAGGTATTCTGAACCCGCTTAGTTCGAAGGATCCGGTGCGGCGCCGTATCAAAGAACGTAACTGGCGATGAGGACTTGCCTCGTCGACACCGGACCATTCGTTTCTTATCTCGACCGCAAAGATCCGGTTCACATCGATGTCGCGGACTTTCTCGACAACTTCACGGGTCAACTCTTAACGACCGGAGCAGTGATCGGCGAAGTCATGTATTTTGTCGCCGAACTGCGCAATGGTCCTGTTTCGTTTGCTGAGTTCCTCATCGCCTCCGATACTCATATTGTCTCACTGCCGACCGCAAGTGAAGTTGTGACCGCAGCAGAATTGATGCACCAGTACTGGGATACACCAATGGATTTCGCCGATGCGACTCTCGTGCTGCTGGCGGATCAAACTGAAACGACCGAAATCTTGACTTCAGACCGGCGGGGATTCTCCACCTATCGAACACCAAAAGGCGAAGGCTTTAATTTGGCACTTGCCTAGTGTTGCGTTTGAAAATTGCGTTGACGAATTCCCCTCCTCGCAGAGGAGGGGTGGCGCGAAGCGCCGGGGTGGTCAGTTCGGCGAAATCCAGAACGTGCCGGTCTGACCACTATTACGGCTTCGCGCTATCGCGCTCGCGCTTAGCGCCCGTCTGCGCCGCTTTCGGTGGCTTCGCGTCATCTTATTGGTGGCGCATCCACCCCTCCTCTGCGAGGAGGGGAATGCGGCTCTGCCGAACCATAAGTAACCGTAATTATGAAACGCAACACTACCGCTCTGCGAACAGGTCAAACGGCCTAGAGTGACTATCGCTCTTTCGAAAATAGCTCCAGTGTCTGAACGCCGGATTGGGCGAGCGGCGTGGCGCCCAGCTTCAACAGAAGATCGGCGGTGCTTTTGCGGACGACTCGCGAGCTTTGATAATAGTAGTCCTTGATACCGGCCGTGATGGCCGCGCTTGCAATACTGAGCGGGGTCTGACCGTACTCATCGAAGACATCCATTTTGGCGCCCTTTTCCACAAGAAATTGAACGACCGAGTCCACTCCTTTGTAAGCCGCTCCGTGAAGGGCTGTCCATTTGTGCTCGCCGGCCGAATTGACGTCGGCTCCTAAGTCGACCAAGAGTCGGGTGACGGCAAGTAAGTTTTTCTTCTCGTCTTCGGTCCAATCTCGCGCGTAAGGAGTGCCGCCCCAACTCGCCACGTGCAAGGGCGCAGTTTTGTCGTCCGTGGTCATAAACGGATCGCCGCCTCCGGCGATCAATGCGCGAACGGTTTCGATATTTCCGCGCGACGCTGCAAAGAGCAGCGGCGTTGCGCCTTTGAAGCTGACGCCGGCGTTGTATTGACGAGGAGAATCCTTCGTGGTCCGCGGATTCGGACTCGCGCCGTGACTCAAAAGGGCCTTCACCAAATCCACCCGCTTCTCATCCAGAGCTGCGTAATGGAGTGCCGTGCGGCCGCCATCGTCGGTCAAATTCGGATTCGCACCCTTGTCCAAAAGCAGAGCAGCAAACTCATAGTGACCGCTTGCCGACGCTACCAGGAGCGGCGTCATGCGATCGCTCTTCCGCGTCTCGTTGATATCGGTTCCGGCTGCCAACAGCAGACGCCCGGACTCGACGTCACCCTGCTGCGCGGCAAAAAGCAGTGCGGTGAAATCGCCCTTCGACCGCGCGCGAACATCTGCTCCGCGATCCAACAGAAACTTCACAATGTCGGCGTGCCTGCTGGCCACGGCCCACATCAATGCCGATTGGCCCCCCTTGGATTCCCGGGCGTTCACATCCGCGCCGCGATCGAGCAGCAGGCGCACCGCCTCGACATTTCCTTTGTCCGCGAGCGCCATGAGCGGAGTTTCGCCTCCGAGGAGTGGTGCATTCACATCCGCGTTCGCATCCAAGAGGAGCGTGAGAATCGCGATATTTCCTGTAGCGCAGGCGGCGTAGAGCGGGGTAGCTCCATAATCGTTACGCGCGTTCACGTTCGCTCCGGCTTTGATGAGCAGATCCACGAGTTCAGGATCATTGCGTTCGGCGGCGAGCAGCAATGCTGTGGAACCATCGGGCTGGGCGACATTGACGTCGACGTGATTCCGCAGCAGTTCACGGACCACGTCGCGGTCTCCTCTTCTTACAGCGTCGAGTAAGCGCAGGTCGGCGGCGAAAAGAAGAAAGGGTACAAGTAACGTCCCAAGTGACAAAACACAAAAGGTCAGTAATTTTCTCATCGATGTTAATTGTAGCGGCAGCGACTCCCCTCCTAAGTTAGGAGGGGGTGCCTGCGAGGACCGCGAAGCGCGAGCCCGCGCGAAGCGCAAGCGCGATAGCGCGCAGCCTCAAGAAACAGGGCGAAGCCTCAAAAGAAGTCCGAGCAGGCGGGGTGGTTCCCGTGCCGTTACTAGCACATGAGGGAACCACCCCGCCCTCGCTTGCGCTCGGGCACCCCTCCTAACTTAGGAGGGGAGTCGCTGCCGCCGCTACAGCTCCAGTTTTCCGGTGCTGTCGCCGAATGTCTCGGCCTGGACACCAACCTTGTCCAGCAGTGCCAAATACAAATTCGCCATCGGGGTCTCTTTCGGATATCGGACGTGACGGCCGCCTCGAATGCCCGCAACTCCGCCGGCGATCAATAGCACCGGCAGATCTTTGTACGTATGCATGTTGCCGTCACTGAGCGGGCTGCCGTACATGATCAATGAATGATCCAGCAGGGTACCGTCACCATCAGGAACCGATCGCATCTTTTCCAACAAATAACTGAACAACGTGGTGTGAAACACATTCACCTTGATGACCTTCTCAATTTTCGCGGTGTCGCCTTGGTGGTGTGTCAGGGAGTGATGCGGATCACCGAATCCCAATTCGGGATAATTGCGGCCGCTCATTTCATGGCCGATCATGAACGTGCCGACTCGGGTGACATCGGCGTGGAAAGCGAGGACCTGCAAATCCATCATCAGTTTGGCGTAGTCGGAGAACTTCTCGGGAATTCCGATCGGTTTCTCCATCGCCGGCAACTCTTCGGAGGACTGCTGTTCGGCTACCTGGATTCGGCGTTCGACACTGCGGACCGCATCGGCATATTGATCGAGCTTCGCCCGATCGGTTTCGCCGACCGACTGAATCAGCCGTTTCAAGTCTTCTGATACCAGATCCAGAATGCTGCGATTCTCCTCGAAGCGAGCGGTTCGTTCGGCTGGATCCGTGCTATCGCCAATGAGCCTCTCAAAGATCGCCCGTGGACGGTTTTCCATAGGAAGCGGAGTCATGGGAGTGGCCCACGAGACGGTGTTGTAGTAGACGCAGCTATACGCGGACTCGCACGCGCCGAGAAGGGCGGATTCCAAGCCAATTTCCAGAGATGCGAGCTGCGTGTACTTGCCGAACTCTCTTGCCACGACCTGATCTACCGAAACGCCGCAACGAATATCGGCGCCCGACGTCATTTTCGGATGCGTGCCTGTGAGATATGCGCTGCATGCTCGCGGGTGATCGCCGGCGATTTCGAACTCGAGTTTGTGCGCCTCGTTATTTGCCAGACCGCCAATCACCAGCATGCGATCTTTAAACGCGGCTAATGGCTCCAGAATCGGCGAGAGTTCGAAGCCAGTGCCGAGAGAAGCCGGCGTCCACTTCTCCATGATGATTCCGTTGGGCACCTCGAAGAATGAAAGGCGCGTTACCCGTCGGGATGCGGTCTGGGCCGCCGAAGCCAAGGCCGGAAACATGGCATCGAGCATCGGTAGTGCCAGCGCCGTTCCCGCTCCCCGAAGGAACCTGCGTCGGGGAATAGATTTTTTAAATATCATCATCGGTTGATGGTTGCGCCCTTTCTTGAGGCTGCGCGCTATCGCGCTTGCGCTTCGCGTCGGGCTTACATTGTTTCCGGCTTCGGCCTGTCGGCCTTGCGCTTCGCGGTTTCCGGCTTCGGCCTAGGGGCCTTGCGCTTCGCGGTTTCCGGCTTCGGCTGTCGGCCTTGCGCTTCGCGCGCTCCGCTTATGATACTCCAGCCCTTCTCATTTGGAACGGCACGCTGTTGACAACGCCGATGATCAGCGACGACCACCGGTAATCGTTGGATGCGGCATTCCGGATGATCTTGCGGACCGCCGGCATGTCCGACGGCTCAACGCCGCGGCCCAACGCATAGGTCAGGAGTCGTTCCGTCAATGTTTGGATGAACTGATCCTTCTTGCTAAGCAAGACATTCCTCAGTCCAACGGGCCCGGCCACCTTTGTGCCGTCTGGGAGAATCCCGGATGAATCCACGCCGTCGCGCCACCGGCCCAGCCCATCGAAATTTTCCAGCGCGTAGCCGAGCGGATCCATGCGTGAGTGGCAGCTCGAGCATGCGGCGTTCGATTGATGAAGTTCCATCCGCTGCCGCATCGTGAGGTTCCGCACATCCTGGTCTTCCTTCAAGGAGGGGACATTGGGCGGTGGCGGAGGCGGCGGTGAGCCGAGAAGGTTTTCGAGCAACCACTTGCCTCGCAGGGTCGGCGATGTCCGGTTCGGATACGACGTCACCGTGAGAACACTGCCTTGGCCGAGCAGGCCCTTTCGCTCTTCATTCGTCAAAGTTACGCGCCGAAACTCGGTTCCGTGGATGCCTGAAATTCCATAGTGACGGGCCAGGCGCTCGTTCAAGAACGTGTAGTTCGCGCCGAGCAGTTCGAGGATGCTGCGATTTTCCCTGAGCATGCTTTGAAAGAAGAGATCCGTTTCTCGAGCAAGCGCAAAGCGCAGGTTTTCATCGAAACCAGGGAAAGCTGCCGGATCCGGCAGCACATTCTCCATATTCCGGAGGTATAGCCATTGATTGACGAAATTCGAAACCAATGTATTGGCGCGCGGATCCGCTAACATTCGCCGGACCTGCTGCTCCAGGATGGCCGGTTCTTTCAATTTGCCGCGCTCGGCAAGATCGAACAACTCGTCGTCGGGAATTGTGCTCCACAGAAAGAATGAAAGCCGGGAAGCCAGATCGATCTCACGGATACGATAAGCCGTGCCTGGAGGGATTCCCGGCGGATCAATTTCGACCCGGAAGAGGAAATTCGGCGATACGAGAATCCGCTCGAGCGCCATTCGAATCCCGTCTTCAAAAGTTCCGTGGCCGCGCGCCGTCTTGTAGGGAATCAATAACGCCGGGATCTCATCGGCTTGGATCGGACGACGATAGGCACGGCGAGCCAAGGCTGTGATGATCTTCGTTGCGCACGTGTCTTCATCGTGGGAACCTGACGGCCGGCAGATAAAGATTTTCCGCCGGCTGGGTGTGTCGCCTGGAACTTTCGCACCGTAGGGACCGCCAATGGAGACCGTGCCGACCCCTTCGAAGAAGGCCTGGTTCCCCGTTGAATCCAGGATGCCTTCCGGTTTCACGGTATCCTTTAGAAATGTCGCGGCAACAGTGTGAGGACCTGCCTTCGCCGCAACCCGAACTTCCAGGTCGTCGTCGGAAGCATTTACGGTAAATAACTTCAGCCGCGAACCGTCCAGACGAATATCCAATTCGCGCTGCTCGGAGTTTCCGACGATGGTGGTCGCATCCTTGCCTCGTTGCAGGCGAACCTTGATCACGTATTCCGCGTCCAGCGGAAACTCGTGGCGGATCGCGATCCCCCCACGAGAGCCAACAGGCAGCTCGGCGCTCTCTCGTTCGGTTTGAACGGTCGCAGGATGGATCGGATAATCAACCGACGTTGCACTGATCGAGGAATCGCCGACGGCGAGACGGCTGATGTTGGCCGCGGCGGACAGATATTTCTCCAACAGCATCGGAGACACCGTCAGCACGTCGCCGATGTTGTCAAAGCCGTATCCAGAATCGTCGGCTGGGAGAAGCGACGCCGAATCGATCTCGAGCGCAATCAGATCGCGAATCGCGTTGGCATATTGAGAACGATTCAACCGGTAGGCCGAAGGGCGGCCGGGATTGGGTTTGGCTTCGGCAGCTCGATCGAGGGCCGTTTCCAAGTACTGCGCCATTGAATCGTACGTTCGATCGTCCGGCCGCGACCGCTGCGGCGGAGGCATCTCTCGCGCGCGTAGTTTGCGAAGTACTTTCTCCCAAACCGCCGGATTCTCTGCGGGATGCTCGATGTCTGCTTTATCGAGCATCAAGTCCGCCGTACGCAGCTTTTGATTGTGGCAGGTCACGCAATATGTGTTGAGCACCTCCCGGGGAGAGGAGGTCACCGGACGCTGCGCTGCGGTTCCCGTCATGGCGCTGGCTACCAGAAACAAGGCCGCCAGGCAAACTCGTGATCCTGTTCGCATAGATTGAAAAAACAATAAATCCGACGCGGGCTTCACTTCAACCTATTATCAACGAGCAACACATAAGAGGCTGCGCCAAAGAGCGCCATGCCGCCCGCGACAACAAAGGATGCCGCGAATGATCCGGTGGCGCTAACGATGTAACCGGTGACAATCGGCGCGAGCAGGCCTCCTATGTTGCCAAAGAAATTCTGAATCCCAGTTAAAGCGCCCACCATCGGCCGCGGTGCTAAATCGATTGGATAGGAATTCACCGAACCCGTCGCCAGCCGCAGACAGCCGACGCACAGCGTCAACAGCGTAACGGCGAGCCACGCTTGCTCAGCGTATGCGGCCGTAACGACAAATACCGTCGATGCGGACAGGCCCGTTCCGATGATACTTTTGCGAGAGACTGTTGTGGACACGCCGCGGTGAATCAAGTAATCGCCAAGCCAGCCGCCGCCTAACGTGCCCACCAAGCCTGCCCAGAAGGGGAGTGCAGCGACGATCCCCGATTGAAGCAGTGTCATTTTGCGTTCGAGAATGAGATATCCGGGAAGCCAACTGACAAAAAAGAAATAGGCGTACAAATATCCCATTTGGCCGAAGGCGATTCCCCAGGTCGAACGATGACCAAGAAGTGAAAGCCACGGTGTAGGCTCCCCTCCTAAGTTAGGAGGGGTGGCCCGAAGGGCCGGGGTGGTTCCAAGGGGAACCTCCCCGCTCGCTTCGCTCGCGTCCCCTCCTAACTTAGGAGGGGAGCTGCCGACCCGCTTGTCAGGATAGAAAGCGAACCACGCCAGAGTGAACAGCAAGCTGGCGGTGCCAATAAAGTAGAAGACCGCCTGCCAACCCAGCCTTGCCAATATGAATGCAGCAACAGTGGCGCCGATGGCGAGACCGACTTGGTTTCCTGAAAAAACAATTGCGATGACTCTTGCACGCTCCCGTATGCCGAATCCGCGGAAGACGGCAAGCGCGCCTGCCGGCAGCACCGTCGTCTGTCCTAGTCCAAAGACCATGCGCATCAAAAACAGAGGGACCGCGGACGTTGCGATCGGCAAAGCAATGGTGAATAATCCCCAGACCAGCGATCCTGCGGTCAAGACAATGTACGGCCCGAACCGGTCAACGATAACGCCCATGATTGGCAGCCCGGCAGTGTACGACCAGTTCCAGCCCGACAAGACGTAACCCATGGCTTTCGGCGAAATGCGATACATTTCCATCAAGACCGGCGCGACAACACCGAAAGCAAACCGGATCATGAACGAGAACAATTGGGCCACGAAAAGCAAACTGCAAGTGATGATCTTGTTCGCGCCCTCGGTCTTTTCGTTCATAATCCTTTGGCCGCGGCAAGTATACGAGCCTTAGGAGGAACAATGCCAAAGAAGATGTTTGTGGGAATTCTCTCAGTCGTCTCTGTTCTCGCGTTGACCGCGACTGCGCGCGCTCCGCAAGAGACGGTAACCGGCAGCCGCAAAGTCACCCCGGAACAATTTGAGCAGTGGAAGAAGGATCTCAATAATTGGGGCCGCTGGGGCAAAGACGACGAGATCGGGACGATGAACTTCATCACCCCCGCGAAACGCAAGCAGGCGGCCGCCTTGGTGAAAGAAGGTTTTTCGGTATCGCTCGCGGCGGATGTGGACACCGAAAAAGCAGTTGACAATCCTCAACCGTACGAGCACGAGATGCTCGGACTTGGCACCGATCGGATCGGCGTCGCATTTCACGGAATCGCGCACACGCATCTGGACTCTTTGGCGCACATCAACTACGACGGGGTGTTTTACAACGGCTACAAGCCGGACCCCGAACAAATCAAGAAGGCGAACGGTCACGCAAAGAACTCGATACACAATTTGAAGAATGGAATTTTCACGCGTGGAATTCTGATCGACATCCCGCTGATGAAGGGAGTCAAGTATCTCGAGCCGGGCACGCCGATCTATGTCGAAGATATCGAGGCGTGGTTGAAAAAGGCTGGATTGAAGATCCAGCCTGGTGACGCTCTCTTCGTTCGCGCCGGTGTCTGGGCACGCCGGAAGGAACTTGGACCGTATTTGCGCGGCAGAACCGGCAAAGACGCCGGCCTCGACCCTTCGGTGATTCCGTGGTTGAAGAAGCAGGATATTGCCCTACTGGCAGCCGACCACCCACAGTATGTTTCTCCGTCAACCGTAGTCGGCGCTGTTCACGACTTCGCGCTCGTATCTCTCGGCATCCACTTGTTCGACAATTGCGATCTTGAAGCGCTGAGCGCTGCTGCCGCTGCCCGCAAACGATGGGAGTTCCTGCTGACGGCCGCGCCGCTGCCGATTCGGGGCGGGACCGGATCGCCGCTGAATCCCATCGCGACGTTCTGACGCGTATGCAGAGCAGTTCACCAAAGACCGATCTCGTGTTCCTGAGTCTGACCGAGTTGAGCGAACTCATTCGCGCCAGGAAGGTCTCGCCGGTTGAAGTCACGCGGACGATTCTGGAGCGTATCGAAAGACTCAACCCTGCATTAGACGCGTTCATCACCGTCACACGCGATGTCGCCATGAAGTCCGCGCAAGAGGCCGAACTGGAAATTCAGCAAAAGAAATGGCGTGGTCCTCTCCACGGTGTTCCGATTGCTGTTAAGGACCTTTTCGATACCGCAGGAATCAAAACGACCGCCGGCAGCGCTGTATTTAAGGACCGTGTACCCGAGCAAGATGCTGAAGTGATCCGTAGGCTAAAAAGTGCTGGCGCCGTCCTTCTCGGCAAAACCAACATGCACGAGTTCGCGTTTGGCGGGAGCTCTTTAGTGACGTACTTCGGCGGTGTGCACAATCCGTGGGACCTTGACCGTATTGCCGGCGGCTCTTCCGGTGGATCGGCCGCGGCCGTTGCGGCGGGTCTGTGTTATGGCTCGCTCGGCTCGGACACGGCGGGCTCGATCAGGAATCCTGCGGCCTATTGTGGAATCGTTGGCTATAAGCCGACGTATGGTCTCGTTAGCACGCGAGGCGTCATTCCGCTGTCGTGGACACTCGACCACGTGGGGCCAATGACGCGCACCGTCTCAGATTCAGCTCTCCTGCTGCAAGCGATTGCCGGCTATGATCCGGAAGAAACCACGAGCATCAGGATGGATGTGCCGAACTACGCGGCGGCATTGCGCTCACGACCTGCACCGGTGCGGATTGGTGTGGCGCACGATTTTTATTTCGAGCGTTTGGAACCAGAGATCGCAACGGCGACGAACCGAGCGCTCGACGTCCTCCGCAAGCTCACTGCGGGTATCACGGAAGTCACGATATCCGGCCGCGGGCAGGAGGAACTGCGAGCCTTGGTGCGCGCAGCCGAAGCCTACGCGTACCACGCCGACTTCATTCGAAAGAGTCCGGAACTTTATCAGCCCGAGACTCTCGGCCGGTTACGCCCCGGCGCCAACATTGGCACGGTGGCCTACATCCAAGGCCGGCAGCAGATCGAACGCACGCGCCGGAGCATCGGCGAGGTGTTCCGGAAGGTTGACGTCATCGTGACGCCCACCTGCCCAGTCGGGCCGCCGCCCATTGCCGAGTTCGGCGGCGACCGAAACGGCTCCCTCGAGTTCCAGAGCCGCAATATTCAAAACACTTCACCCTTCAACGTCTACGGCTGGCCTTCGATTTCCGTCCCATGCGGATTCACCGCGTCCGGCTTGCCGATTGGATTACAGATCAGCGGCCCACTTGGAGCCGACGCGGTTGTGCTCCAAGTTGCGCACGCCTACGAGCAGGCTACCGACTGGCACAAACGCAGGCCGAACACGGCGTGATCACCGCAGCCGGACGCTGCGGATCATTTGTTCGAAAATGGGTTGGTACATGGCGAATTCGTCTTCGGGGGCGACGAACACCATATAAAAAAGACTCTGATAGTACAGCCGGGTGACGACCCAGACCACTTCCGATGAATTGCTCGAGTTGGCTTTTTCGATGATGACGGTGCGCATGCCGGGTTCATCGCTCACGAGCATTTGCGTTTGGGCGCCGGGGACAACTCGAAGCGATTGATTGCGCTGGCGAAGAAAAACGATAAGGCGGTTCGTTGCTTGTTCTAGCGTAAGCGAGCGCTCCGGCACGGCGATATCGAACAAATCGAACATCACGCCATGTGTAATGTCATCCCCATTTCGCGACGCTTGTACGCCGTCGGCCGGAGCGATGATTGCGCCGTTCGGCCCCGTACGCGTGACTTGCCAGCCATCGGGATATCCGAGGCGGTAGAAATCCTGCGGATGCGTGAAGATCTTCGAAACCGGATCGGGCCGTGTATCGGCGATAGCCGTCTTCGCGATTGGATAAGGAAGCCTTTGAAGGTTTGTCCGGAAAGTACGAAATTCCGCCGGAGCCCGCGCGCGCCGGAAGCCCGCGGTAAGCCGCTCGATCTCCTCCGCAATTTCGGGAGCGATGGTGTCCGATTGCGGATGGTTGAACACAAACGCAGGAGCGCGCGAAGTTTCGCCGGTCTGGATTTCGTTGATTTTTTCCAGCAAAATCCGGAACGCATTCGGATCGAAGCGAGCATCAGCCATTAGACGGACCGCAAGAAGACCTGCTTCAAGCTCCTGGTCTCTGCTGTATCTCAGGAAGGGCGCATCGATGCCGAGAGAAATGCCAAGCTTGCCGAGTTGTTCCTTCCACGCTTCGGTCGCCGTCAGCCCCGCGGCGATGGCAATCGGCGCCTGAACGATCAGTTGCCGCGACAACTGCGCTGTACCGTGACGCGAAGCGGTATGCGCGATTTCGTGCGCAAGCATCGCTGCCAATTCATCGTCGTTGGAAGCCATCTGAAGCATCCCGCGATAAATGTAGACGGCCCCACCAGGAAATCCCAGCGAGTTGACTTCTTTCGAATTGACGATCTGAAAGCGGTATTTCAGCGCAGGTAACGTCCGGTTCTGACTGAGCCGCTGGCCGATGCCCCGGAAATAGCCATCGATGTTCAGATCACGTACTAAAGCCAGCGACTGTTCGGCCTCTTTCGCGGATTCCGAACCAAGCTCAACGTCCTGCTTGAGTGAGAAGAAATTGACACTCCCGCCGTTTGTCAGGAGCAAGAGGGCTCCCAACAGGAGTTTCGCCATGGCGAAGAATTAGATCACAACAATTTGAGGTTGGAAATTGGAGATTGGAGATTTCTTCATCCGAAAATTCAGAAACCTCCAAACTCGAATTTTACAAACACTTCATCGCCCTGCACTCGGCATTCCCAAACTTTGGCGCGTTCGCGCTCGCGCCGGCATGTGCCGTCTTCCAGGCGGACGTGCCAACCATGCCAGCTACAGATCACTTCTCCCGCCTGCATGATTCCTTCGCTGAGTGGAAAACCCAGGTGAGGGCACAGGTCCTCGATTGCCCAGACGCGGTCGTTCCAGCGGAACAGAGCCAGGTCCAGCCCTTCGGCTTTCACGGAGTGTCCCAATCCTTCCGCCGGCAATTCGGATAAATTGGCGACGCGGACCCACTTGCCAGTCACATGTCTCTCCGTCATTCTATGTATAGGCACCGAGTGAGGGTTGCAAGTCTTGAGACCCCTCACCCCCGCCCTCTTCCAGAGGGAGAGGGAATGTTATACTCGGTGGTCGTTTTGTTTGCCAAGGAGTCCGCAGATTGAAGCTGGATGTCAAGAGCCGGATAGCCAAACGGATGCAGGCCGTGCGAGGCGAAGCCGCCTTCGAGATGCTCGGCCGTGCGACGGAATTGGAGCGGCAGGGCCGCAGCATCATTCACCTGGAAATCGGCGAACCGGACTTCGATACTCCTCAACCGGTCGTCGAAGCCGGGGTTGAATACCTGAAGAAAGGCGCCACGCACTATTCTCCGGTCCCCGGGATCTGGGAGTTGCGAGCATCACTCGCTGGCTATCTGAATTCACGCCACGGGGTGAACGTCAATCCGCGAAACGTGCTCGTGACACCCGGCGCGAAGATGATGATCTTCTCGATCATCCAATCCGTCGTTGATCCGGGCGATGAGGTCATTTGTCCCGATCCAGGTTATCCCGCCTACGAGGCGGGAATCCGGATGGCGGGTGCCACTGCGGTGCCGGTAAAATTGGAAGAATCCAAGGACTTTCGATTCGATCTCGACGAGTTGGCACGCCGCATTACACCACGGACGAAAATGATCGCTATCAACTCGCCGCAGAACCCGACCGGCGGAGTGCTGACATTAACCGATCTCAAGAAGATTGCTGAGCTGGCTCGGCACCACGATCTGTTAATCCTTTCGGATGAAATCTATTCCGACATTTATTATGCCGAGCGTCCGGCCAGTATTCTCGATGTCCCGAACATTCTGGATCGCGTGTTTGTCGTCAATGGCTTTTCGAAGAGTTACGCCATGACCGGATGGCGGCTCGGATATGGCATCGTTCCGGAAGAAACAAGGCCCGCCATTGAACTGTTTATCAACAACACCGTTTCGAGCACCGCCACATTCACTCAACTAGCGGCGATAAAAGCTTTTACTCCAGAGAGTCAGAAGATCGCAGCCAATATGGTTCAGGAATTTCAAAGGCGGCGGGATGTATTTGTCAATGGTTTGAACAGCATTCCTGGAATTCACTGCCTGAAGCCGCTAGGCGCGTTCTATCTGTTTCCGAACATCACCCGCACGACACTCCGCAGCGAGCAATTCGCAGATCGTTTGCTGAACGAAGCCGGTGTCGCCACGCTCGCCGGAACTGCTTTTGGCAAGTACGGCGAAGGTTATGTCCGGTTGTCGTTTGCCAATTCATTATCCAACATCGAATCGGCTTTGGAAAGAATCCGCGCTTTCGTGTCACATCTATAGAAGATGGCTGGCTACAAAGTACTCCTGCTCGACGGCATCGATCCGGCGGGTATCGACATCATTGGGGCGACGAATGTGATCGAGCCGATCGTTCACGATAAGATTTCGCGAGACCAACTGCTGGACATCATCGGTGATGTGGACGGTCTCATCGTCCGCAGCGCCACGGCGGTAGACCGGGAACTGATTCAGAACGCAAAACGGCTCAGGGTTATCGGCCGCGCGGGTGTTGGGGTGGACAACGTGGATCTGGACGCGGCCACCGAACGTGGTGTCCTGGTGATGAACTCGCCGGGGGGATCGACCACGACCACTGCTGAGCACACCGTGGCCATGCTATTTGCTCTGGCTCGCAATATTCCTCAGGCGTACAAAACACTCCAAAACCATAAATGGGAGAAGAACAAATTTAAAGGTATCGAGCTTGCTGGAAAGACCTTCGGTGTGATCGGTCTCGGGCGCATCGGAAGCGAGGTCGCGCGGAAATGCCAGGCCATGGCGATGAACGTCATCGCCTATGACCCGTACATCAATCCGGACGCTCACCTGTCGAGCGGACTAAAATTGGTCGATCTGCAACGAATTTTCCAACAGGCCGATTTCATTACGGTTCACGTCCCGCTTTCGGAGAACACGCGCAACCTCATCAACAAGCGCACGATTGCTCAGATGAAAGACGGCGTTCGCATTTTGAATTGCGCGCGTGGCGGCATTGTCAATGAGAGCGATTTATACGACGCGTTGAAAAGCGGAAAGGTTGCCGGCGCTGCCTTGGACGTATTCGAAACCGAACCGAACACGGAGTCCCCGCTTCTGGAATTGGAAAATTTCATCGCCACTCCGCATCTTGGAGCGTCCACGGTTGAGGCGCAGAGAAAGGTTTCCGAGGATATCTGCCGGCAGGTTTGCGACTACCTGTTGGAGAACGCGGTCGAAGGCGCGCTCAATTTCCCGCGCCTTGAAGCTGGGCAGGTCCAGCGATACCAACATTTCGAGAATCTGGCAACACGGCTTGCAGGATTCATTGCCCAGATTTGTGACGGACGTATGCAGACAGTCTCGATTCACTACTCCGGTGAGGTCTGCGATATGAATCTCAATTACCTCACCTCGACCATCGTGCGTAGCCTGCTCGTGCCTGTTCTGCGGGAGGGCATAAACCTGATCAACGCCATGCACGTCGCAAAGCTGCGTGGGATCAAGGTCCAGGAAACACGGCTGCCTGCGCCGGAAAATTTTACCAACCTTATCGTCATTGAGCTGAAGACCGACGTAGAATCTCACCGGGTATCCGGGACGGTTTTTACGGACAAGCTCCCGCGGATTGTGAACGTGGATGGTTATCCACTGGAGGTTGTGCCACACGGACATATGATTTTCTTCACAAACAACGACAAGCCTGGTGTCATTGGCGGAATCGGCAACGTCCTGGGCCGGTGCAATGTGAACATCGCCGGAATGCATTTGGGACGAGAGCAGGAAGGCGGCAGAGCTCTGGCGCTTTTGCTCGTCGACAATCCCGTCAGTAACGACGTGATTGAACAATTCCGTCAAATTCCGAATATCTTGTCGGCGAAGGTCGTTCACGTGTAAGTTGGCGGGAGTTTTGTGGTTGGTTATCTCCTCGTAATTTTCCTCGCCGCGTCGCCCATCTTAATAGGCCGCGTCACGGATGTGCGCGGCAGACCGATAGCCGCCGCAACCGTTCGAGTTCAATCCGACGATGGCAGGGCCACTGAAGTTCTTACCGACAGCCGAGGCGTTTACCGCATCGAGGCGAACGGACGATTTCATCTAGAGATCCGGCACGAGGGATACCGCACGGTTCGCTCATCGGATGCATCGATTGCTAGTGGCGGCTCCGATGACGTATATCAGGCCGATGTTTCCCTCTTGCCTGGAAATTCCGAGGACCTCGAAACAGTGGACCTGCGGCTGGAGGAAGTTGCGGATTCGGAAAATCGCGAAGAGGCTTCGGCACGCGAAGCCCTGCCCAAGTCGGATCGACTATTCGGATTGCGCGGCGGCGTCAATGTGACCGGAATCCGCGAAGGATCCGGACAACAATGGTTCGCGGCGTCCGGCAACGTATTCACCAGTTCTTCGATGTCAACGACGGTGGCCGAGACGTCGGATTTTTCGGCCGAGCTTGGAGATCCCTCCGTGCGGAACGATTCGCTTCCGGCAGGGGACGCCGTCTTTCACGGTAATGTGCACTATTTCCACCGCAACGATCTGTACAACGCAAAGAATTTTTTCGATCCGCCCGACGCCCCGATTCCTCCTTTTAAATATCACTTCTTCGGCGCGGATTCCGGCGGAATGGTTCGCGAAGGAACATATTTTTACGCGCAATATTGGGGGCTTCGTATCCGGCAATCCATCACGCGCGCCGCAACGGTTCCTGATCCGCGCCTTTTGAGCGGCGACTTTTCTTCCCTGTCCGATCCGGTCCTCGATCCCGAAACCGGATTTGCTTTTTCAGAAAATCGGATTCCGGCGAACCGAATCAGCCCGGAGGGTCTTCGACTGGCGCGTCTGTATCCAGCGCCAAATGTGCCGGGAGCAGCGATTCAGAACTATCGAGCGGTTGGAAAACTTGAAACCGGCGCGGATGCAATTGGCTTTCGGATCGACCGTCGGCTGGCGTCGGCTGACGAAGCTTTCCTCGAGTATCAATTCAATCGCGATACGACCGACGATCCACTCAACCTGTTGAGCGGCATCACGAATCTGCCGTCATTCGGCGTTCGCGATGCTCTTTCCATGCATACGTTCCGATTGCACAATACCTACGTCTGGTCACCGGCGTTGATTCATCAAGCCCGGTTGTCGGTGGGTTATCTGGCGCAGCCGCGCACGATTCTCCCGGGTGAAACCAGCGCTATGGCCGCAATTCTGATGACCGGCTATTCCAACATCGGCCATGCGACGAACTTGCCGCAGGAGCGGCGGAATCGCAGCTTCGAATTGCTCAACGATATTTCCTGGCAGCATTCATCATCCGATACAAAATTCGGCAGCGTGATCCGGTATTTGCCGTTTCATGCTTCACTCGATCTCTACAGCCGCGGGCAATACCAATTCACGAGCGGGAATTTTTCCCACAACCCGCTTGCGAACTTGCTTCTGGGACTCCCTACAAACGCATTACGGCTCACGGGAAATACGACCAGAAATTTCCGAACCTGGACCACCAGCTTTTACGTCCAACACAATTGGCGTCCGCACCAGCGGTTGTCCGTTAACGTTGGGTTGCGATACGACTACCAGACACCTTTTCGTGAGGCCGACAAGTTGGTTTCGAACTTCGATCCAGCGACGGGGCAGTTGGAGACTTCGCCACGATCGCTTTATCGCGCAGATATGAATAACTTTGGACCACGAGCCGCAATCGCATGGAGGCCTTTCGGCAATGTCGTGGCGCGCGCGGGTTACGGTATTTTTTACGACACCCTGGCGGTTGGCGACAGCCTTTTTTTGTTGGGGCTGAACCCACCGTTAGTCCGGTTCGACGTGAAAAACAATGGTCCGGTATTGCCGCAGTTCGATCTTGCGACGGCGTTCGAGGACAGTTCGCTATCGACTCAGCCGAGCATCTTTTCAACATCGCCGCAGTTGCCGAACCCGTACCTGCAGCAGTGGAGTACATCACTGGAATTTCCCATCCGGCAAATTTTCTTATTGAACCTTTCCTACTTCGGGCAGAAGGGTACCCGGCTTCGCCGGCAAATCAACCTCAACCAGCCTACGGCAGGCGCCGCAGAGTCGCTGGACGAGCGCCGGCCATTTCCTGCTTTCAAGAATATTTTCCAATTTGAAACCAGTGCGTCTTCGATCGCTCATGCCGCGGAAGTGCGGGCGGAGCGGCGGTTCCGGTCAGGCGTTGGATTTGTCGCATCCTACCGTTTTTCCCGCTCGATCGACGACGCGACATTGATCAGCATCCTCCCGCAAGACTCGCACAATCTCCGGGGGGAGCGCGGCCTCTCCGATTTCGACATGAAACACCGTTTGGTGTTTTCCAGTACATATATCCTGCCCGGCCGCCGCTTTGCGATCGCTAGAGGATGGCAGATCCAGGCAATCGGAACTGTGCAATCGGGCACACCGCTGTCGGCGATTGTCAGCGCGGACGTTTCGGGAACCGGAAGTCCGATTGTGAATAGACCCAACCTGGTCGGAAATCCAAACATCGATCACCCGTCGCCATCGCGCTTCTTTGATCCGAAAGCATTCGCGATCCCTGCGGCGGGCACGTTCGGAAACAGCGGACGCAACGTGATCATCGGGCCAGGCATTCGCAATGTAGATCTGGCGCTGTTGCGAACGATCCGCGTCTCCGATTCCACTCGCGCGCAATTCCGTACGGACTTTTATAACGTCTTCAATCATCCGAATTTGGTTGCGCCGCCCTCGATGCAGGACTTTGCCGACTCGCCGGACTTCGGCGCGCTTTTCGTGGCGCGATCTCCGCGAATCGTGCAATTTGGATTAAAATTTCTATGGTGAGAACTTTTCTGGTTATTCCGCTCGTTTTGCTGCTCGCTCAGAAGCCGGTCAAGAAGCCGGATGTCCATGCAGACTTTCAGTTCGGTTCATACCCCTGGTCGCGTCAAGCGGTGGATTTGATGAAAGAAGACCTCGCGCGCGAGATCGTCGTCGCGTACGCTGAGGGCTGGTCCATCGACAAAATCGCGAAACAGTTGAAGATTTCAGCCTCTGATGTATCCAAAGTATCGGACAAGCTCGAAGACGAGCGCCTCGTGGGGCGGCAGGACGAGTATGACGTGCGGCCACTCCTGCCGGTCATCCGCGAGCGAGACTTCGATCGCATGCGAGAACCGCTGCGAAGGCACACGCAGGAATTCACAAAGCTCATTCTGGATAACTGGAAAGAAATCGAATCCATGGTGGATTCTCTCGATGGAGCGAAGGGAATTCCCAAGGGCCGCCTCATGTACGAGACCGTGGTCTCCGGAATTCTCCTAGGCGGAATGCCGGACGCGTTTTATGAAGATAAAACCCTGATGCCTCCTCCGCGCCGCCGCGCGAAAACCGATCGATACTTTGCCTGGCTTGTGGAAAGCAATCCCGAAGCCGCAGGGAAGCTGCGACGGGAACTGCGCGAATCTGCGGGTTATCGTGTCGTGACGATCGGCACCGCTCTTCCTGAGGAGAAACTGAATCCGGATGACCTTCGCGGCAAAGATACGATCCTCGAAGACGCCGATGCGCGGAAATATCGAACCTTCATCGGTCTTTTTTCACGCGACAAGCTGCTGCCGTATTTCAAAAACCGCCGCGAGGAATTCTTGAAGCTTGGCGGACAAATGTCCTCCGGCCGCTACATCGCTTTCGCGGAATTTTTCGCCTGGTACTACAACACCATGGCGAACCAAATCACGGATACCCTTGTCGCCGAGCACCGCGTCACTCCTCCTGAAAAGCTCTACACCTACGCCGTCAAAGCGCCGGAACAATAGCGGACTGTAGCAGCGGTCATGGAAGGTGTGAATAGATTTGATGACGCGCAACACCCCTCCTAAGTTAGGAGGGGTGCCGAGACCGAGTATTTAAAGGTCGAGGCGGGGTGGTTCCCTTTTGGAACCACCCCGTCTGCGCGAATTCTAAGGTGGCTTCGCGCATCTTTTTGATCGCGCAGCCACCCCTCCTAACTTAGGAGGGGAGTCGCCGCAACAATTAACGGTCCAATCGTTTGACGTGTGTGAGCGGCTCATGTATTTTCACGATCCTATGGCGACGGGGGCTTCGAAGATCGCTTTTCAGGCAGAAAAAGGATGTCCACATCCCTTAGGCGCTACTGCGGACGCCGAGGGGGTCAATTTCTCGCTGTTCTCGAAGAATGGAACGGCTGTCGATCTCTTGCTATTCAAGACGCATGATGATCGAGATCCGTTTCAGGTGATTCACCTCGATCCATTTGTCAATAAGACTTTCCATTTCTGGCATTGTTACGTTCGTGGATTGAAGCCGTGCACCCACTATGCTTATCGTGTGGATGGCCCGTCGGATCCGAACTCCGGGCATCGTTTCAACAACAAGAAAGTTCTCATCGACCCGTATTCCAAAGGCAATACGAACACCCTTTGGAATCGCGTCGATGCTTGCGGACCGGATGACAATCTCGCCACCTCCATGCGTTCGGTCGTCGTTGATACCGCAGCCTACGACTGGGAAGGCGACCAGCCACTGAATCGGCCGATGGAAGACACGATCATTTACGAAATGCACGCGAGTGGTTTTACAAAGTCGCCTTCGTCCGGGGTGAAGAACCCTGGTACTTTTTCGGGAATCATCGAAAAGATTCCGTACCTGAAAGAACTGGGAATCACCGCGGTAGAACTCTTGCCGGTCTTCGACTTCGACGAAACCGATGTGTTGCGCGTCGTCGCCGGCAAGCCGCTCGAGAATTTCTGGGGCTACAGCACCGTTGGTTATTTTGCTCCGCAGAGCGCGTTTTGCGTGAACCCGGAAACGAGCAACCATCTTCAGGAATTTCGAGACCTCGTCAAAGCTCTTCACAAGGCAGGTATCGAAGTCATTCTCGATGTTGTCTTCAACCACACCGACGAAGGAAACCACGAGGGCCCCATCTTCTCATTCAAAGGAATCGATAATGGTGTTTATTATTTTCTAACGCCCTGGGACAAGCGGTTCTACTTCGACTACTCGGGTTGCGGCAATACGTTCAACTGTAATCAACCGATCTCACAAAAATTGATCATCGACTGCCTTCGCTACTGGGTTCGGGAAACTCACGTGGATGGATTCCGTTTCGATGAGGGATCCATTCTGTCGCGCGGAGAAGACGGGGCTCCGTTGACCCATCCTCCCGTCGTTTGGCAGATCGAGTTGGACGAGATCCTGGCCGATTCGAAAGTGATCGCAGAGGCATGGGATGCCGCGGGGCTGTACCAAATCGGACATTTCCCGGGTGATCGGTGGGCCGAGTGGAATGGCCGCTACCGCGATGATATTCGCCGATTTGTAAAAGGAGATCCGGGAATTGTAGGGGACGTAGCCTACCGGCTGGCGGGGAGCGCCGATCTTTACCAGGAGCGCGGCCAACTACCAATCAACAGCATCAACTTCATTACCTGTCACGATGGTTTTACGATGAATGATCTCGTTTCCTACAACACAAAACATAATGAGGAAAACGGGGAAGACAATCGCGACGGCATCAATGACAACTTGAGCTGGAACTACGGAATCGAGGGCGACACAACCGAGCCTGCGGTCGAAGCGCTGCGTCAGCGTCAAATCAAAAATTTCGCTGCCATTCTCATGCTCTCTCGAGGCGTACCGATGATCCTTGCCGGAGATGAAGTCCGGCGCAGTCAGAAGGGAAACAACAACGCCTACTGTCAGGACAACGAGATCAGTTGGTTTGATTGGAATCTTGTGGCTAAGAACCAAGACATATACCGATTCTGGCGGCGAATGATTCGATTCCGAAAGAATCATCCTTCGCTTTGCCGCCGTCATTTCTTTAATGGCAGCGTGAATGAAAGAGGATTGGCGGATGTGTCCTGGCATGGCTGCCAATTGAATTCCCCCGGCTGGTCCGATCCGGAGGCGCGCGCGCTCGGGATGACTCTGGGAGGATTCAATGGGGAAGCGGACATTCACGTCATGTTCAACATGTATTCGGAAGCACTCGATTTCGAGGTGCCGCTGCTGCGCGATCGACGATGGTTCAAGGCCATCGACACCGCCGAGCCCGTACCTCGTGACATTGTGAATCCCGGCAGCGAGACCGAATTAGACGGCAATCTTTCATCCGTAAGCGCGCGCAGTATTGTCGTGTTGATTTCGAGGTAGTGGCGAATGTGACGGGTCGGTTCCCTTATTCCGTCTGGCCCATCATTTTCGTGTTGAACTGGCTAGAGGAGCTGAAGCAGCGGGGCCTGTAACTGGCCATTAATTGGGTTTCCTGACACCTTACCTCGATCGCAAAAGGCGTTCGGCAAGCAGCTCACGCAGATCGCGCCTGGCGTCGAGGACGGCGTGCACGAAGACCCTCGGTTTCTCGATTCGATAAATGAGGCGATATGGGGGAACGGAGAGTTCGAGATACGCCGTGATTTCGAGGTTCGCGAGTTCAGGAACCACGCGCCCGCGAGCAGGCAAATTCCGAAGCGTCTGGGCACGCGTGCGCAATCGCTTATAGAGTTTGGCGGCGTTTAGCGGTGAATCCCTCGCAATGAATCGGATGATATCTTCAAGATCTGAGCTGGCTGCTTCCGTCCATTCAATCCGGAATCGGGAGGCCATCTTTAATCGGCGCGGCGCACTTTCTGTCGTTTCTCTTCTTCAATGATGCTTTCGATTCTTTCAAATACCTGTTCCTGCGAAAGAGTGCGGCGGCGTTTCACATCGGCTTCGGAGTGTTGAACGATCTTGAGGAGAGCGAGGGCAGACTGCAAACGGTCGTATTCTTCAACGCCGATGATAACCATCTTCGCTTCTCCGTTTTGAGTAATGACGACGGTTCGGCCTTCCGAGACCTCTTGAACAACGTCGGTTGTTCGGTTCTTCAGATAAGTAATAGGTTTGATGTCGCGTTTGAGGTTCATGCTCATTTATAGCACATAATTCGGACCGTTAACAGACCGGCTCGGCTTTGCACAAAAAATACATCGCGGGCGCTCATAGAGCGCCCCTACAGTTGCGCACCCCAAGCTGTAGGGGCGGTCTATGCGGATAACGTCACATACGAATTCTTGATTTGCCGCACCACGAGTTTGCCTCGCAATCCGGCTGAAAGGAATCAAAGCCGCCCCGCTTTTGGCGCGTCGGCTTACTTCATCCTGTCCGACGGTAAGGAAGCATCCTCGAGTGTGAAGTTGATGGTTGGTGATTCAGGTGGCCCGAGGCAGCCCGTTGAAGATGCAAGCGGGTTAGCGCCGGGTACGATTGACAATGCGGTTAATTCTCATGATCCCTCCGCCTGGGAAGTTCCAGATTCCGATGAAAAAATTCTGGACGTGATGCGAGACGAATTCCGCATCCGCTTCACCCCACAGAGTTGGGTCAACCGGATCAGCGCCGCCCAGGTTCTATCCGCGAAAAGACTATCGAGCCTCGAATCGGCGAGACCGGCCGAAGGCGCCGATTATTGTATTTGGCTTCCAGCCGCGCCGAGCGCGGTCAGCCGCCTGTTGACAGACGACGCGATCGCGTACGTGGTAGCCCCACATAATCAGGATACGCAATCATCGAGTTCGATCGTCGTTACTATGAACACTCCTGCCGGTGTTCATTTGGGCACACTTCAGTGCGTTTTTCCTCGTATCGCGTCGGCGGCAACCATCGATTTCCGCCGTTGGCTATTGACGGTTGGCGAGCATTTATCGATTGAAGTGAAACCGTAAAGGCGATTGAAACCTGCCAGGGATGCGTGTTTGCGCCCAAGATTAAGAACTAAGGATCATCAAAGAGGAAAGCCCGGCCAAACTCACCGTCGTCCAAACCGTAAAGACCGCGGATGGGGCCAAAGCGGTGGTTGTCGATACGAAGACGCACAACATTTATTTACCCGTAACTGAATTCGAGCCGCTGAAGGAGGGTGAAGTGAGGCCGAAGCGAATCCCCGAAAGCCTTACACTCTTCGTTTACGGCCCCGAGTAAGCTTTGTGAATGAATTATATTCCCCTCCTCGCAGGGGTGGATGCGCCGAAGGCGCAGACGGGGTGGCGCGAAGCGCGAGCCCGATAGGGCGAAGCCTCAATAGAAGACCGGCGAAATGTTTCGGCCGAACTGACCACCCCGGCGCTGTCGCGCCACCCCTCCTCTGCGAGGAGGGGAATGCTTGTTGAGTCTTCGTAACCGAACGCGCCTGGGCAACGGCGGATTAAATTCGCATTAAATCCTCTTAATCTCGCCATTAACTCTGGACAGCAGCCCAGAGACTGGTGTACAAGACCGGTTGTTCTAACCGTTTCGGCATCATTCATACATAGAAACACCAAGCAACTGAAACCCACGAAGGGCTCATGCGGAATTTCTATTTCGCACGAGCGGGAGAATTCGAATGAAATCGAGATTCAAGCGTTGTGTGTGGTTGGGGGTCGCATTTTCTTTTGCCGTGATAAGCGCGGTGCCGCTTGTGAAAGCTATGCAGTTCAACGGCCC
>QHWY01000180.1 GCA_003223875.1 Acidobacteriota bacterium | reverse complement strand
TCGGCAAGATCATGATCTTGCCGCGATCGATGAAGTCCAGCAGCGACTGTCCCTTTGGCGCTTTCAGGTCAATACGCCGGACCGCCACGGTCACCATATCGGTTCCCGAACGGCGATGAGCCTCCGCCATCACCTGGTTGCTCGAATATTTACCTGTACCGACGATCAATCGCGATTTGAAAGTCCGCCCGGCAATCACGAAAGGATCGTCATTGCCCGATCCGCCGCCGACGAAATGAACCACTTCAAGTTCGTCTCCCTCGGCCAGCGCAACCGAGTCCCATTGCTGTTTTGGAACAATCGATCGATTGCGTTCGACTGCAACTCGATCTTTGGGCAAATCGAAGCGATCGAGAAGTTCCGCGATGTTCAGCGGCGCGGAAATTTCACAGGCCTCACCGTTCAAGCGAATCTCGATTCTCATAAGAGGAGGATGTTAGCACAATCACGCTGATCCCACCATTGACAGTGCATCTGAAGGCTGACTATCATCATGATTTTGCGTGATTGCGAGCGTCATCGACAGAGTCCACACGTTGCGGAGTTCGGTAGCATGCTCGAAACCTGGGTGCCCGTTCTAATCTTCTTCATTCTTGTCGCTGGATTCGGCACCGTCTCCCTCGTCCTGTCTTACGCCTTTGGCCCGAAGAAACCCGATGCGCGAAAGCTGTCTCCGTACGAATGCGGTATGCGCCCGATCGGCAGCGCGCGCGAGCGTTTCTCCGTAAAGTTTTATCTTGTGGCCATGCTGTTCCTTCTCTTCGACATTGAAGCTGTTTTCCTGTTCCCGTGGGCCGTGGTGTACCGCGATTTAAAGCTCTTTGGATTTTTCGAAATGCTGCTTTTCATTGTAGTGATCCTCGCCGGCTACATCTACGCCTGGAAAAAAGGGGCGCTCGAGTGGGAACGGTAGATGTTCTCTAAAGAGACCGAGGACAAATTCAAGCATCTGGTCTCCCTTTACCCAAGAAAGCGCTCCGCGTTGATTCCGATGCTATTGCTGGCTCAGAAGGAAGACGGCTACATCAAGCCCGCGGCGATCGACTATGTCGCGCGCTATCTGGACCTGAATCCTTCCGAAGTCGACTCGATCATGTCGTTCTACACGCTTTTACGGCGGCGGCCGGTCGGCAAGTACCACATCATGATCTGCACGAACCTGTCGTGTTTGCTGCGCGGATCGGATGAAATCGAAGCGTGCGTGAAGCGTGAGCTGGGTGTCAATCTCGGCGAGGTCACCGCAGACGGCCTTTTTTCGGCGATCGAATTTGAATGCCTGGCTTCCTGTACGACAGCGCCGGTGATTCAGATCAACGGCGAGTTCTACGAAAACCTGGACGTTAGGAAAACCGAAGAGATCCTCGATGAATTGCGAAAGCGCAGATAAGAAACATTTCCCTCCTCGCAGAGGAGGGAGCGAAGCGCGAGCCCGACAGGGCGAAGGCTCTATAAAAGACCAGCGAAACGTTTCGGCCGAACTTCTATTGAGGCTTCGCCCTATCGGGCTCGCGCTTCGCCCGGCTGTCGCGCCACTCCTCCTCTGCGAGGAGGGGAATATTGCGACACCAACAATATGAGCGAATACCTCACGAGCTCTGACTTCATGATCCTCATGATCAAGATCATCGTGATCTTCGGCGGAGTGATGGGCGCGCTCGTATACTTGACGTGGATCGAACGTAAGGTCATGGCACGAGTCCAGATGCGGCCCGGACCGACACGCGTCGGACCATTCGGTCTGCTTCAGCCGATTGCCGATGGGCTGAAGTTTCTCTTCAAGGAAGACGTTGTACCGGCAAATGCCAACAGGTTCCTATATATTGCCGCGCCTGTGGTGTCGCTGATTCCCGCGTTGCTGTCGTTTTCCGTCATTCCTTTTGGCCCGTGGCTGCAGGTCACGGATCTCAGCGTCGGCCTGCTCTTCATTTTTGCGATTACATCCCTCGGCGTGTACGGCATTGTGCTGGGAGGATGGGCATCGAATTCGAAGTATCCCTTGATGGGCGCCATGCGCTCGTCAGCGCAAATGATCAGTTATGAACTCAGCCTCACGCTCTCGGTCGTCGGCGTCTTGATGATCGCGAACACCCTCAGCCTGAACCAGCTTGTTATGTCGCAGCAACGGACGTGGCTTGGTTTCATTCCGCGTTGGAATATCTTTCTTCAGCCGGTGGCATTTTTGATTTACGTCGTCAGCGCTGTAGCCGAGACGAACCGTCTACCGTTTGATCTGGCGGAGTCGGAGCAGGAACTCGTGGCCGGGTGGCACACGGAATACAGTTCGCTAAAGTTTGCCATGTTCATGCTCGCTGAATACGCCAACATGGTTACCGTCTCGGCTCTTGCCACCATTATGTTTTTTGGCGGCTGGTCCGGACCCCTCGTCGGGCCGCATTGGCTCAAAGCCGCATTGCCGACGTTTTGGTTCGTGTCGAAGATTTTTCTTTTCATTTTCTTCTATGTTCTCTTGCGTTCGACGATTCCCAGGTTCCGTTACGATCAGCTCATGAATTTTGGCTGGAAGGTTTTGCTGCCGCTGTCGCTGGCGAACATACTCGCCACGAGTTTCGTCGTGGCCATCTCATGATCCAGATACTATTTTTCTTCTTTGCGGCGCTTGCCGCCGGAGCAGCCATCAACGTCCTCGTGCAAAAGCACGTGCTCTACAGCGCACTGTCGTTAATTCTCATGCTGACGGCGACGTCGGTCCTGTTCATCCTGCTCGGCGCGGACTTCCTTGCGGTAATTCAAATCATCGTTTATGCGGGCGCCATCATGGTTCTGTTTGTATTCGTCATTATGCTGTTGAATTTGCCGGTAGACGAAGATGGCGCCGACCGCCTGCGTTGGCTGAAATTCATCGGGATCCCGCTGGGTTTGTTTTTCCTCTTTCTCGTCACCGCAACTTTATGGAACGTACAAGCTGGAACCGGCACCCAGTCACGTTTTGTAGGTAGTCCGCAGGCGATCGGTCAGAGTTTGTTCACCGATTACCTTCTGCCGTTCGAAGTGACATCACTCTTGATCTTGATTGCACTGGTGGGCGCGGTGGTTTTTGCGAAGAAGGATCTATGATTCCGGCGAGCTGGTTCCTCATTCTCAGCGCGGTGCTTTTTTTGATCGGCGTGTTGGGTTTTTTTCTGAAGCGCAATATCATTGCCCTGCTGCTTTCGGTCGAAATCATGCTGAATGCGGTGAACCTCACGTTTGTGGTTTTCTCGAATCAACACCGGCAAATCAGCGGTCAGATCTTTGTTTTCTTCGTGCTGGTGGTCGCGGCAGCGGAAGCCGCCGTGGGGCTGGCTCTCGTTATTGCGATGTTCCGCAATCGGGAGTCGCTGAATGTCGATAGGAGCAATTTATTGAAATGGTGAAGGGTGTGCCGACATTCCCCTCCTCGCAGAGGAGGGGAGGCGCGAAGCGCCGGGGTGGTCAGTTCGGCGAGACGTTTCGCCGGTCTGAGCACCCCGTCTGCGCCGCCAGGCCGCTGGTTGGCGGCGCAGCGACTCTTGAGGCTTCGCCCTATCGGGCTCGCGCTTCGCGTCTTGAGGCTTCGCCCTATCGGGCTCGCGCTTCGCGTCTTGAGGCTTCGCCCTATCGGGCTCGCGCTTCGCGCCCTCCTCTGCGAGGAGGGGAATGATGCTTTGGCTGATTCCCATCTTGCCGTTGCTTGGCGCAGCCCTGAACGGTGTCTTCGGCAAACGTCTGTCTAAGACTCTGATCACCAGCATCGCAGTCGGAAGCGTCGCGCTTTCTTTCTTGGTTGCGGTTCGAGAATTCCTGACAATGCTGAGCCTGCCCGAAAGCCAGCTTCCCATTCTCACAGATTACTTCACATGGATTCAGGCCGGGCGCTTTCAGGCGCAGTTCGGCTTTATGTTGGATCATCTTTCAGGCCTGATGATCCTCATCGTTACGGGCGTTGGATTTCTCATCCACGTGTACTCCGCCGGATACATGGCTCGCGAAGAAGGTTTCTACCGGTATTTCGCCTATCTGAACCTCTTCGTCTTCTTCATGCTCACGCTGGTTCTTGCCGACAATTACCTGCTCATGTTTGTCGGATGGGAAGGCGTTGGATTGTGCTCCTACCTCCTCATCGGTTTTTGGTTCACGCGGAAATCCGCTGCCGATGCAGGAAAGAAGGCATTCATCGTCAATCGCGTCGGCGATTTCGGATTCATCCTCGCGATCATGCTGATCTACTGGACTTTCGAGCGGATCGATTTTCAAGGGGTCTTCTCGCGGCTCGGCGAAGCCAGTGACTTCGCTGTCGAACCTTTGGGCTCTGTCGGTGTTCTCACTGCCATTGGTCTTCTTCTCTTTCTGGGCGCGGCCGGCAAGTCAGCGCAATTTCCTCTTTATGTATGGCTGCCCGATGCAATGGAAGGTCCGACGCCGGTCAGCGCCCTGATTCACGCGGCGACGATGGTGACGGCGGGTGTATACATGGTGGCGCGGTCCGCTGCGATCTACAATCACGCGCCGGGCGCGCTCCTAGTCGTGGCTGTTGTGGGCGCGTTCACGGCTATTTTCGCCGCGTCGATCGGTCTGGTCCAGACTGACATCAAGAGAGTTCTCGCGTACTCCACCGTCAGCCAGCTTGGATACATGTTTCTGGCGTGCGGCGCCGGCGCCTACGCGGCGGCTATGTTCCACCTGATGACACACGCGTTCTTCAAGGCGCTCTTGTTTCTTGCGGCCGGTAGTGTCATCCACGGAATGGGAGGCATCCAGGACATAAGGAAGATGGGCGGGCTCCGCCGCGTGATGCCCTGGACGCACAAAACATTTCTTGTTGGAACGTTGGCTATTGCCGGCATTCCTCCGCTGGCCGGCTTCTTCAGCAAGGATGCGGCTTTGTGGGCCGCGTGGAATGACGCCAATTACGGCAAGCTGCTGTGGCTCGTGGGCGTGATTGCCGCGAGTTTCACGTCGTTTTACATGTTTCGTTTGCTGATTCTCACTTTTTACGGAAGCCCGTGCTACACCGAGCAAGACGTTCATCACGTTCATGAGTCGCCGAATTCCATCCTGATACCTCTCATTGTTCTTGCGGCCTGCTCGATCGTCGCCGGCTTCGCCGGTGTTCCGCCGGTGCTTGGAGGGGACAATCACATTCAACAGTTCCTGACCCCGGCGGCTCACGAAGCCAAGAGCGAATCGCTAGGCACCACGGCCGTCGAATTGACGTTGATGGCGATATCGACCGGGGCCGCTTTGGCTGGTGCGGGACTCGCGTATTTGTTCTACGTCGTAAGACCCGCCTTGCCGGAGAGGCTCAGCGTCCAAGCACACTCGATGTACTCGATCATGCTGAACAAGTACTACGTGGACGAGATCTACGACTCCGTCGTGGTCTGGCCTGTCGTGCGAATGTCGGGGGAGTTTCTGTGGAAATTCGTGGACGCCTTCATGATTGATGGCGCCGTCAACGGCATCGGCCGGCTTGTCCGCGGATCCGGAGCCGGACTGCGGCATATGCAGTCCGGATACGTTCGAACATACGCCGGCTGGATTCTGTTGGGCGGCGTGTTGGTGATTGCGTGGTTTTTGAAGTGAGCCGGGAAGATATGTGGACGAACGCAATTCCCCTCCTCGCAGAGGAGGGGTGGCGCGAAGCGCCGGGGTGGTCAGTTTGACGAAAACGTGCTAGCCGATCTGACCACCCCGTCTGCAGCGCGAGCCCTGCGGCTCGCGCTGCAGCCACCCCTCCTCTGCGAGGAGGGGAATGTTCTCTCGGCCTAAACACATGGAATTCGTCGGATCCAACATTCTGACGATCGTCACGTTCACGCCGGCCGCCGGCGCGTTGCTGATCCTCTTCTACAATCGCGCGCATGCGCGCTCGATTCGGACGTTCGCTCTGATCATCACGCTGCTGGCGTTCGTTTTTTCGCTCTATCTTGTCGCACGCTTCGACTCGAGCAATCCGGACTTCCAATTTGGTGTGAGAGTGCCTTGGATGCCATCGCTTGGAATCGATTACTCCATGGGCGTGGATGGCATCAGCCTTTTCTTGATCCTGCTGACGACTCTGCTGACGCCGCTCGCGATATTAGCCTCTTCGTCGATCAATGACCGTTTGAGGGAATACTTCATCTTCATGCTGCTGCTGGAAAGCGGCATGATCGGCGTTTTCGCCTCGTTGGACTTCTTTCTGTTTTACGTTTTCTGGGAAGTGATGCTCATCCCGATGTACTTCTTGATTGGGGTTTGGGGCGGAGAGCGGCGCATTTACGCGGCGATGAAGTTTGTCCTCTACACCATGATCGGATCGGTATTGATGCTGGTGGCCATCATCGCTCTGTACTTCATTCATGGCAATGCAACAGGAACATTTACCTTCAGCTATCCTCAGATTCAGTCCGCGCTTGCGTCGGGGCGCCTGGTTCTGTCGCCGGCGATTGAGCTGTGGCTGTTCGTGGCATTTTTTTTGGCGTTCGCTATCAAGGTGCCGCTTTTTCCCTTCCACACCTGGCTTCCGGACGCGCATGTGGAAGCGCCCACCGCGGGATCGGTGCTTCTGGCCGGCGTCCTCTTGAAAATGGGCACATATGGCCTCGTACGGTTCAGTCTGCCGCTCTTTCCGCACATCAGCCATCTCTTCGCGCCGCTGATTTCGATGCTCGCCGTCGTCGGAATCATCTATGGCGCTCTTGTCGCAATGGTTCAGCCCGACATGAAGAAGCTGGTCGCGTACTCTTCGGTCAGCCATTTGGGATTCATCGTCCTCGGCATCTTCAGCTTTACGATTCAAGGATTAGAGGGCGCGATCTATCAAATGTTGAATCACGGTATTTCGACCGGTGCCCTCTTCCTGCTCGTCGGGGTCATCTACGACCGCCGGCATACGCGGTTGATCGAAGAATTTGGCGGCCTCGCGAATCGCATGCCGGTGTATGCAACATTCTTTTTGATCGTGACGCTCTCTTCAATCGGCTTGCCCGGCTTGAATGGCTTTGTGGGCGAGTTCTTGGTGTTGTTGGGGACCTTCGGAGTCAACCACATTCGCGCAGCCGTCGCGGCACTTGGTGTGATCCTTTCGGCCGTTTACATGTTGTGGATGTACCAGCGCGTCATGTGGGGCCGCGTTGAAAACGATCGGAACGCCAGCCTGGCAGACCTCGCTGGGCGCGAGAGGGCTATGCTTGTTCCCATCCTGATCATGATTTTTTGGATGGGCATGTACTCCAGTTATTTCCTCCGCCCGATGGACGCCTCCGTCATGAAGCTGCTGAATCAAACGCAGGCCGGCCGGGTGGAATACGCGAGGGATCTGAATACATTCCTCTCCGCGCAGAGGAGGGCGCGAAGCGCGAGCCCGATAGGGCGAAGCCTCAAGACGCGAAGCGCGAGCCCGATAGGGCGAAGCCTCAAGACGCGAAGCGCGAGCCCGATAGGGCGAAGCCTCAAGAGTGGATGCGCCGGCAGCCAGCAGGCTGGCGGCGCAGACGAGGTGGTCAGATCGGCGCTCCACGTTTTCGCCGAACTGACCACCCCGGCGCTCCAGCCTTTCTTGAGGCTTCGCCCTATCGGGCTCGCGCTTCGCCCGGCTGTCGCGCCACCCCTCCTCTGCGAGGAGGGGAATGTGCTGGCGTCAAAATGAATCTAGCAACCATCAATATCGCAGCCATTCTTCCTACGCTCGTGCTATCGGTCGTCGGCATCGTCGTGATGGTGGCCGAACCCTTTGTCGGAGAACAAAAGAAATCCAATCTCGGTTGGCTGGCTTTCGCGGGTACATTGGCGGCGATGCTCTCACTAGTACCCATGGCAAACAATCGTGGGCAGTGGTATTCGAACTTGTGGATCGTTGACGACTATGATGTCTTTCTGGATTTCATTTTCCTTTTGATTGCCGCGATAACGATCCTCACGTCGATGGACTTCCTGCGGCGTGAAGAGCTAAACCATCCGGAGTTCTATTCGCTGCTGCTTTTTGCAACGGCGGGTATGCTGATGATGGCTGCATCCAATGAGCTCGTCATGGTGTTTCTCGGGTTGGAGATACTCTCGATCGCAACCTACGTCATGGCAGGCTTTCGGCGCGCCGACCTGAAGTCCAACGAATCGGCGTTGAAGTACTTCCTTCTCGGGTCATTCTCCTCCGCATTTTTTCTGTACGGAATTGCATTAATTTTCGGCGCCACGGGAAGCACGAACTTACTCGCCATCGCCGACGCGCTGCGGTCTTCCAAGATCCAGATCAGCCTTGTTTCCCTATCGGCCGCGTTGATACTCATTGCGCTTTGCTTCAAAGTCGCCGTCGCGCCGTTTCACGTCTGGACGCCCGACGTTTATGAAGGTGCGCCCACGCCGGTGACGGGATTTATGTCGGTGGGCCCGAAAGCGGCGGGTTTTGCCGTTTTGTTCCGCGTCTTTCTGACAGCGTTTCCTTCAATCGAGGACCGGTGGGGATCCGCGATCTGGATGGTCGCTGCGCTGACGATGATTCTAGGTAACGTGATTGCCGTGGTTCAGCCCAACATCAAGAGGATGCTGGCCTACTCCTCGATCGCGCACGCCGGATATGTTGCCGTCGCCTTTGCCGCGACGTCGGATAGAGGCGTTTCAGCGGCGCTGTTCTATTTGCTCGCCTACAGTCTGATGAACCTGGGAGCCTTCGCAATGGTAACGATCATTAGCCGGAAAGAAGATAAGCTGGTGAATGTTACCGATTACGCCGGCCTCGGTTCAAAGCGGCCGGGACTGGCGGCCGTTTTGTCGCTATTCATGCTTTCCCTGGCCGGCGTACCCGGGACCGCGGGTTTCGCCGGAAAGTTTTTTATCTTTCGGGCGGCACTCGAATCGCGGCTCGTTTGGTTGGCGATCATCGGTGTCGTTACGACGGTTATATCCTTTTATTACTATCTATCCGTCATCGTTCAGATGTACATGCGCGAACCGCATGACGAGTTCTCGGACGTACGATTGTGCGGGAGTCTGAAATTTGCCTTGGTAATTTCCGCGGCCGGAACGCTTTATCTCGGCTTGCTGCCGACACGTGTATTGGATTGGACGACGACGGCTGCGTTACGGTGAGGTTTCCAAGCCGCGAAGCGGCGTGAGAAGATAGCCCAGCGCGCGAGCGCTGGGGTTTGTGTTCGTCCATGTCACAGCCCCGGAGGGGCGGCACATTTGAAGCATCTGCCGCTGCTTCGCGGCTTGTGTTGGCTGTGAAATCAAACCCAGGGCTAACGCCCTGGGCTTAGGTTCTGTTGCCGCTTCGCGGCATTGACCTGAGAGCGTTAAGATGAAGCTGAACTTTTTTGAAAGATACTGTACACTCACTTTCGCCCGGACGGCGGCACTGCGCTCAAGGGGATCAGTCGATGGACGAGCGAAGTAACCGTCCCGATCGCCCCGAAGACAATTCGAACGCAGACCGGGGACTTTTCTTAGAACGAGCCGCGAAATCGTTTCAGGAAACCGTGACTAGAGCGGGGCCGGTGGCCCTCGCCAGTTACACATTGATCGGCGCAATTCTGGTACTTGGTGGAATCGGTTATGCCTTGGATGTGTGGCGAGGCAGCGATCATTGGTTCCTGCTTGGTGGTCTGCTTCTCGGTATCATCGTTGGGTTTTACGAGCTCGCTAGAGCGGTGTGGCCGTCATGAGCGGAGCGAATGCAAGCCCGAGGCGAAGCGCAAGCGCGCGCGGAGCGCAAGCCCGGAAGGGCGCAGCCTCAAAGGGAAGCGCGCAGCCTCAATATAGGGCGCAGCCATCAATAAAATGAAACCAGTCGCCGCATTGGCCGCTGCCGGAGGGGCCTCCTGGTTCGTCGCCGCGCTCGTTGTCGATCAGCGGACGGGAATCGAAATTCTCTTCGGCATGCTCGGGCCATTGGCTGCGACGAGTGCGACGTGGGTGATAGCCGAACGGATCTACAGGCAACGCGTTGAAGCCTTGACGACGGTCATGGCGACGGCGTTCGTCGCAAAGATTGTTTTCTTTGGAGCTTATTTGGCCATAATGATCCTTCTACTCCGGTTCCGGCCGGTACCGTTTGTCGTAAGTTTTACAAGTTACTTCATTGGATTGTATTTGATGGAGGCGCTGTATCTGAGGCGCCTGTTCTCAGAAAGGTCGCGGTAATCGGTTTGTTACTAACGTCGCTTCTCGCTCTGGCATTGATTCAAGAACCGGCTCCGGCGCAGCTTGGCGCTGCTGAGGCTGCCCAAGCTCATGAACGGTTTAATGCAGGGGAAACGATTATTGAACATGTCTCCAACAATCACCAGCACCCCTTAATCGAGTTGCCCCGCGTGCTTGGAATCGATTTCTCGGTAACCAAACATGTGTTCATGCTGTGGTTTGTGGCCGCGCTGGTATTCCTGATCGTCACATTTAGCGTGCGGCGATACCTCCGCCAGGACCGGTTGGTGCCGTCCGGTTTCATGAACGGTCTCGAAGCTGTTGTTGAATTTGTGCGGGACGACATTGCCCAGCCGAACGTTGGGCGCAAGTGGGTGATGACGTGGACCCCCCTGATTCTCACGTTGTTTTTCTTTATTCTCTCTGCGAATGCGATCGGCTTGATCCCCATATTCGACACGCTGGCCGTGCTCGACCGGCTCGTGCTTCACACGACGCCCGACTCGTTCCTCAACCGCCTGACTCACGGTGGAACAACCGCGACCGCCAACTTCAACGTCACCGCTGCGCTGGCGAGCATTACATTTGTTTCCATTATTATCGCCGGATCAAAAGCGCACGGTTTTCTGCAGCATTGGAAGAACATGGTGCCGCATGGCTTGCACCCGTTGATCTACGTCATACTGATCCCAATCGAGGTGATCGGCATGTTCGTGCGGCCTTTCGCGCTGACCATGCGGCTTGCAGCCAACATGACGGGCGGCCATATCGCGATTCTGGCGATCTTGTCTTTCGTCTTTCTATTCACCGAGTTGTTTGGGCGCGCCATCGCCGGAATTGGCGTCGGCATGATCGTGTCTGTACCGCTAGCGGTTGGAATTTCTGCGCTCGAGATCATTGTGGTCCTGGTGCAGGCTTACGTGTTCACGTTGCTTTCGTCGGTGTTCATTGGAATGGCGATTCACATTCATCACTAAACACTAGGAGACAAAAATGAACTTCTTGCACTATTTCGGTGCCGCGCTGGGATTGGGAATGATCGTAATCGGCGCTGGATTGGGAATTGGCAGGTTCGCCGCAGCGGCTGCCGAAGGCATCGCGCGCCAGCCCGCGGCCGCCGACAGGATCACAGGTGCGGTAAACTTGCCGTTGTTCCTGCTCGAAGGCGTTGCGATTCTGGCTGAGGTCTTCGTGCTGCTGATCGTCCTGATGAAGTAGGACGGCATCGAGAGGTAATTTGCTATGGATAATCCGCTGGTTCAGCCGGACCCGGGACTGTTTATTTGGACTATAGTGACATTCTTGGTCCTGCTCGGACTGTTGGCGAAATTTGCGTGGCGTCCGTTACTGCAGGCTCTGGAAAGCCGGCAGGAAAGAATCCGGAAGTCGCTGGAGGATGCGGAACGAGCGCGACAAGAATTGGAACGGCTGCAACAAGATTCGGCGAAAATGATGCAGCAGGCCCGCATGGAAGCCGAATCCATCGTCACGCAAACACGTGTGGACGCGGAGCGGCTGCGCGAGGAGCTCAAACAGAAAGCGAAAGATGAAGCCGATAACATCCTTCGAAATGCGCAGCAGCAAATTCAGTTGCAAACGCGGCAGGCCATACAGCAGATACGTCGCGAAGTGGCCGACATTGCGGTCTTGCTCGCATCGAAGCTGCTCGAACGCAACATAGCGAAGGAAGATAATGCTCGGCTCATCGATGACACGTTGAAACAGATCGAAATGACGAAACAGTAATATTAAGTCCCGCTCGGATGGCGTCGAATCCACGAGGCCGTCCCCGCGCAGCGCAAGCGTGCGCGGAGCGCAAGCCCGGAAGGGCGCAGCCTCAAGGGAAGCGCCCAGCATCAAGAGTGGAGTCAGCAGTAATTCTGGTAGGGACTGATATATTCCTTAATTATAAGGAGGACACCCATGTTGAATAGGGTAATGCTTCCCGCCGTATCTAGCATGTTGATCCTATGCCTGGCCGGATGCGGCGGCGAGGAAAAGAAGACCGAATCGGCGCCTCAACCTGCGGCAGCACCGGCGCCGACGGCGAAACCGGAAGAGAAGGTTCCAGTCTACGAACTGACAAAAGAAGATCTCACGACTCACGACGGATGGACCAGCCGCAACGTCAGCATTCTGGGCGTGAAGCTGGGCGACAGGACTCGTGACGTCGAAAAGAATCTTGGCAACGTCGAAAATACGCGCACGTTGCCTGAAGATTATCTGACGGTCTATCAGGGTAACGGAGTTTTCGTCTATACCTTCAAACTTACCGGTAGAGCGCGCAAAATCGAAGTGAACCAGGCATTCGCCAAGAAGCTCGCCGACGCCAAGTTGCAGAGGCTATTGAATACGGGCGACCTCAAGTACATGCGTGAGATTTTCGGCATGGAAGAAGGAGACCCGATCCAAAACACGGAAGATAACGCAACCGAGTATCCGTACGATAACCGCGGTTTCCGTTTCGTGAAATTCAAAGTTGGCGGTAAAACCTTGAACGCGATTCGCTTCATGGAAATCAAAAAAGCCACCTAAGCAACAGGCAATGGGACAGACACTGAACTCCTCGGAATGGGAGAATGGGTGTCCGTTCCCTTTGCTTTTGTCTTAGATCTACGAAACTGCCGGCCTTAGCACTCTCGATCAGTTCGTATTAGGGAAACTTTCTCCGTTACACAGGCATCCAGCCATTCAATACAGAAGTCGCACCGAATCAGATGAGACTGTTCGGCTTCGGTCAGATTGATCTCCTCTATAACGAAGTCGTACAGCCGTTCGATCGGAACATGCATGTGGACGCCTGTGCAAATCCCATACCAACTGCAACCAATGCGCAATCAGCGTGATTCCACCCAGCAGCTAAGCAATTGAGTGGAGAAATTCCACGAAACCGGTGCGGTCACCTCGACCATCGGATGACCTTTCTTATTGAATCGAAATTGTCATAAAACCGATCACGATCCGCACGCATCAAGCGAGGATGTAGGTGAAATTCCGATGGGGCCCAACGTCTTGGGTGTCTCTAGTTACTGCTCGCGTTTAGTCCCTGCTTGATCCGTTTCGCGTCGCCTTCCGTGAGCCAGCGTTCCTTGACGAGGCGGTCCACGGTCTCCGTGAACAAGTTCACATAAGATCGCTTGTTTCCATACAACTCGATGATTCGAGCCGTATCGAATGGCGCCTTGTGTCCCATCTCACGGCATGTTCCGGGGCCGGGACTGCTTGTGAAGTAAATCGCATCGGGAACATCGATATATGGAGTACGCACGCCACCCAAGCCATGCCCCAGTCTATCGGTTGAGACGATGTCTTGCGGTGTTCCTGGATTCGTTAAGCTGATCTGCGGAGCACGTGGAGCCGGAATTCCTTTCTTCACCCATTGATCCAGGTTGTTGAAAGCCGAGTTGAAAATCAGGCCCATCAGGCTGGGCTCCATCAACGGAACTTCCGGCTCACATTTGGCGTTGAACGGCCAGTCGACGGTGCCTTGCGCGATTCCGACGGCGGCAATTTGATCCTGTTGCACGGGAAATCCGAAATAGGCGGATTTATCGATATGGCCGGCCGAAGCTACTTCATACAGCCTGAACCGGTCGTTCGCCTCATCACTATCGGCACGGCGCAGGGCCACTGTGCCGCCGAGGATCTCACCTTGCGCAGCGACTTCAATGACGGGCACGCCAACATTTTTGATCACCTGCCGGGGATCATTCGCCGCCGGAGGCTGCGCGCACTGGTTGAGACGAGTCATATTGAAGCCTGCCTTCAAAAGGTAGCCGTCGTAAACGGGCTTGCCGTTTTCCAGGTTGGCATGAATCGCATTCGCGTAAGTCGCAACGTCACTGCCTTGGGTGGTGAGATACAGCGCCTGGACCTGCAGTCCTGCGAGCGGCCGGCCGGCGACGTTGCTTTTCAACAGGGCCCCGACCTGACTGATCATGTCCCATCGCAAACCGTCTTCAGATGCCGCCGGCGGATTGTTCCCACACGGAGCATTGGGAGCTGGATTCGCAAAAGAAACGGCTGCATAACGGGCGGGATTAACTTTCTTTAGGCCTTCAGCAACTGCAGGAAGGGAAATTCCAACCCATGCATCGCCGTGTTCCGTGATGTAGTCGTGGGAAAACCCCCACATCATGGCCCAATCAAACCGTCGCGCGGGAAACAAGAGTTCAACGATGACGCTGCCGCTGAAGCGCGCCGCGTCCCTCGGGCGCCGCACTAGGATACGTGTACCATAAGGAGCATTCGGCATTTTCACATTGACCGTGCCGTCTTGGACCCACTCATAGACATTGGCGGTTCCTGTAACGAGGAACTCCTCCTCAACGTACGCCACCTTCGACAAATCGAAGCTCGGTGTCGTACGGTTTGCCGCCAAAAAAGGATACGAATCGGCAGTGACCGGAATCGGACCATTCACTTTAGGAACCGGCGTCGCGTTCACCACCAAAAATAGGATTGCCATCGCAGCAAGCATGCTTTTCTCCCGGATTGTTTAACTCGGCCAAGAATATACAAGACCGCCGTCTTAATAAAGGAGAACATCCACTGCCAACGCGCGGCCTGATCGCGTCTGGATGTTCACTCTATGCAGAAAACGCAAATTGGCTCGCAACCATAATGGGCGCGTTCGAGTTTCAGAACGACCGGCTACGTGTGTATTTCGACGCTGCCGATTATGTGTTACAGTCGATTGTATGAATGAAACATTGACGATACGGCTTGGGGAAAAACTCGCTTATGCCTTGAGCCAGGAGGCGCGCCGAACCGGACTCGCTAAAGGTGAGATCGCGCGGCAGGCGCTGGAGGCTCGCCTTCAGAGCACGGGCAAACTTTCAGCTATGGAGCGCCATTTCGGCTGCATGAGCGGTCCGGCCGACCTCAGCACTAATAAGGCTTACCGCCGGGTGTGGAAGAAAAGGCGCGTGTGAGAAACATTTTGGATGCTGGCCCCCTAATTGCCGCGCTGAACAGCAAGGATACCCATCATCGTTGGGCGCGAGAAACTTTCAAGCATCTCGGTCCCCCGTTCTATTCTTGTCCGGAAGCCATGACAGAAGCCGCCGCAATGACGGGAAAGCCGGCAGCAATCGTCGAAATGATTCGTGCGCAGGAGATCATCCTCGCCTTCGATCTCTACACACAAACTGCCGGAGTATTGGCTCTCCTCAAAAAATATCAGGATCGAGATATGGATCTGGCGGACGCCTGCATCGTTCGCATGACCGAACTGACCCGCGATTCCCAGGTGATAACGGTGGACCGAGACGACTTCGCTGCCTATCGCCGAAACGGCAGAGACCTCATTCCTGTCATTGTCCCGCCTACCAAAGCCCGATAGGCTTCAATCTCGTGCTTACATCACGCGGTCGTGACCCCAGGTCCAGCGAGCGCTCAGATCGAACTCCTTGACTCCGCGCGGAGTGGCGTTGGGGTTGTGAAGAGTCTGTGGATTGAAAACGACGCCCAATTCGCGGAGCAATTCGTCGAGCGCAACGCATCCGTAAGTGAGAGCAGGAAATTCGATGCAGTCCCGATTCACATCCCATACCGTAGTCTTTTCGCGATTGACGACCAGCTTGCGTAGGGCGCGCAACTTGTCCACCTCGCGGCGGAAAAATTGGATGACTTCCCGAGGATCCTCGACAGAGCCGCTGTAGACGATCATTGCGGGTCCGAGTGTACCAAAATTATGCGACACTGTAGACGCACATGAAGCTGCGTCTTGATTACGGCACTACCGGCTTGTTTGCCGAATTTCCCGACGATCGGACCACGGTCATCGAGCCTATGTACGTACCGGCGGCAGCGGATCAACGCGCCACGCTCATTGCCGCTCTGCGACGACCAATGGGCAAACCGCCGCTGCGAGAAGTTGTCCGGCCGGGCCAGAAGATTGCCATCTCGGTTTGCGACATCACCCGCGCGCAGCCGCGGCAGCCGATGCTTGAAGCGCTGTTTTCGGAAATGCCTGGCGTACGGTTCGAGGACGTGACGATTCTCATTGCTACTGGAACTCACCGTCGCAATCGTCTCGAAGAAATTGAAAGCATGCTGGGGCGGGAGTTTGCCCGGAGCTGCCGGATTGTTTGTCATGATGCACGCGATCCAGCGTCTTTGGCACACGTGGGCGATACGGGAAAGGGCGTCCGTGTACTGTTGAATCGCCAGTGGGTGGAAAGTGATTTCAAGATCACAACGGGTTTCGTCGAACCTCACTTTTTTGCGGGTTTTAGCGGTGGACCCAAGATGGTCGCACCGGGATTGGCCGGACTCGATACCGTGATGGAGCTGCACAATGCCGTTCGCATCGGGCATCCCAATGCGACATGGGGCGTGACAGAGGGAAATCCCATCCACGACGATGTGCGCGAAATCGCTCGAATGACCGGCGTCGATTTCGCCCTCGATGTCACGCTGAACCGCGACCAACAGATCACCACGGCGTTTGCGGGCGATCTATTCCAGGAACATGCCGCTGCGTGCGTAGCCGCCAAGCAGAACGCCATGCGCGCGGTGCCAAGGCCCTTCGATGTCGTGGTGACGACGAATTCGGGGTACCCCCTCGACCAGAACCTGTATCAGGCAGTGAAAGGAATGTCCGCTGCAGCGAAGATTGTCAAAGAGGGTGGAACGATCATTTGCGCCGCCGAGTGCCGTGACGGCATCCCGGATCACGGCGCCTACGGGCAGATACTGGCGTTGCGTTCTTCTCCACAAGAGCTGCTCGAAATGATCATCGGCCCCGGCTTTTCGCGGCCGGACCAGTGGCAGGTGCAGATCCAGGCTCAAATCCTGCTCAAGGCCAAAGTTCTCTTGAAAACCAGCTTCCTCGGGCCGGACCAGGTTCGTGCTGCGCATTTCGAACCCATCGACGACATTTCGGCTGCCGTAGATGAGGCGCTGGGCCGGGCCGGACGGGCTGCCACCGTATGCGTGCTGCCGCAAGGTCCGCAGACAATCCCATACATTCGCAACTAAACGTGAGTCGCTTTTCGCCAAACTCCAGGTATGCCTGCATCCTTGCGATGATTGCCATCCTTGCCTTTACGGCTTTGGTTGAACTACGGGGTTTTCCAACTGTAGCGGCGCTCTATGACCGCCCCTGGCGGAGAGAAAACGGATTGCCGGCGGTCCGCGAAGCGCAAGCGCGAAGGCGCGCAGCCTCAACGATAGACCGCCGCTTCAGATGAAACTGAGTCACCACCTTCAATATTGCTAAGGAGGAATCTACGATATAGACTGACCAGCCTAGAGTCTTATCAGCAATTTAAAATATGGAGGCCCGATGAAAAACAAGGTCGCTATCCTGGTTGCGGCGATTGTTCTTTTGGCCATAACGGTTCCGGCTATTGCGCACCACGCCTTCGCCGCGGAGTACGACGCCGACCAGCCGGTGAAGTTGAAAGGCAAGGTAACGAAATTCGAATGGACGAATCCTCATGCGCGCTTCTACATCGACGTCGTTGATGAAAAAGGCGCGGTGACGAACTGGAATCTGGAGTTGGCCAGCCCGAACGTTTTGAAACGGAATGGTTGGACGAGCAAACTCTTGCAGATCGGCGAGCAAGTAACCGTCGAAGGATCTCGGGCGAGGGACGGCTCGAAGATGGCGAACGCCAGAGTAGTCATTCTTGCCAACGGGCAGCGCGTGTTTTCGGGATTGCAAGGTGAAGACGCGCCAAATCAGCCCCTTCGGCAAAACCAATAGGAAGAGAGGAGCTACGCTGTGGCAAAAAGGTTAGTCATGTTGTCCGCTCTGATCGTCGTGGGCGCGTTCATTTCGTTGCCGGCCCAAGCCCAAGGAGGGCAACAACGCGCTCGGCCCACACCTAAAGGACCAGCCCCCCACCTGCCCGACGGAAAGCCCGACCTATCCGGAGTCTGGCGGGGCGGTGGTCCAGTACAGGATCTGGCTGTGGGCCTGGGAAAAGGGGAAACCATTCCTCTATTGCCGGAAGCGGAAAAGCTCATGAAATCCAGGCAGTCCAAGGACGATCCCGAGGCGAATTGCCTGCCGACCGGCATACCGCGCATCGCGCCTTATCCCTGGAGAATCCTCCAAACGCCTACACACGTGTTCTTTCTGTTCGAGGGAAACATTCACAGCTACCGCCAAATCTTTTTGAACCAGACTAAACATCCCGACGATCTGGATCCTACGTGGTACGGCCACTCGATCGGACACTATGAAGGCGACACTCTTGTCGTCGACACCATCGGATTCAACGACAGGTTTTGGTTCGATTTCCGGGGCCACCCCCACACCACAAAGCTGCACACGATTGAACGCTGGACGCGAAAGGATCTCGGAACTCTGGTTAACGAAGTCACAATCGACGATCCAGGCGCATATTCCAAGCCATTCAAGCTGACGTTCACCGCGACTCTTCAGCCCGGTGAAGAAATCATGGAATACATCTGCCAGGAAAACGAACAGGATACGACGCACATTCAAGGGCCCGCACGAGCGCAATAGCTCACGTCTCCTATGAAGACCAGAGCCCAGTGGTTGGCGATGCTTCTCGTCATCGCCAGCTGCGCACGCGGGCCAGGTCCGGGCGGGCCGGACATCTCTCCTGAAATTCTTTCCGAGGTTAATCGAATCCGCGCGATCGACAATCACGCTCATCCGGTGCGGTTCGTTTCCGAAGGGACGCCGGACCGCGAGTTCGATGCTCTACCGGTCGAAAACATGGAGCCTTGGTCGGACCCTCTGAAATTGCGATCTGACAATCCCGACGTCTTGAGAGCATGGCAGATGCTCTGGAACTATCCCTACAACGATTCCGACGCGACGCACATGCGGGAATGGAAGCAGCACAAGCAGCGCGCAAGCCAGCAGAAAGCAGCGGAGTATCCGGAATGGGTGCTCGACAAGGCGGGCATCGACGTGATGCTGGCGAATCGCGTTCACATGGGCCCGAGCATTCAGCCGCCCCGGTTTCGATGGGTGCCTTATGTGGACGCGCTGCTATTCCCTCTTGATAATTCCCTGCTCGCCGCCCGCAACTCGGACCGCAAGGCATTTTTTGCGGATGAAGATTCGCTTCGCCGGCAATACCTGCAGGATTCGGGAGTCCACGCGCCACCGAAATCGTTAGATGAGTACTTGCGTCTCGTCGTTACCCCCGTTCTCGAGCGGCATAAGCAGGGCGGCGCCGTGGCCGAAAAATTCGAAGCGGCGTATCTGCGGCCGCTCAGTTTCGAAAAAGCCGAACGAGCCGCTGCGGAAAAAGTCTACGCCAACTATGTTGGCCGCGGAACGCCGCCGGATGATGAATACAAGACACTCCAGGATTTCCTGTTCCGATTTATCGCATCCGAATGCGGCAGGCTAGGGATGGCCGTCCATTTCCATACCGGTTTCGGCGGTGGTAGCTATTTTGACATTCGCGGCACAAATCCTTTGTTGCTGGAATCGCTCTTCGACGATCCCGAACTTCGAAGAACCAAATTCGTGATGGTCCACGGCGGCTGGCCGTTCACGCGTGAGATCACGGCTCTGTTGACGAAACCCAATGCGTATCTGGATTACTCGGTCCAGGCGTTGGTCTTCCCTCCTACGACTATTGCTCCAACGCTACACGAGTGGCTTGTGTGGGTGCCCGAAAAGGTGTTGTTCGGAACCGATGCCTATCCCTGGAGCGACCAAATGGGTTGGGAAGAAGCGCTCTGGATCGCCGCGACCCGAGGACGCGAAGCGCTGGCAATCGCCCTTACTCAAATGATGCGGGACGGCGACATTTCCAAAGACCGCGCTATCGAGCTGGCGCGCATGGTATTGCGCGAGAACGCGCGAAATCTCTATGCCCTTCCGGAGTGACTCGCAATGATGCTCAGCCGCGATCGAATACTCACGACTCACGTCGGCAGCCTACCCCGCAACGACGAACTCTCCGACTTGTTAATCAAACGCGAAGAAGGAGAACGGATTGATGAAGATCGTCTCCGCCAAGCCATGAACAGTGCTGTCGAGCACGTGGTCAAAAAGCAAATGGCGGCAGGCATTGACATCGGCAACGACGGAGAGCAGCAGCGTGTCGCGTTTTCGACCTTCGTCGCTCAGCGCATGTCGGGTTTCGCAGGCGAATCGAAGCGGCGCCGGGGCCGGGATTATGAGGAGTTCCCCGAACTCGTCGAAGTTCTCATGCAACGATTTCCAAAGCGAAGCAAGATGCAGAACGCGCCGGAAGCTCGAAGCGAGTTGCGGTATCTTGGAACCGCACAGATCAAGGAAGAAATCAGCCGCCTGAAAGATGCGGTCAAAGCAGCGGGCGCGTTCGGCGATGCTTTCATGACAGCACCTTCGCCCGGCATCATTTCCACGACAATGCTGAACGCATATTACGATTCTCGGGAGTCGTATCTGTCTGCTTTGGCTCGTGAGATGCGAAACGAGTACCGCGCTGTCTCTGAGGCGGGGCTCATTCTGCAAATCGATTCCCCCGATCTGGCGATGGACCGGTCGATGTTCTACCGTGATTTATCGGATGCGCAGTTCGTCGCGGCTTGCGAAATGCATATTGCGGCGATCAACAAGGCGATCGAAGGAATTCCACGCGATCGCGTACGGTTGCATTGCTGTTGGGGCAATTGGGACGGTCCCCACATATTCGATGTTCCACTCGATCTCATCCTTCCGGTGTTGTATCAGGCGCATGTTGGCGGGCTGAGCATCGAGTTTGCCAATCCCCGGCATCAGCACGAGTATGAAGCCTTGCGCCGCCATCGCCTGCCCGACAACGTGGTGCTGCTGCCCGGAGTCATCGAAACGACGAGCAACATCGTTGAACATCCTCAAGTGGTCGCCCGGCGAATTCAGGAAGCAGTCGCGGCCGTCGGTGATCGCGAGCGCGTGATTGCCAGCACAGACTGCGGGTTTGGAACGTTCACTCGCCGGGAGTGGGTGATCGAACCGGTTGTATGGCTGAAACTGAAGTCGCTCCGCGAGGGAGCGGATCTAGCTTCGGCCGGTCTCTGGTAGAAAGAAAAATAATGAAGAGCTCAACCGGAGACAAGCGATTGTTTACGTGCATCCCACCCAGCCCAAATGCTGTACTGGGCTGGTTCCAGGAGTCACGGTCTCAACAATCGAGTACGCCACCGACTCCACGCGCACCATCGCCAGCGTCATGTTCAGCGGGACTGCCGCAAAATTTCCGAATATTCGCTGGGTCTTTTCGGACGGCGGCGGCACCCTGCCATTCCTTCTTGGCCGGTTCGAACGCCTCGCCATCGAGAGAAAAGATCCGTACTTAAAGGACGGCGTCGCTCCGCAGTTGAGAAAATTCTATTACGAGATTGCTCAGGCCAACCATCTGGGAGCTCTCGACGCACTACTGGATTTGATTCCTCTATCGAATGTTCTTTTTGGAACCGTTTATCCGCTCCGGCCGGTATCCGCTCCGGCCGGCATCCGAAGCTGTCGAGGGCCTCGCAAAATACACGAAGTTTACCGACGCTCAGCGCCGTGTCGTCAATCGTGAAACGCGGAACGCCTCGTTCTGCGTTTGAAGGCCTGAGATCCCGTCTACATATTGGCGCTGATCTGCACCGGGTATCCGTCCGGATCGACCACGTGGAAACCGAAGCCGCCACCTTGCTGGTCGATCGGAGTCACTTTCCGCGCCTTGAGATCGGCAGTGACTGACTCCTTCTTGAAGTTGTCCACCCCGATCGCGAAATGATCCACTTTCGCTGCCGGCTTCCCTTCGCGCAGGACCAAGAAGTTTTTGCCAAACATGAGCTGGTTGTTGCCTTCGCGCTTGTTGACTTTGCACTGGAACACGCGTTGATAGAAATCGGTCGACCGTTGCAGGTTGCTGACCTGCAGTGAAATGTGATTGATGCTGTTGCCTTCGAATCCCGCAGCTTCAGCCGCCGTGGCTCCAGCCGCCAGCACGGCCAACCCTTGTATCAATGTTCGCCGTGACATCTTTCCTTTCTCATACGCTTCCAACAGTTTCGAAATCGTACCCGTCATTGAATCCTCCTTATTGACGATTACCCTCTGGGAGACGATTAGTTACGCTAGCTCGCAAAGTTTGTCAAGGAATCGTGCTTCGCGACTGTAGCGGCGGTCTATGACCGCCGGCGATCTCTAAAATTTGCAGCAATGTCGGCGCTCATAGAAAATGTGAATCAATTGTGATGAGGTGCCATTCCCCTCCTTGCCTCACCGCAAGGAGGGGAATATCAGCTTGCTTCCAATTCATTCACACTCTCATAGAGCGCCGCTACAGTCGAAACATAAGTTGACTTGGGTGAAACTCACAAAGTAACCTGCAGCGCAAAAGACGGGGAACAACTTCGCACATTGCGACAACTTAGTTTTCTGAAGGCAGGAGGGTCGATGACAAATCTCGCTCCGAGAGGGTGTGGAATTATTTCATTGGTCATAGGGTTAGCGGGAATGACGGGGTTGGGTTTCGCGCAGCTACCGACAGGCACAATTCTTGGCGGCGTGAGGGACGCCAGTGGCGCGACTTTGCCCGGCACGACTCTGACCGCGACGAACACGGAGACCGGCTTATCCCGGATGACGGTTTCCGGCGAAGATGGTTCCTATCGTTTTCCTGCCTTGCCTGTAGGCCGCTACGAAATCCGAGCGGAAATTCCTGGGTTTCAAACCTCCGTGCGCAGCGGGGTGACGCTGGCAGTCGGTCAGGAGGCGGTGGTGAATTTCAGACTGGAAGTAGGAGCCGTCTCGCAAACCGTCGAGGTGAAAGGAGAAGCGCCTCTGGTCAACGTCACGAGTTCTTCCCTCGGCGGATTGGTAACCGAGGATAACGTTGCCGATCTGCCTCTCAACGGCCGGAATTTTATTGATCTGACTTTCCTCCAGCCGGGCGTCTCCGAAAACAAAAATATGACCCATGGAGGGACGTTCACCGGAAGCTGGTTCAGCAGCAACGGAGCGCCGCTTCGGTCCAACACGTACATGCTGGACGGAGCCGTCATGGGTAACTTCTTAGGCGGCGCGACAAGTTCTATCGCGAACACCACGCTGGGAATCGAAGGCATTCGGGAGTGGCGCGTGGTCACCAATAATTTCAGCGCCGAGTACGGACTGACGATGGGAAGCCAGATGGCCATCGTGACCAAAAGCGGCACCAATGATTTTCACGGCTCCCTGTTTGAAATCGAATGAGGGACCGCGGTCTCAGTTCATTCGATCTCACGCACAACTTTTCGCTGAACACCATCTACCGTTTGCCGCAAGTGATCTCTGCGGGCGGTACGGCCGCAGGATTGCTCAACGGATGGTGGATCAGCGGTATTCTTCGCACGAACAGCGGTTTTCCATTCACTCCCGCGCTCGCAGCCAACCGATCGCGCTCGGGGGTTTTGGGAAATCAAAAGGGATTGGACCCGGCCTGACCTTGTGCCGGGGATC
>QHWY01000262.1 GCA_003223875.1 Acidobacteriota bacterium | reverse complement strand
TTCGCTGAATACAGGAATCAAAATCTTTGGGCACTGGATGGAGAAGACACTGCTTAGCAGCAGCGGAAGCGTTAAGGCCGTGAAAAAGGCGTCGGTCTGGTAGCCGACGCCGAAAATGCTGACAATCGACGCGTCGAGTATCAGCCCACTGACCGCTCCGGCCGCCGAAAGCGTTGCGGTGATACTCGCATTCTTGAACAGGTAATGCTGAGAGAGTCTCTTGTAAAAGTTCATGATGATGAAGTGTGCTTTACCCGACCACAGTCATGCGCCAATCTCGCATCCACTCGATGGCACACGAGAGACGCAGGTTGTGAGATCAGGGCCGGACCCTCATCCGGGCGGACAATGGCATACAAGTTCTTCGTGAAGTACTCAAAACAGAACGGCAATCTCTGGAGAAAGCTTATAAATGGTCTCAATTTGCTGTCCGATATCCAGTATCCGCTGTTCCGCATTGTTTCCACGAATTTTGCGTACGTCATCTTGTTTAGCCCCCCTCTCATCTCGGAGAAAGTGCGAGCGTTTTCATGAGGCCTGTAGTGCCTTCTCTCCCTCATGATGATTCGCTCTGGAAACAAGAGGTGCGCCCAAGGAACTTTCGTCATGTAGTCAATGTGTCCGCCGTAAGGTGATTTCCATAAAGGGCTGAAGCCGATAAGAACTTTGCCGCTGTCGACCAGAAAGGTTCGAACGGTTTTCATGACCGCGATCGGGTCTCCGTAATGTTCAAAAGAGTCTTCAGAGACGACGAGATCAAAGCGCTCTTCCCTCAATTCGGCTGGTACGGCGAATTCGATCCTGTCAGCCAGGTTACTGAATTCTGACTTGACCTTATTTCTTGCGAAAGCCAAACGTTCCTTGTCCGTATCGACACCTACGACACGCCTCGCACCTTGCTGGGCTAGAAAGATAACCATTCCGCCAAAGCCGCATCCCAGGTCGAGAATGCTCTTTCTTCGAATATCAACCCGGCTACCGAACCTAGCAAAGAACAGCCGCGCTTGCGATAACCGCCAGCAGAAGTATTTCTCCCTGTCTTCGAGCGCTTCGGGTACCGGCTCAATGCAGATGAGGTGGAAAAGGGTTTGGATCAGCACTTCCGAAAGAGACTCGGGTTCCGACACTGCTTGATCATGCATATCGTTTGACGCGCGGAGCCTGCCACGCTTTGGTCTTGCTTGCGAGGAGCGGCTTTATTATGTCCCACAACCCGCTGGCTTTGACGATCAGTTCAGACGGCTTGGCCTGGTCTGGGATGCAGATCCTCCTTAGTTTGTAGAGCGGGGTTGTTTTCGTGTTGAACCCTCGATCGAGAGACAGTGCACATCGGTATCCCGCCTTTTCCACCAGGAGCAACTCGCGTTCGGTATACTCGCCGTTAGGGTAGGCAAATGCATACACTTCAGTGCCTAGTCTTGTCTGCAGATCGATTCTGGATTTTGCTATCTCGGCTTCAGCCTTTTCTGAAAGACAACGGGGCAGAATTGGATGAAAAACGGTATGCGACTGAAAGTCTACCCTGGGTTTGAGATCTTCAAGTTCGACACCGGAGAGCGCCTGACTTTCATCAAATTCTTTTGTTTCTTCAAAACCCGCTTCGTGCAGTATGGCAACCCGTTCCGCGTCAGGCAAAGTCTTCAGTTGTTGAACGATTGGGCTGGTCGCTTCGTGCTGGAACCAGAACCTACGGCGCGTACCAACCAGACCACTACAGAGAAAGATCGTAACCGGAATGTTGTGCCTCTCGATAACAGCCTTCAACTGATAGTTACTGCGGTGCCCGTCATCCAGTGTGATGATCAAGGCCTTCGGCGGTAATTTGCTGAACGCTCCCTTCTGTCTGGCTTCGATGTAGCCCGATAAAGGGACAATGGTATAGATGCGCTTAAGAATGTTCAGGTGTGCGTCGAAGACCCTTGGCGAAGGAGCGTGATAGACGATGATCGTTACTTTCTTACGCTGAAAAATTTCCCGGAGCACAAATGGAAGCAAGGTCAATCGCAAAGCAAGGAACGCCAACTCCCGCCACGCCGGTGTTTTCATGCACTTTGCTTTCGTTCTCGAGCACGGAGAACATGTTTATACACGCTGAGAATCTTCCGTATGGTGTACCTTTGGTCATACCTCATCATTTCAGCCCGTGCTTCAAAGCTGCCATTTCGGGATGCGTGTAGAACCTCTCGAAGATTGCGCCCGAGATCGCTGATTTCCTGCTTGGAGATTCGACTCCCTTCGATTCCTCTCAAGATCTCCCGGACGTCTCCTACGTCGGTGGCAACCACGGGAAGATTGCACGCGAGGGCTTCTTTGACTGCCGTCGGAGACCCTTCCCGATCAGAGCAGAGAATCATCGCGTCAGCGGCACTGTAGTACCAGGGCATTTCACGGTTCTCGACATCGCATATTGCAACAAGCTCGACGTCCAGGCCTGTTTGCGTGACTTGCTCGACAGCAGCTTTTGCCAGATCGTATCTCTTCACGAGACGCGCCGGATCAAAAGGGAACAAAACCACGTATTTGTGCGGCGGCCATCCCAGGCGCGACCGTGCTTCGGCACGATCATAGGGCCTGAATACATTCAAATCGACGCCACAAGGAATGACAATTCCGGGAATCCGTCTGCGCATCTCCTCGGAGACCACAATCACACTGTCGGCAAAACGCCAGATAACGCGGATCAGAAAGCTCTCAAGTCCACCTCCCAGTACATCGCTCCCGTGCAGCGTTATTACCAGCGGTGGTCGCACGCGAAAACAAGCGGGAAACGCGGATAAGCCATAGTGTGCGTGCACGATGTCGTAAGCCGTCCTCCTCGTCCTTTCCAGAACCTCCACGGCCCCCTTGAGATAGTTTAGTTTTGACCGGAATCCGAGAATATGGACGACATCGACCGTGTGACCGAACTGGCGCAACTGCTGTGCTTGTTGCCACACGAAAGTTCCCCATGCTGGCCTTTCAGCGCTGGGATACATGTTCGTGACAAAGAGGATTCTCACGAATGCGCGTTTCCTTCGCGCAAGTCATCCCGGACAGCGATTTCTTTCGAATTAGCTATCGCTCGCTTGTAGAGCTGTATTGTCTCTTCGATCATCTTTGTGATCGAAAACTCGCGTCTCAGCCTTGCCTCTCCTGCTTCTCCCAGACGTTTCGCAATCGTCGGATTATCGAGCAGGTATTCGATCTTCGCAGCCACAGCGTCGGGGTTTGCCGGCGGCACGAGAAGCCCGGTTTCACCATCTACCACCAGCTCCCGGGTGCCGCCTCCGTCGGTTGCGACCACCGGCTTCTTCAAGGCCATATATTCCATTACGCTGTTCGAGAAACCTTCGACGAAAGTACACAGCACGCCGATGTCGAAGGTTGCGACAATTTCTTCAACATTCTTTTTCTTACCAAGAAACTTGATTGCCTCCGCACCGGACGCTTCACGCCGGCTCGCCTCTAGCGTCTCTCCGTCTCCGATCATGACGAAAACCACGCCCTTCCTTCTCTCGCTTATCTTTCGTGCTGCCTGGATGAAGGTTGAATAGTCCTTGAAAGGATTAAATTCCGCGACCATCCCCACCGTTTTGGTATCCCGGCCGCGCATGCTCCTACCGCCATTGCCCGTCCGGCCTTCAAGACGGGAAAAGTCGAATCCGTTGTAGATGACAACATTCTTACTGTCTCTTTCCGAGAAGCCTCGGCTCCGAAGACCTGCATGCGAGTTAGCTAGTCGGTAGTCGGACATGTTCAACAGAAACCTCTCCAACCTCCATCGGAAACCGGCTTTGGAGAAAGCATTCCTGACGGACCCATTGACTAATGGAACGTTCATCAATCTGGCTAGTGGCAACGCATAGAAGGATGACATCAGCCCGTTGGTGTGGATAACGTCCGGCTGATAACTTTTTATGATTTTGTACAGCTTGAGAAAAATCCTTAAGTCCCATCGCCAGCGGCGCGGGATAAATTCAATAGATACCTGGATGTTCGTCAGTTCATGGAGATAGAACTCATCAGTCTCGAGGCAAATTACAAGACATTCGATGTCGGATTTGGAAGCCAGGCCTTTGATCAGTTCGACGGCTTGCCTTTCCTTGCCGCCTATACCGAGCGCCTCAATACAAATGAGAACTCGCAAGAACTCTCCTATCGGCCGTTTGCTCGATAAAACGGACATAAGCGTTTTTCTGTACGGACCAGTTATAGACCGAATTGAATCTGTCAGAATTGACGGCAAGTTGTTTCCGTCTGTTCTCATCGTGATAAAGACGGCATATGTGGTGTGCGAGATCCTCTACGTCCTCAGACCGGAAGAATTCCACAGCATCGTCGCCGAAATATCGCGAGATGACTTCCGTTCGAGCAACGATCGCAGGAATCCCACAAGCGACATACTCCAAAAGCTTCGTCGGAAGAATTCCATCCGTGAAGATGTCGCGCCTGTAGGGGACAACACCGACATTGGCTGACCTAATGAGTTCTGAAAGGGCGGCAGCAGGCAGAAAATCTGTGGTCAGCTCCACGTGAGCCTCTAAATTAAGGTCAATAGTCATTTGGCGCACCTTGTCTGTGTAGTCGCCATGTCCGTGTATCCGCAGAGAAATGTCCCGTATTTGCTTTATAGCCAGTTGTAACGCTCTCAAGAGAAGGTCGACCCCGTACCTGCGCGTTATTGTTCCGTGATAGATCAAACGGAATGTGTGCCCTTCAGTGGAGACTTGTCCGTGCCGGCCATTGGATGGCACTGCTCGCTCGAAATACTGTGGATCTGCCAGATTCATTACAACCATGCACTTGTGCGCCGGCGTTCCTCGTCTGGCGAGTGTCTCCTTCCAAAGATCAGTTACCGTGATCACGTGGTGGGCGAATCGGCAGGACACGGACTCCTGCAGTTGAACAAACCGCACCGGCAGACTGTCCAACGATTTTTTGAATCTCGAGCAATAAAATTCCGGCATCAGATCGTGGATGTCCAAGATGACTCGACTGCCGGTCAAACGCGGGAGAATGGCCGAAAAAACCAAGAAGTCCGGCAGATTGTGAATCTGAACGACATCGAAGCGCTTCTGCACGTGAAGACGCGTCACTCTCAGAAACGCTAGAAATGCGAATACCAGGTAATCAAAGAGCTGGGAGAACAGACCCACCCGCTTCCCCCCGATGTCAATGCGATGAATGGTCACTCGTCCGGCAGATTCACGCTTTGGTTCAGATCCATTGCGCCGGCAAATAACGTCAACGGAGTGGCCTTGATCCACGAGCGCTTCTGCTTCGCGCCGAACGCGCGGTTCCCAGACAGGATAAAAGTTTTGAACGATCATGCAGTGGCGGAGGGGCTTTGATCGCGTCATATGAATCATTTTTCGTCCGCTGTGGCAGGAACTTCTAAGTGCTGAACACGCTTCCGCGCCCAACGCGCTTCAGTACAGGAACACGTTGGGTGGGCCTGAGGCTTCGGGCACTCTTCGAAGCGAGATAACTGCAGTGCATGCTGCTGGCAATTCCAACAAGCCAAAAAGCGCAAACGCTTACAATTCCAGTCGACCTGAGATCATTCGTCAGGCCTAAGACGAAAAGCGAGGTAAACGCGCTCGACGCGATAACCACAAAACCTCTTTCAAACGCCCAGCTATCCTCATCTAGCCGCCGATAAGCGGTAACACAGATGATCCCTAAACACGCGAGAATCGCAACATACGCCGCAAATCCAACGATTCCAAGCTCCGCGAGTATTCCAAGCAGAGTCGTATGGTTGCCGTCCACCAGGTCCCTCGTTCGCGCATCGACCTTGTCAAAGTAATTGGACCATTCCTCGCGGAATCTGCCGAAACCTATGCCAAAGACGGGATTCTTCTCGAACATGCGCCATGTGATCTGGTAATTTTCGAGGCGGTAATCAACCGTGTTTTGACGCCGGGAAAACAGCGTCTCCTGATAAGCTGAGAACTTGGATCCGGCTCCGGAGAGAAACCCACACAGCGTAACGCATGCGATCATGGCGGCGGTCTTGCGCATCGTCGTACGTAGAGTAAGCAGGATAGCAGTGATAGCTGCGAGGCCTAGCCATATCGCGCGCGTATCCGTAAAGTAAATGGCCAACACAATGAGAAGCAGCAGGAGAAACGTAACGGCACGCTTTAGCCCTTGAAGAGAGGAGGAGAGATACGCAAGAAAAAGGAACGAAACCAAGAGCATGCCGCCATTACCGATCGTATCCAGGAACGGTCCCCTGCTTCGCCCAAACTGAATACCTAGTTTAGGGTCGAGAATATATTTCGGAAACACCAGAGCGTTCAGTCCGAAGTGCTCACTCACAGACGTGACACCCAGGTAGACGCCAAGAGCGGCCAGGAACAACCGGATTTCCTTCAGCATTGTTCTGGTGTATTGAAGCCTGCGCCCGATGAAGTAAGCAGCGGCCGGCAGGAACGACAGATTGAACAGGCGTGTCAGATAGTAGAATTTTTCCCCTTCGGCATCAACTCCGGCAGCAAACCAGGATGCGGTGCCAATGACTGCGAACAGTAACATGAACAGCTCCAACATCCTCGCCGCGATTGTTGCAGGTCGTGAGACACGGCTCGAGTGATTCCCCCGTCGTGCATATGCCAAAAGTAGTATAAAGAGCACGACTCTATCCGGCGACACGGTGATTCCGAGGTTCCACTCGAGCGATGGGACTGCCGTGTATTCAAAGCACTGCAAGAACACCCACAGGCAGAATAGCCTCACCAAAGTCGCGTCATCACGCGAGGATTCGTTATCCTCTCGCCTATCGGTGAGAACGGACCGCCCCGAATCGGCGGCGTCAGGCTTCCGGTAAAGCTTGTCAGAATGTGAGCTTGAGCGTTTTTGCATTGGTTGGAAGATTAACGATCAACTTTCGTAAACCGTTACCGGACGGTAAACGCACATCCACAGGTTTTCGTTCACCATTGGTCAGTTCCAGCCACACGGACTCTGGCTCGCCGGGAGCCGGTATAAGCAGACTGAGTTCGGGCGTGCCGTACCTGGACCGATCCAGTGAACTTCGAAACGATAGAGTAAGCGTGTTCCCGTTGCGTTCACGCCTTAGTTGCAGTTGCTCGCGCGCTTCGCAGT
>QHWY01000085.1 GCA_003223875.1 Acidobacteriota bacterium | reverse complement strand
TCAAAGTCACCACTTCCGGGCCCGTGGTCAGCGTCACATTCCGGTTGCCAGTCGCAGTCCCCGCGTCGATATTCACGACCGTGGTAGCTGTTGTCGCTGAATTCACCGTCAACGACACCACTGTGATTCCCGCTCCAAAACTTGCTGTCGTCGTCCCCTGAACGAAGTGCGTAAACTGGCCGGTCAAAGTGACGTTGAGGTTTTGTTGTCCTTGCTGGCCGCTGCCAGGATTCACCGTTTGCAGCACGGGCGTGCCCGCCGCGACTGTGAATCCGTTAGTCAAAGTCACCACTTCCAGGCCCGTGGTCAGCGTCACATTCCGGTTGCCGGTCGCAGTCCCCGCGTCGATATTCACGACCGTGGTAGCTGTTGTCGCTGAATTCACCGTCAACGACACCACTGTGATTCCGGCTCCAAAACTCGCTGTCGTCGTCCCCTGCACGAAGTGCGTGAACTGGCCGGTCAAGTTCACGCTGAGGTTTTGCTGTCCTTGCTGGCCGCTGCCAGGATTCACCGTTTGCAGCACGGGCGTGCCCGCCGCGACTGTGAATCCGTTAGTCAAAGTCACCACTTCCGGACCCGTGGTCAGCGTCACGTTGCGGCTTCCCGTGGCTCCCGCCGGATCGATGTTCAAGACCGCCGTGGCCGTCGTTGGCGAATTCACGGTTAATGACACCACAGTGATTCCGGCTCCGAAACTCGCCGTCGTGGTGCCCTGGACAAAATGGGTAAGTTGTCCCGTCAGGCTGACGCTGAGGTTTTGCTGTCCCGGCTGACCCGTGTTCGGGTTCACGCTCAGCAGCACCGGTGCATCCACGGTGACGTTCAAGCTGGAGTTCGTCGCAAAATCGCCGTCCTTGTCGGTTACCGTAACGGTAACGTTGAAGGTTCCTGAACCGTAGTTGTGACTGGCCGAGCAACTTCCGTCACCCATTCCCGGAGCCGCAACAGTTGTATCTTGACCATCTCCCCACTTGAACATACAGGTGTGCGTGTCTTGGCTACCCGGATCTGTGAAGCTTGCAACGACGAGAGCCGAAGCGCCTGGGGGGAGCGTGTTAGCTGGGCCGGAAACTCCAGTTATAGCTGGCGCGACGTTGGTGACAGGAATGTTTTTTTGGTCGCTGCCCGTCGCCCCACTTGCTGTCACACTGAGTTTCACATCGTAAGTGCCATTGTCATCAGGAGTGAAACTCAGGCTCTCCGCCGGGCCCGAAGCGAATGAATTTCCATTCTTCGTTACGGTCCAGTTATAGGTGTAGGTGCCAGAGGGCGATACTGTGCTGGTCAAAGTAATTGCCGTGCCCTCCGGACTGGTGGAAGGGGCGTTGATGGTGACGCTCAGCGGGGTGATTGCCGTTTCCACGGCAACAACGACCTTGACGACCGCGGCGTCGGATGGGTTTTTCAGGAACGTCTGGTTTGGCGGTGTGCATCCTGATCCGACGATTGGGGAAAGGCCAAACGGGTTCAAGTGATCAATAATGCCGTCCCAGGAACCCACCGTTGTTTGGATCGGTTTAGTCAGATCCAGACGAAAAATCGTACCAGAACAACCGTAGCCGCTTCCTTCGTCGGCGATGATGACTCTGCCGATCAAGTCGGTGTCCATACCAAACGGAAATACGAGGGGGGATCCGCTGAAAATCGTCTGGAAATCGCTTCCGGCGCTAGTCGGTAACGAAACATTAGGAGTCAAACTGAGGACCGCGGTTGGTGCGCACCCGTAACCATTAGACGCTGAGTACCACACGGTGGCGAAGAGCCGGGTTGGATAGCTTGTACCGTTTACTGTCAGGGGGGGAACCATCGTAATGCCCATAGGGCAGCCAGTCCCCGACGTCGGCGGTGTGGCGTTTGGATTCTGCGTGTAGGAGGAGAAGAATACGCTCTGATTGAAATTATTAGTGGCGCCCAAATAGATGATTCCACCCAGGCCGGGATCGGCTGCGCCGCCCAGCTTAGCGTTCATATCAGTGACATAGATGTTGCTGGCTACACCGTTATTTCCATCCACAGCGATGTCGAATGGGTCGGATAGCAATACCCCCTTAGCCACAACGGCGTTGCCACTGTAAACGCCGGCCGCACTTCCTGGTGCCTTCGTTATCCGGATGATTTTGCCAGGATCAGAATTGCAGCTGAAAACATTGTTAGGATCGGAACATGCATTTATGCGAATTCCGGTATCAGTAACTAAGATGCTACTGTCGAGGGGGTCAATGATGATACCCGCAGGGTAGATAAAGGGATCGCCTGACGAAAGCGTTGGATAAGGTCCCCAACCGACCCCGCCCTTCAGGAGTACCTCTTGGCTTCCATCCTTGGGATCAACACGAATAATCCCATACTGTCTGGTGGAAGCCAGAAGTTTTCCAGTACCTGGTTCGATAGTAAGGCTGGCCGCCTGCTGCAACAAGTCGACAGGATGCCCATTAATTATTGGCGCGTTAACCGCTGTTGAGATCGGTGTCTGATTTCCAGTTACGGGATCGACCAGGTAAATTCCGGAAGAGCTACCATCCACAACCACGATGTCGTCCAGGCAAAGGTAGGCCTGGACAGTCTGACCTTGACCTGGAACAGTACAAGGCTTGGTTGTCTGTAACCCTTGAGCCCAGCCCACGGACGACATAAAAATCAGTAACCAAACCACCACCGCAATGGTTCGGGTGGTCAGCGATAGCAAAAGACGCACGTTTACTTCCTGGCGCATAGTAGACTCCTGGCAGTCTAGTTGTGTGTTGTCTCAAGGGTGGCTGAAATCTCACGCCACCTGGACGACATGGAAAATTGGCTACGCGTCTTGCGTGCAAACGATTGGTGAATCCTCGTACTTCGTTTTCGAAGTCTCCGTGACGACTTTTTTCGAGAACATCGGTCACTTCCGGCCAGCCGTACCGGTTTTCGACCAAGCTTCTTGCAGCGCGTCCGATGCGTTCGCGCTCGGCTGAATCCACGATCAAGCTGACAGTTCGCGCAGCGAAATCTTCGGGCGAGTCTGTCAGCAGGATATTGTCCCCGTCGGTGACAGGAAGTCCCTCTGCACCGATGCGGGTAGAAACGACGGCTGATCCCATTGCCATCGCTTCGAAAATCTGTATGCGCGTGCTGCCGCCGATCCTGAGCGGTACGACGTAAACAGCAGCTCCGCTGATGTATGGCCGAATGTCATCCACAGCGCCGGTGACCCGGACCGCTGGATTGTCCTGAGCCAATACCAGGAGTTTCCGGGTAGACTTTCTACCGACCACATTTAGTGTTACGTCTGGAATGCGCTGAGCGATCAAGGCAGGATTTCCGTGGAAAAGTAAATGATGGCATCCTCGTTGGGAAACCAGTCCATTGATAAATGAAATATCGGATTGCGTAATGGCGGTCGCTGGATCCTGAGTTGCCGAAAGCAAACCTTCGGTGTGCGCGTGGGCGATCATTTCCTGAACGCCGGTTTCGACAATAGGAGTCTTTAGGATACCGCTTTCAGGAAATCATCGCCGGTCATGGGCCGACGGGAGATGAAACAAGACACTACCGCTCTCTGAGTACCGGATTCTGATGAAGCATCGAATACAGACTGCGGATCCCGTATCGCAGTTCACGGTCATTCTGACCAGATAAAGACTTTTGTCAATAATTGAAAATTATTAATTGAAAATTAGTTCTGCTGAGGGGAGGAATAAGCACAGCTTATTGAGGCCTGGGTCTCGAAACGGGAGCCGAACTGCTATTAGAGCGCATGGCTATCGGTTGAGTCAAGATGATCAGGTCGTCATACCAGCCCCTCCCTGAGCCCTGGGAGGGGCTAAGCAACAATAACCCACAAATGCTGGCTTTAGCCAGCGTTTAAACTTGCGAAAATTCAACTGATAAACGGAACCCGTTAGTTATTGTTAAAGTTCATCATGCAGATCGATCAAGGCGGATGCTCCACTGCCTGCGAATCGCCGGCGGTTCGATGCCGCCAACGGCGAGTCCTGTGAGCGAAGCCGACCACGGAGCAGAACCTCATCGCCCGGATCGACCCGAAGGGGCTTGTAACGGTGAACGAGGACGCGGTGCTCAAGGAGGTCGGCAAGACCTCTCACGTCTGACCCACCTAAGGCTGCGGACGTCACTGGCCGAAAGGCGCCTACAATCCGAGATCCAACGTCATGTATATACCGCTGACGAATCTATGTAGCGAAATACAAAGGGCCGCCTGATCGGCCCCCCTCGACGCGCATGTGGGCGCCCGACGCGGTTCTATGCAGCAGCACGTGCCTTTATCTCACCTAAAGGGGCATGCGTCGTTCCACTCCGCGCCCAACGTCCCGTCGTGCTCATCCCCGCCGAACTTCGCGCGGTACCCACACAACGCAATATCCTCAAAGCCCGTACCCGGAGGCGCCGTGGGACCGAGAAAGGTCGCCGTTGTGAAGGGCTGGTTCCCATTGTTGAATAGCCTGGCGAATAGCCCATCAGTGTTGAGCAGGCCGAGCCACTCGAAATCAATCCCAGTCACACCGGTCCCTGCGTGGGCGCCCGGGGAAGCGCCCGGGTTCGGGAACGAGAATACCGGCGTAACCTGTCGCCCGTTGTGGCACTGGGCTTTATCGATCACAAGCAATGGATCGGTAGACGACAACGTGCCATTGTCCGTGATGAGGTACTGACCTGAGCCCGGAAGGCCCGATAGTCGAGCGTACGTCAGGCTGTCGTTCCCGGGGGCTGTCGTCACCGTGTTCAGGTAGCACGAGTGGATGATCAGCCCGTTGTTCCGGTTGACCAGGTAGAAATAGTTTCGGAGCGTTCCGTTGATGGACACGGGGATGTACCCCGCGGCCCAGATGTGCTTGGAAATGTCGGTATCCAGCGCGCCGAAGTCGGGTTGCTGCGGCGGCACGCCACCCGGGTAATGCACGAGCAAACTGGTGATCTCGGGGCAGGTACCGGGTGTCACGTTCGGCGGCGAGATCTTGGTGATCCGCTGGTCGCCGGTGAAGCCGGTTAGACGAGAGATCCACAGTTTCCCGTCGAGCGGGTCGAAGGCAACTCCGCGGCCATTACTTGCAAGCGGGATGTGCGGCCCAGAAGGCACGCACGTGGCGACGAGTGGGTCACCTGGGACCGCCAAGCGGGCGCTCAGCGGTGAGGCCACGAATTGTGCCGAATAGCCCCAGTAGAGCGAGCTCTTGTTGCCCGGTGGCGGTTCGTGCTCTGGGTCGAGGCTAGTGTCGGCCACGTTAAGCTCGATCCCCGTGGTGGGCACTGTGCACGGCCGCACGTCCAGCCCTGTCGTGTCGCCGTTCACCACTACGCCGCTGGCGAGACACTGAGGACTCTGGGCCTCGGCCACTCCCCTCCTGCTCGCGGGTAGGACGAGCGTGAGGAGTACTGCTGTAGCGAAGAGTATTGCTAGAACGGTCCACGGTGGTGTGAGTTTCCAAGAATTTGGCATGAGTATTCTCCTTTTCCCAACGCAATTGATTACAGTTTCCGTACCATGAAGGGCGCCACGTCGATCATTCAAGGCCGCACCGAAAAAGCTCCCGGGAGCTCGCTCTAGCTATAGCTAAGGGTACCGGTCCCGCCGTCCAACTTCCGTCGATGGTAAAAGCTGCACGAAATTCATAGAGTCCCTCAGATGTTCACCCGAGAAAGCGAGTTTTGAAAGTACCGGAGGCAGATTACATATAGATATTTATGGGCTGTCCCTTTGTTGATATAGATGCCGTAGCAGTTCGATTTTGCATCGGAGCACGAAGGGGTAAGGTTGATTTGGCCGCCGATCGGGATGACGTTACGCCCGTTTGAAATCGTTATGCCGCCAACCTGAGGAACGGAGGGTAGGTGCAGACGATAATCATCGTTCGCATTTTTCCCGGCAAGCGGATCCTGATGTCCCAGACCTTGCTCCAAAATGTCTACATCTTCACAAACAAGTCCGAGAGTGGCGTCAGTCACACAAGGCGGAGGCGGCCACAACAAGACTTGCGAAACCGCTTCTGTTTTTCCGGTAAGCACAGTTGAAAGAACGAGGAATAGCCCGATAACTGTCCAATTCTTACAAACCCCAAATCTTCTGAACATTCTCCTCCTCAGAGTGGCTGGGTATTCGGAATTTCGAGAACGTGTTCGCGATACCCCAGGCGGGCAACTCAGGTACCACTGTAAGAGCTGTGCTAAGTGCAACACGGCGCAGTAAACTGTGCACTCGAATGCATTTATGTGCCCTCGAATGCACTGAAATGTGCAGGAAAATACATAATCGATGGTCTTGTTCGACCGCCCGCAATCGCTGGGACTGCGGGCGCGTTCGCAGGTCGCCACGACAGTCAAGATGCACATTATTTTTCAAAGAGGCGTCACTGCTGGCGTCCAGTTCACTGGGACTCGAAAGCGCCGATATCGTAGAGTCCGCCCGGTGGTCTCAGGATGCCATCGAAATCATGGAGTACCTGTGAGGGAGATACCCCGGCATTGATCAGAGGCGAAGTAGGGTGGAGGTGAAAGTCCTGGCTGGCAAAATCAACAAAGAGCGAGTTGACCATCCACAAATCGTCCAAGGATAAGTGAATCAAACGGTATGCAGTAAGTATCCGGTAAAAGACAGTGTAGACGGGCCGGGATCATAGTGATATATTCTTCAATATGAAGACTATTGCAATAACTATTGAAGAAGATGATTTACGCCGTATTGACAATCTGGCAGAGTCAATGCCGGGACACTCTCTGAACCGGTCCCAATTCATTCGCGAGGCAGTTCGCGACTACCTGGCGCGAATCGAGAACACAGCCGAGGAAGAGCGCGAAAGGGAGATCTTTAGACGCAATCGCCACCGTTTGTATCAGCAGGCACTCGCCCTAATTAAAGAACAAGCGAAACCGTGAACCGCAGCGAGATTTATCGGACGCAAGAAAAAGTGCCTGAGCGTGGGCACAAGCCTGGATTCTATGTTGTCGTCTCGCGCGATTTCATTGCAGATAACGACGACGTCTCAACTGTTATCTGCGCGCCTGTGTATCGCGAACCCCTGGGTCTACGGAGCGAGGTTCTCGTTGGCGCTAATGACGGGTTTCCTCAAGACAGCGCGATCCGATGCGATTTCCTGACTCTCATGATGAAAAAGAAACTCACCCATTTTGTCGGAACGCTTTCCGAGCCTAAACAGGAAGAGCTAAATCGCGCGCTCACCTACGCGCTGCAACTGAACAAATCCTGATTGGGAGCGAATTCAAGTGGACCGCCAGCGCTTCGAGACTTTCCAGGTTGTGCACCGGCAGAAAATCGTCGATGAACGGCAGCGCCGCACGCATGCCGCGGGTCAGGGGTTGATAATCCGGCGAGCCAAGCAGAGGGTTGAGCCAGATCAGCCGGTGACACGTGCGGCGGAGCCGGCTGATTTCATTCCGCAATAGTTCTGGGTCGCCGCGATCCCAGCCATCAGAAATGACCAATACCACCGCGCTATGTGTTCGCGTGCGGCGAGCCCAGGCGACGTTGAATGCGCGCAGCGCTTCTCCGATACGAGTTCCACCAGACCAGTCCGAGACATTTCTCGAGATCTTCGATACGGCTTCGTCTGCGCGCCAGTGCGAAAGTTCGCGAGTGATGCGGGTCAGGCGCGTCGCAAAGAGAAAAGCCTCGATGCGATCCATTCCACCGGTGAGCGTGTGCATGAAATGAAGCAGCATCCTGGAATAGCGCTCCATCGATCCGCTGATGTCGCACAAGAGGACCAATGGCCTACGCTTTTCTTTTCTCCGACGTGCCGGGATTTCCAACAGCTCTCCACCGTACCGGATATTTTTGCGGATCATCCGGCGAAGGTCGGCGGCCGGTCCCGCTCCGGTCACCCATCGCCGCGTCCGGCGCGTGCCGGGCTGCCAGCTCAGCTCGTCCAACATTGTTTTGGCCTGAGCCATTTCGTGCTCGGTAAATTCGGCAAAGTCCTTCGTCCGTGAAACCTCGCTAGCGCTGTAGCTCATCGCTGCGATCCGCTCGACGACTTCCGTAAGCGTTCGCACCGCAGGGTCGTCTGCTCCCGCCCCAGACTCTCCCGCTGGAAAATCAACTTCCGGCTTGCCGTATCGCCGGCGCTCCCCAAGCGCACGAAGGTCCGTCATAGACCGGTCTCCGGCGGGCCGGCGCCAAAAGACTCGAAAGGCCTCGTCAAACGGTTCCAGGTCCTGATGGCGATGGACGAGCAAAGTCCTTAACGTGAAATAGAAATCCGAACGATGTCCGATATCGATATGGTTGAGGGCTGCAGCCACATCGGGCATGCGCCCGGCGTGCACATCCAACCCCGCAGCGTGAAGAACACGGCTGAAATGCAGAAGGTTATGGAACAGGTAGCTCATTTCGAATCCGGCCGTGTTAGCGCCCGGTTCAGAAGATCGGAGACGCGTTCGCCGCGGAGCGCTTCCATATCCTCGCGGTTCTTGAGCAGCATACCAAGTGTCTGTTCGATTGCGGCGGGTTCCAACTCCGCGCAGTCCAGCGCGACTAGCGCAGCGATCCAATCGAGGGTTTCGGAAACTCCCGCCATCTTGTAAAGCTCGGCCGTACGCAGCTCTTGAACGAAAGCAGTCACCTGGCGCGCCAGCCGTGGCGCGGCAGTGGGAACCTTGGTCATGACAATCCGCAGCTCTTTGTCGAAATCCGGATAGTCGATCCAGAAGTAAAGACACCGGCGCTTCAGCGCATCGTGCAGCTCGCGTGTGCGATTCGACGTGATGATGACGATAGGTGGCGTGACGGCGCGGATCGTTCCTAGCTCTGGGATCGTGACCTGAAAATCCGATAGAAGCTCGAGCAAAAATCCTTCGAATTCTTCGTCCGCGCGGTCGAGCTCGTCGATGAGGAGAACCGGCGGACGTTCGCGCTCGGACGATAGCGCGCGAAGCAACGGCCGCTGGATCAGGAACTCTTCCGTGAACAGCTCGCGGGCCGCGGTATGCCGGTCCACACTTCCGGCGGCTTCCATGAGCCGGATTTCGAGCAATTGCCGGGCGTAGTTCCACTCGTAAACGGCGTGATTGATGTCGAGGCCTTCGTAGCACTGAAGCCGGATCAGTTCCGTACCGAGGCAGGAAGCCAGGACCTTGGCCACCTCGGTTTTCCCGACGCCCGCTTCGCCTTCCACCAGCAGCGGACGCTGAAGCTTTAGCGCGAGATAGACGGACGTGGCCAGTCCGCGATCCGCGATGTACGCTTCTTGCTCGAGAAGAACCTGGAGATCGTCGATCGACTGTGGGAGTGTTGCTTCTTTCAATGTTTGGTATTGACTATTCCCCTCCTCCCAGAGGAGGGTGTTGCAAAACGACGGAATAGCGGGTTCGGTTCTTACTGTAGCGGCGCTCTATGAGCGACGGTTTTTCGCAGAATCAACGAAGTACCAGCGGTCATAGACCGCCGCTACAGCAGACGAAAACCGCTTTGCGGCAGTTTTGCCACACCCTCCGCAGAGGAGGGGAGGCGCGCAGCGCCGGGGTGGCGCGAAGCGCGAGCCCGGTAGGGCGAAGCCTCAATTGAAGCCCGCCGAAACATTTCGCCGGGCTGACCACCCCGTCTTCTCTGATTTCCTACTTTGCTCGTCCGACGGCTTGCGTTAACGCGCGCTTGACCCACACGGAAGCCACTGAGCGACGGTACTGCTCGGATGCGAAGATGTCGCCGAGAACCTCGTTGCCAAGATTCTCGGTGACCTGAGCGGCCGCCTTTGCAATACTTTCCGCCGACAGCTCTTGGCCGGTGAGAGCGCGCTCTACCGATGAGGCTCGCACGGGCCGGGGGACCATTCCGCCCACAGCCACCCGCGCGGATGAGCATTTGCCACCGCTTGCCGTGATAACCGCTGCAACCCCGATCACAGCGTAACGCGAGGCCGGATGAGCGAACTTCGCATATGCGGAGCTCTGGCCCTTGGGGTGCGCCGGGATCTCGATCGCCGTCAGGATTTCGTGTTCTTTCAATGCGGTGGTCATCAATCCTTGAAAGAATCCACCGGCATCGAGCGTGCGTTTGCCATCCGGACCTTCGGCCATCAGCCGCGCTTCGAGCGCCACCAGTACGGTCGGCAGATCGGAGGCGGGATCGGCGTGAGCAACGTTGCCTCCGATCGTACCACGATTGCGCACAGCAGGGTCGCCGATTCCGGCCGCCGCCTGAGCCAGCACAGGACACGTTTCAGCAAGTTCCGCCGAAGCCGCCAACTCGGCATGCGTTGTCATGGCGCCGATACGGATAGTACCGTCTTTGACGGTGATTCCCTTCAAGTCGCGTATGCGCCCAATGTCAATGACGGCCGCGGGCGCGGCCAGACGAAGCTTTAATAATGGAATCAGGCTTTGGCCGCCGGCCAGCAGCTTGGCGCCGGGATGCTTGCGCAGAAGGCCGGCGGCTTCCGAAACCGAACCGGCGCGGTAATAGTCGAATTCGGGTGCGTACATGATTTATCTCCTTCCGGCCTTAGCTTCTTGAATCGCATTAAAAGCCCGTTCGGGCGTTACGGGCATGCGGATGGTTTCGACGCCGAACGGACTCAACGCATCGATCACCGCGTTGTAGACTGCCGCCGTTGACGCGATTGTTCCCGCCTCGCCAATTCCTTTCACGCCGATCGGATGATGCGGCGACGGTGTGACGGTCGATAACACTTCCATGTCGGGCAGTCGATCGGCTCTTGGCAACGCGTAATCCAGCATTGATCCCGTGAGCAACTGCCCGTTTTCATCGTAGACGGCGCCCTCCCACAGCGCCTGGCCGATTCCCTGGACGACGCCTCCGTGGACCTGGCCCTCAACGATGACAGGATTGATCTGAGGACCGCAGTCATCGACAGCCACGTAACGGCGGACATCAATCTGACCTGTTTCCGGATCTAATTCCACCACGGCCAGGTGCGCGCCGAACGGATACGTGAAGTTGGGCGGATCGTAAAACGACGACGCTTCCAAGCCGGCCTCGACGCCAGCGGGCATATTCCAGGCAACGTTCGCCATCAGCGCGATGTCCTGAATCGTTTTGGCTTTGTCCGGCGAGCCTTTGACGAAGAATTTACCGTCTTTGTAATCCATGTCTTCGACGGCCGCTTCAAGCAGGTGCGCAGCGATGACTTTCGCTTTTTCTTTGATCTTGCGCGTGGCCATGACCAAGGCGGCGCCTCCAACCGCTGTTGTTCGGCTGCCGTAGGTGCCCCAGCCCATCGGTGTCGTTTGAGTGTCACCATGGACGATCTTGACGTCGTTGACATCGACGCCGACTTCATCGGCCACGATCTGAGCGAACGTTGTCTCTTCGCCTTGCCCGTGCGGATTTGCGCCGATAAAGACGTTCACCTTTCCGGTCGGATGGAATCGCACTATGGCGCTCTCCCATAAGCCACCCTGAAAACCGACAGCGCCCGCCACCTGCGATGGACCAAGCCCGCAGATTTCAACGTATGTACTGACACCAACTCCGAGGTAACGGCCTTTCTTCCGGTCTTCCGCTTGCTGCCGCCGCAGGTCTTTGTATCCGACGTGCTCCACCAGCTTTTTGAGCGCTCCCGCGTAATCGCCGCTGTCGTAGGACAGGCCGGTTGGCACCGTGTGCCCGTTTTCGAACTTCGGAATGAAATTCTTCATGCGGACATCGACCGGGTCCATTCGGAGTTTGGCGGCTAACTTGTCGATCATGCGCTCCAGAATAAACGTTGCTTCGGGCCGGCCCGCCCCGCGATACGCTTCGACGGGCGTGCCATTCGAATAGATGCCATAGACATCTTCCTTGATAGCCGCGATATCGTAGGGACCCGACAGCATCAATCCGTGGAGAATTGTCGGGATGCCGGGCGCGGCCGTCGATAGGTAAGCGCCCATACCCGAATAGGAGGTCGCTTTCACGCCCAAGACCTTGCCGTCCTTGGTAGCAGCCAATTCGACATCCTGAACATGGTCGCGTCCGTGGGTCGTGCCTTGAAAGTTCTCCCTGCGGCTTTCCGTCCATTTCACCGGCCTGTTGAGTTTCTTCGCGCAAAATACGGTGATGAAGTCCGCCGGGTACGCAGGAATCTTACTGCCGAATCCGCCTCCAACTTCGGTCGCGATGACACGAAGCTTGTCCTCGGGGACACCCGTCACCACGGAGCAAAGGAAGCGCGCGATGTGCGGGTTCTGGGTCGTGTTCCAGAGTGTCAGTTCGCCGGACGCGCCCGACCAATGGGCCAGCGTGGAGCGCGGTTCCATGGCATTCGGGATCAGACGCTGTTGAACAATCCGCTCCTTAATAATTACGTCCGCTTTCTTAAAAGCGCCATCGACGTCGCCTCCTGTAACCGTCCAGTGGAACGCCACATTGTTCTCGACGCCGGAGTGGATCTGTGGCGCTCCAGGCTGTTTCGCCTTTTCCGGGTCGATCACTGCAGGAAGCGGTTGGTAGTCCACGGTAATCAAATCCAGGGCGTCCGCCGCCTGATACGGAGTTTCAGCAACAACAGCAGCCACGATGTCACCAACGTAACGGACCACATCTTTCGCGATACATGGATATGGCGCGACCTTGAGATTCGAGTTGGGAACCAGCCAGGCGCAAGGCATCGGATTCAGCGCGCCTTCGATGTCAGATCCGGTAAACGCAGCGACGACACCCGGCGCGGCCTTGGCGCGGCTTATGTCGATGCGTTTGATCCGTGCGTGCGCATGCGGGCTGCGAAGAAGGACCATGTGCACCATGCCGGGAAGCGTGTAATCGTCGGTGTATGTCGCCGCGCCGGTAATAAGCCGGGGATCCTCGCGCCGCCGGATTCCGGAGCCAAATACTCGTGTGCTCATCCTTTCCTCCTCATGGCAGCGGCCTCGCGGACCGCGCGGACAATATTTTGATAGCCGGTGCACCGGCACATGTTGCCTTCCAATCCATGGCGGATCTGTTCGTCACTGGGTTGGGGATTTGTCCGGAGCAGTTCATGCGCGGCCAGAATCATGCCTGGGGTGCAATAGCCGCATTGGAGGCCGTGTTTGTTCCAGAACGCCTCCTGCAACGGATGCAACTGGCCATCAACGGCCAGACCTTCGATTGTTGTGATCGATGCTCCATCCACCTGCACCGACAGAGCCGTACATGATTTCACTGCCACTCCGTCCAGAAGCACCGTACAGGCGCCGCACTGGCTCGTGTCGCAGCCAATCTTGGTTCCGGTCACGCCACCCAGATCGCGGATCAAATGCACGAGCAACTGCCGAGGCTCGACCTCACGCTGATACCGGCGGCCATTTAGCGTCACGCTGATTGGAAATTTCACCGCGTTGTCTCCCTTCTAGAACACCCAGCAGCTTGCACCGAACGACACAACGGACAGCTAGACCTGAAGCTGAAGCGCTGACGAGTATTCCTGAGAAGCCCGGATTATAAATCCAGCCGCGGCAGAATCAAACTGGATCGTGCGAGAATCTTTCGAGAGTCACGGGACCGAGGCGCCAAATTTCAATGCGTCATCGAGTAGATGATGAAATTGATTCCCATGCGGTAGGCCTGCCCGGAGTATTTTTCCGGATAGCACTCCACATCCATGTGCTCCCACGCGTCTCCTAGATCTGAGTTATAGGTCACGATCACCATCAATCGTCCATCGTCGTCCGAGATCCCAAATATCCGCGGTTCTCTATCTGATGACGATTCCCAAGTTTGACGCCCATAGCAGCCGTTGCTGACATTCGGAATTTGCATGATGGTATCGATGTCGAAGAACGTGTGAAAAATCTCGTGCGTCAGTGGAATGGGCTCGAGTTTACGGTCCGGAAAGACCTTCGCCATCTGCCGCTCGAAATTCGCACGCTGATAGATTCCCCAAAAATCGTCGACGTGCAGAAACCCGCCGCGCAATAAATGTTCGCGCAGTTGGGCAGCTTCCTTTTCATTCAGCAGCATTTGGCCGGGTTCGACAATGTACAGGTAGGGAAAATCAAAAATCCTCGGATCCATCAGATCCATCGGGTGAGGCGCTTCACGATAAGCTTTGATGGTCGTCAGCCGCTCCACTCCCCAGATAAACTTGCAGTCCGAAGCTGGATAATCGGTGCGCCATCCGCCGCCGAAGCCGCCTTCACCCCGCTCCAGGTCCGAACACCGGAAATTTCGTATAGGCGGATAACGCGCTGGGAACGGCCCTCCTCTTTCGGGCACGCCTACGCCCGAATACATCACTCGGGTGTAGTAGTACTCCGCATCGTTATCCGGCGGCCAGTCAAGAGCCCAGGCACCGGACAGCAGCACCATCGTGAAGACCAACACCAACAGCGTTCTCTTCATAAGATGTTGAGATTTTACTGGCCGACGTCATTCTACATGATGCTATTCATCTAGGACAAAAACATCGTTTGCTTCCGCGATTTCGCGAGCTGACGGGGTGATGATGGTCTTCTTTCCAATGACGATCTTGGAGTTCGCCAGCACAGCAGCGCGAACATCCTCTTCACAAACGAACCCAACAGGTTTTGGTTCCCTTTTCTCGGGTTGCGGCCGCGAAGGTTCGAGCTGCGTGTAAGAGGATAGCGGCGGAGCAGACGCCGGTGCCGGCACCCCCGCCGCGGGTCTGGGAGCAGTTGTTCTGGAGCCAAGCCATCGATCCACTATTTCCTCGATGGCGGCGCGCCCACCGGCGGCTGCGGCGAGCGCTGTTACCGTCTTCACGGGCGGCCGTGCGATTGCGGGGACGTCCCGCACCCCGTAGGCGACGCGTTTGAGGTTAATGAGGTGCAAGGGCGATATGTTATCGGACGTGATGTTGCCACCGGCAGCCCCGCACCCCAGAGTCATGGAAGGAAAGAGATTCGTCGTGTAGCCCACTGCGCCGAGTGCTGCAGGCGTGTTCACGCAAATACGAAAGGCCGGTTTGCGCAATCCAAATTGGCGGACAACTTCCTCGTCCTTCGTGTGGACACTGAGTGTGTGCCCCAAGCCGCCGAAATTCAAAATCTCGATGCACTTGGCACAACCGTCATGCCAGTCCTTCACCACATAAAGCGCAAGCACCGGGGAAAGTTTTTCCATCGAGATCGGATAATCCGGCCCCACCCCATCCGCGTACGCCACCAATGCGCGGGTGTTTGAAGGCACGGTAAATCCAGCTATTTCGGCTATTTTTGCAGCCGATTTCCCGACGATCGTCGTGTTCAGCGTGCGGCGTGGAGTCTGGATCGTCCGTTCTAGCTGGGTTTTTTCCTGCGCGGTGCAGACGTGCGCGCCCTGCTTCTTTAATTCATCGAGGACGGTGTCTTTAATGATCTCGTCACAGATGATCGCTTGTTCAGATGAGCATAATGTCCCGTTGTCGAAACACTTTCCCGTGAGGATGTCGCGGACCGCTTTCGCAACGTCTGCCGTTTTCTCGATATAGGAAGGCACGTTTCCCGGACCCACTCCAAACGCCGGCTTGCCCGCGCTGTAGGCTGCTTTGACAAGGCCCGTGCCGCCGGTCGCGAGGATGAGGGACGTCAATGGATGCTTCATCAATTCCTGTGTCCCTTCCATCGTCGGAAGCTTCATGCACGTAACGACATTTTTCGGTGCTCCCGCGCGCTCGGCCGCTTCCGCAATGATGCGGCTCGTTTCGCCGATCGAACGCACAGCCGAAGGATGGGGGCTGAACACGATCGTATTTCGTCCCTTCAGCGCGATAAGAGCTTTATAAATTGTCGTCGATGTGGGATTCGTCGATGGAATAATCGCCGCGATCACCCCAATCGAACTCGCAACTTCGAAGACCTTCTTTCCTTTGTCTTCGTTCACAATTCCTACGGTCTTCATGGGACGAATAGCGCGGTAGACGTCGTCAGCGCAGAAAAGATTCTTCAATGTTTTGTGTTCGACGGTTCCATAACCAGTTTCGTCAACGGCGATCCGCGCAACCGCCTCGGCATTCGCAATCCCAGCTCTCGAAATTTCCAGAAGAATTCGTTCGACTTGCTCTTCCGTGAAATCCTCAAACTTCAACCACGCATCGTGCGCGGCCTCGACGAGTCGCCGTGCTTCTTGAATAGATTCGAGGTCCTGGTCCATATGCGAGCCAATTGTTAACCGGGGGTGGTGTCGCCGGGTTTTGCGGAAGCACCCGACCAATGTTCTAGCAGCTTTTCTGTTTCATCAAAAGGACGCGGAATGACATGAACGCTGACGAGTTCGCCGACGCGGCGGGCCGCGGTGGAACCCGCCTCGGTTGCGGCTTTCACAGACCCGACATCACCGCGAACCAACACGGCCACGGAGCCGTTGAGAAGGTATTCTTTCCCCACCAGACGAACGTTCGCGGTTTTCACCATTGCATCGGCTGCTTCAACCGCTCCGACGAAACCGCGCGTCTCTACCATGCCCAATGCATCGTTCATATTTCGGCGCCGGGAACCCGGCGCGTACGGTAACAAAAACTCTGTACAAAAGCAATTGACCCCATAATGTCGTAATCCATATGATTCTCCGCAGTCCCTAAAGAAAAGAGCGCCGTGCCATCCGAAATGACCAACTTTGGTGCCACTTTCAAAAGAGCCCGGGAATCCAAAGGAATCTCCATAGAACAAATTGCAGGGGAGACTCGCATCAGTGCTCGTTTCCTTCTCGCCATTGAAGCTGAAGAATTCCATGTGTTACCAGGAGGCATCTTCAACCGCGGATTCATCCGCGCATATGCGGAGAAGGTCGGCCTCGACCCGGATCAGGCCCTTGCCGATTACGAACGGCTCGTCAATATTCCTGAAGCGACGGAAGCCCCGGCAACGGCAACCGCACCCCCTGCGAAAAGAAGGAGGCCTTTGTATCCGGTCGCAATCGCTGGTGTGATTCTCTTGATTGCGATCGTTTACCTGGGAACGCGAGAGTCCTCCAACACGAAACAAATCGCCAGTCCACCGGCAGCGCCGCCGCCAGCGAGTGCGCCGTCCGCGACCCCGTCCCCGCCACCGGCGCCGGAACCGGCTCCGGCCGTCCCGGAACCGGAGCCCCCGGCACCTGCGGAAGCTCTACGCATTGACATCCAAGTGAAGGAGACAACCTGGATCAAAGTGTATGCCGATGGGAAAACCGTGAATCCCGGCGAGATTCTCGAGCCCGGGACGACACGGCACTTTGCCGCACAGGATTCAATTATTCTCAGCACCGGTAATGCAGGGGGGCTTCTCCTCAAAATCAATGACATACCAGCCAAAGAGCTTGGGCAGAGGGGCGAAGTCCGGCAATTTAGAATCACGCCCAGCAATTTGAAGGACTTTATCGGCTAGGCCCGGCCACCGTAGCGGCGCTCTATAAGCGCCGACAGTCAGCAATTTCGATATCTCGGCGGCCATAGACCGCCGCTACAGTTGGTATAATGGCTGGTTTATGGCCACAGCGACAAACCTCACAGGGACGGACAGCATTGTTGTCCGTGGAGTGCGGGTTCACAACCTCAAAAATATTGACTTCGAAATACCGCATAATGCCCTGACGATCGTCACCGGGATAAGCGGCTCGGGAAAATCCTCCCTTGCGTTCGACACAATCTATGCCGAAGGCCAGCGCCGGTACATCGAATCGCTGTCGGCATACGCCCGGCAATTCTTGGAACGCATCGAGAAACCCGAAATCGACGAAGTTTACGGAATTGCTCCCGCCATTGCTATTCGCCAAAGAAATACCGCGCGTACTCCTCGTTCGACTGTCGCAACGTCCACTGAGGTCTATGACTATTTGCGTCTTCTGTTTGCGCGCGTCGGCGTAACGGTATGTAGAAAATGCGGCGCCACGGTTCAGAAGGATACCGTCGATCAGATTGCCGACACCGTTATGCAATGGCCCGCGGAGACTCGCTTTTATGTCCTCTATCCCTTACCCAAAAATCAAACGCCGGAGCAGCTCGCGGCGCTATTGACCGATCTCAAGCGGCGGGGCTTCGGCCGGATTTACCAGGATGGCAAGACATTCGACTATTCGCAGCCGGAATCATTGTTGGATGTGGACTTCAAGAAGACGGCCTATGTTTTGGTCGATCGTCTTAAGATTGCGCCCGACATTCGACAGCGGCTCATCGATTCAGTCGAGATCTGCTTCCGTGAAAATAATGGTGAAGTCATTCTGCAGGTGTTGGAGCCGCCTTCCGGAAACGGTTCCCTGCCGCGCGAAAGGCAATATCGTTTCTCGGAATCTTTCGAATGCAAGAAGTGCGGGATCCGTTATGAAGACCCGGAACCAAAACTTTTTTCGTTCAATAACCCCTTTGGCGCTTGCCCTCGATGCCAGGGATTTGGGAACACCATCGACCTCGATCTCGATTTGGTCATTCCCGACAAGAATAAACCGCTGAATCAGGGCGCCGTTGAGCCCTGGACGAAGCCGCGATACCGCATTTACTTCAACGAATTCAGAAGGAAGTTGCTCGCGCGGAGAATTTCGCCAAGCACTCCATTCCGTCTTCTGTCTTCAGAAGACCAGGCGTTCGTGGTGAACGCTATCCGAGAATTTTTTGAATACCTGGAGACAAAGAAATACAAGCTGCACGTACGAGTTTTCCTCAGCCGCTACCGTGGATATACCGTCTGTCCGGAATGCTGTGGTTCGAGGCTGCGGCAAGAAGCTCGCGACATTTTCATTAACGGCAAAAATATCGCTGACGTGTGCCAGATGACGATCCAGGAGAGTCACGAATTTTTTTCGCAGTTAACTTTGACGCCGACACAGGCCGAAATTGCCGAACGTATTCTGCTTGAAATTCAATCGAGGCTCCGCTTCCTAAACGATGTTGGCCTGCAGTATCTAACGCTGGACCGGCTATCCTCTACACTGTCAGGGGGCGAAGCGCAGCGCATTCAGCTCGCGACGTCGTTGGGATCATCGCTGGTCGGCGCGTTGTACGTTCTGGACGAGCCTTCGATCGGCCTTCACCCGCGTGATGGGCGCCGGCTCATCGAAATTCTTCAGCGTCTGCGTGACATCGGAAATACCGTTCTCGTCGTTGAACACGATGCCGAAATGATGCGGGCGGCGGACCACATTCTGGATTTGGGTCCGGGAGCGGGAGAGAATGGCGGACATCTGGTTTACCAGGGCTCGCTTGAAGGTCTCGAGAACTGTGCGGGGTCTCTCACGGGAAAATACCTGATCGGTGAACTGAAAGTTCCGATTCCGAAAAAACGTCAGGTGCCCGGTCCAAAGATCCTGAAGCTGCGAAACGCTGCGAAGCATAATCTAAAAAATATCGATGTTGAAATCCCGCTAGGGTTAATGACGTGCATCACGGGGGTATCGGGTTCGGGCAAATCGACTTTGGTTCATGATTGCCTATTCGAGGCAGTCAAAGCTGCATTGCACGGAAGCGATCCTGAGGCCGGAGCTGGAGTGATTGAGAACGGAATCAAGTGGATCAGCGACGTCCTCCTCGTGGACCAAAGTCCCATCGGGCGCACACCGCGATCGAACCCCGTGACTTATATCAAGGCGTTCGACCACATCCGCGATGTTTTTGCGTCCACACGCGAGGCACAGGCGCGCGGTTACAATTCCGGAAGCTTCTCGTTCAATATTCCAGGCGGCCGCTGCGAGGTATGTCAAGGTGACGGAACGGTGACGGTTGAGATGCAGTTCCTGGCCGATGTCGAACTGATCTGTGAAGAATGTAAGGGAACCCGATACAAGAGCGGCGTTCTCGAGACTTTGTACAAGGGTAAGAACATCTATCAAGTCCTTCAGATGACCGTGCGGGAGGCGCTACTCTTTTTCGCAAACGTTCCAAAGATAACGAAGAAGCTGAAGGTCCTCGACGAAGTCGGTTTGGGTTATTTGCGCCTGGGACAATCGGCCACGACCTTATCCGGCGGCGAAGCGCAGCGCATCAAGCTCGCGTCGTTTCTGGCTCGTGAAACCAGCGAAAAAACGCTATTCATTTTTGATGAGCCGACGACCGGTTTACACTTCGACGATATCAATAAGCTGTTGGTCGCTTTCAGACGGTTGATTGAAGCGGGAGGTTCGGTACTCATCATCGAACACAACCTTGACGTGATTAAATCGGCGGATTGGGTGATCGATCTCGGACCTGAAGGCGGTGATGCCGGCGGCTTCGTCGTGGCGACCGGCTCTCCCGAGCAGCTTGCGGAAAACATGACCTCGATAACGGGACAATTTTTGAAAAATGTACTCCCCTCCTCCATATGAAGTCTTTCATCCTTATCTTCGCGATTCTCCAAGCCACCGAGGACCTATACAACTCCGCAAACACGGACTTCGAAGCCGGCCGTTGGGCGGACGCGGCCATGAAATATGAGAGCATCCTCAAAGAGGATGCCTCGCAGATCTCCTCACGTTTCAATCTCGCGGTTTGTTATACAAAACTCGGTAACAGCGATGGCGCGATTGCAGCTTATCGAACGCTTCTGGATCAAAATGGGACTATTTATGAAGCTCGGGTCAATCTCGCAATCCTGCTGGATCAGAGCGGCAAACGCGACGAAGCCGGAGAACAATTCGAGAAGGCGCTAGATGTTCATCCGGATGATGTACAAGCCGAATTCAATCTTGCGATGTTCTATATGCGCGTGAATGATATCGCGAAAGCGTATCCGCACCTGATCGCCGTCCAAGCAAAGGGACTTAGTTCCCTCGAGCTGTACGTCGCTCTGAGCGAGGCCGAGCACGCGCGAAACAATGAAGTCAAGTCGCGCGAATATCTCGAGAAGGCGATCTCACTGGATTCAAAAAATACGAATCTGCGTCGCCAATTGGCGATCTCGTATTTCACCGACAAAGAGTACGTGAGAGCGATTCCACTGCTGGCCGAACTCGTCAAGTCGGAATCAACAAATGCGGATTACCTTTACCTTCTTGGCAAATCCTACGAGGAAGTCAAAGCATACCCTCAGGCTATCGCGGCGCTCGAGCAGGCTATTCGAGTCAAATCGGACTATGTTGAAGCCTACGCAACACTCAGCGCCGTGTTTTATGCGCAGGAAAACTGGGGACGGGCGGCACAATTGTTAAGTCGTCTGATTGAGCTTCGTCCAAGCGAAGCCCTTCCGCATTTCGTACTGGCCACATGCTGGGATAATTTAGGAAACGCAAAGGAAGCGATCGTGCAATATAATAAGTTTTTGGAACTCGATGACGGCTCAAATGACGCCAGGTCCTTTCAAGCACGGCAGCGCGCAAGGACATTGGAACGCCGTCTGAAGAAGTAAACGGTCACTAGCGTGATGTGGACAATCCAGCGATTATTGACTGTGCTGATTGTGTTGATTGTGTTGATTGCGAGTTCCTGTACCGTTCGGACTGCCGCCCTTCACCCGCCGCAATTCGACAAGCGCCTCGAGCGTCTGGATAGAGAACGAGAAAAACTCAAGCGTAGTACAGACGCCGTGGATCGCACCAAGATCGACATCAACATCTCTGAAATTTTGCTCAGCCTGGTTACCGATGCCGTCAAAAGCGGAGAACCCGAAGTACTTGGCAAGCGCCTGAGCGAATATATCGAAACGATCCAGGATGCCCATCAAACGATGATGAAAACCGGCCGGGATGCCCATCGCAAACCCAAAGGTTTTAAAGAGCTGGAAATTTCCCTGCGCCGCCAGATTCGAATGCTGGACGACATCGGCCGCGGGCTCACATTCGATCAGCGCGAACCTGTAGAAAAGGCGAAACAGCAAGCGTCGGAAATTCGCGACGACCTCCTCAAAGCTTTATTCGGAGACCAAAATGCACCGGGCCGGAAAAGTTAGTCTATCCCTTGTCATCGTTCTCTCATTCGCCGCGTCGCTCTTCGCGGCGCCCAAAAAAGAGTACTTCACTGAAGACGAGCTGGACCTGATCCGCGATGCCCAGGAATTGAATCAACGCGTGCCGGTTTATTTCAAACTCGCGGAGCGCCGGCTCATCTTTTTGGGTTTGATGGAAAAGAGCGAGAAGGAAAAAGAAAAGGAGCGGAAGGAGAAGGAAAAACGCGAGAAGGAGAAAAAGAAAGCGGGTGACACGCGCGCGACTGCCAACAAAGTAGATCCCGACGACACTTCTTACCTTGCCGACTTCACATCTGCTGAGCTTCTTCGCGGCTATATCGAAGCTCTCGACGAAATCACGTCAAACATCGACTCCGCTTACAGCCGCAAATTTGATGTCCGCGATTCATTGGAAGACCTTGAAAAATTCACGCTTGAAACGATCCCGGTTCTGGAGAAGTTCAAGCCGAAGAACGATACCGAACGCGTAGCCATCGAGGAAGCGATCGAAAAAGCTAAAGACACGCAAGCCGAAACGAAAGAAGCGTTGAGGAAGGTGCCGAAAACGGAGAAGAAAAGAAAGCAGCAGTGACGGCCGATATTCAACTCATCTTCGCGTCGGCGCACAAGCAACTTCGTCCACGAACACCGCTCCCGGAGATCGAGATCGAATTCTTCCCTTTCGCCGGCCTCAACCACACAGTACGGTTGCATGATAATCGTCTGATTGTCCGCCTAAGCGATATCTTCACCGATGCGCCGCTCGACGTCTATTCGTCGCTCGCACTCATTCTGCTCGCGAAACTGTATCAGAAGACGATTGACCATTCTCATCACCGCGCCTACAGAACTTTCATCTTGAGCGAAGAGATTCAGGAACGCGCGCGGATTGCACGCACGAAACGAGGCCGCCGGATGCGCGCTGGAGAAGCGCGAGGGCGCCACGTCGATCTGGAAACTTTATTCGATCGGCTGAACCGGGATTACTTTGATGCTTTGCTCGTTAAGCCACGCCTGTCGTGGTCGCCGAAGAAATCACGACATGTGCTCGGACGCTACGACGCGACCCACAACATTATCTTCATCAGCCGCTTCTTTGATGTCCCAACCATTCCTTGGTACGTCACCGCGTATATCCTGTTTCATGAGATGCTTCACTTGAAACATCATTCATGCGTGCGTGATTCGCGCATGATTGTCCACACGCGCGAATTCAAGGCCGAGGAAAAACGTTTTCGCCAATATGAAGAGGCAAAACGCTGGCTAAAGAGCATCTAAAACCAGTGATACCTCACGTCCACAGAAGATGTGGATAACCCTGTGGAAAAGGTAAGGCTTGGAAGCCATAAGGTACCGGAAAACCGGCGCCTTATAGCACTTTGCACCTTTTTCGGTCAGTGTTGAGCCTGTTGAAAAGTTTGTAGCAGATGCGCCGCAGCGCGGACAGCCTCTCGGCCGGATAACTCCGCAGAAACATCGAAGACGCCTGAATCCTGAATGTTCATCAGCCCGTAACCCAATACCAGTTGGACGTCTGCGTATTGGGCGTTTGTTGGAGCCATGTCTGTAATGGAAATCGGCGGATTGGCGCTTGCAGCTAAGCCGAGTAACCGGATCAGCCGAGCCATAGGGGCGGCAAACTCGCCGCGGCTTATCGCGGCCGAAGGTTCATAGGTGTGATTGGGAAAGATACTCATCAGCCCAGCATCGACAGCTATTTGGATTTCTTCCCTGGCCCATGACGAATCGATATCCGTCACGATTTGCTGATTCTGGCGATGCTCGACAACCTGTGGAAAATATTTGACGATGAGTGCAGCGATCTGCTCACGCGATACGTTCTGAGCATCGCGGATCTCATGCAACCTTTCGATGTCGTTGCCCCAGCGCCCGAGATCCTCCAGATCATCGTCTTTAGAACCCGCTTCAGAACGTAGGATTGAAGCTCGGCGCGGGGTCAACTCTTCGGCAATTTTGCGCTCCGCTGCCGATTCGGCCTGCTTACCTGCTTTCGCCAGCAGGTCCGCTAACCGGGAATGCAGCGCGGGATCTTTCGGCGCAATATTCAAAGCCTGCCTGTATAACTGTTCCGCATCACTGAACCGATCGTCTGCTTCAGCTTGCGCAGCGGATCGAAGCAGCTTTTCAGTCGCGAGCAGTAGTGCCTTTTCTCGTTTGGGCTCGACATCCGTCCGGCTCTTGTCCAGGTCGAGCAGCAATGAATAAAATGTGTTGGCTTGCCCATAATCCTGATGCGTGTACGCCAACTCTGCCAGGTAATACGCAGCAATCCAATTTTTCGAATTTATGGCGAATGCCTGTTGAAACTTCCGAGCGGCCTCGGCGTCGTTGCCCTTATACAATTCGATGTAGGCGTCGATGGTTAGAACAGGATCAAAATTTTTCTGCTTCTTCATGAAGTTCGCAATATCTTTCATGAGTTGCGCGTCACTCTGGCCGCTCACGAACCGCGACCAGAGCTTGTCGTAATCCTTCTGGAGCTTTGCAGGAACTTGCGAAACGGCAGCAGGATTAACTGCCGAACCACGAGGCGGAAGAAGCAACGATGACTGGAGAAGCAGGAAAGCCAGAAGACAAATATTCATACGCGGACCGAATTCACTTCACGAACAATTTCATCTACAAGACGGTCGAGACCTTCGCCGGTGACAGCGGAGACATAGACGGTTTCGGAGACAGCACGCTCCGAATCGGGCACTAAGTCCATTTTATTAAATACAGTCAACATTGGGTGATTTCCGGCGCCAATTTCTTCCAACACATTTAGTACGACCGTTCGCTTCTCGTCATGATCCGGATCGGAGCCGTCGATGACGTGCAGGATCAAATCGGACTCCACAACCTCTTCCAGCGTTGCGCGAAACGCCGAGACTAATTGATGGGGCAATTTCCGGATGAACCCGACGGTGTCGGAAATCAAAATCGGAAGACTTCGACCCAGCTGAATCCGGCGGATCAATGTATCCAAGGTCGAAAACAAGCGATTCGATACCAGCGTGTTTTCTTTGGACAATGCCCGGAATAAGGTCGACTTGCCGGCGTTCGTGTAGCCGACCAGCGAAACCAAGGGAAGTTGATCTCGGCGGCGCCGTTCCCGGTGCAATTGCCGGTGCTTTCGGATCTGCTCGATATCGCGCTTTAGCGTGCTGATGCGGTGGCGGATTTGCCGGCGGTCCATTTCCAGTTTTGTTTCACCGGGACCCCGTGTGCCGATCCCTCCGCCGAGACGGGAAAGGTATTCTCGATGACCGGTCAATCGCGTCAGCCGGTACTCCAGTTGTGCCAATTCGACCTGAAGCTTACCTTCTTTGGTTCTAGCCCGCCGCGCAAAGATGTCCAGGATTAGACCCGTCCGATCGACAACCTTCGTATCAAGCGCTTCTTCCAGATTTTTGGCCTGGCTGGGCGACAGTTCGTCATCAAAGATGACAACATCCACTCCCTCAAGGATGACTTCCTCGTGGAGCTCTTCGACCTTACCTTTTCCGATAAACGTAGCAGGATCGGGCCGATCGCGATGTTGGATCATCTCGTCGATGATGCGTGCGCCGGCCGAGGTGGCCAGCTCACGCAATTCATCGAGGGCGTGGGTTCCAACCAGTATCGCATTCTCCATCGGGTTTTAGCGTCGGGCCTTTTGTTCCGGCTGCGCCCTTCCTTGAGGTTCCGCGCTATCGGGCTTGCGCTTCGCGTCGGGCTTGCGCTTGGCCCGGCCAAGCCACTGTCGGTACTGTCTTTTTGAAAGCAATTTGGCAGGTCTCCCACGCCATCAAGTACGTTCAGTGGCGGCGGTCTGAGGCTGTGGGACCGGCGGCGGAGGCGGCGGCGCCGAAACCATCTTTGCTGTAGAAACCGTCGAGATCGCGTGCTTGAAGATTAGTTGTTCTTGATTGTTTGCTTCCAGGATCACCGAGTACTTGTCGAATCCTTTGATCTTTCCTATCAATTTTACACCGCTGATCAGAAAAACGGTGACGGGGGCTTTTTCACGGCGGACAGTGTTGAGGTAAACGTCCTGAATATTTTGGGAAGGCGCTTTGTTTTCCATAGGAACTCCCTAAAAAGTGGCAAACAGTTTGACAAACTGATGGACCATGTTCTTAATCTCATCGCTGTCTCCAGGTCCATCAAACCAAGTAACGTCCGGCTGCTTCCGAAACCAAGTCATTTGACGTTTCGCATATCTTCTGGTGTCACGCTGAATTATACGAATCGTTTCTTCCTTCGGGATACAGGAATCGATATCCGCGATGACGTGCCGATACCCGATCGCCTCAAAAGGTTTGGCGCTCGGCGGAATCCCCTTTCCCAACAAGTCACGGACCTCCTGAACCAGACCAGCGCTGAACATCTGGCGGACGCGATCGTCGATTCGCCGATAAAGTTCTTCGCGAGGCGGATTCAGGCCAATGAAATGAACATCGAAGCCGGTTAAGGGCTGCCGAGGCAGTTCCTCGAGATGCTTCGAGAGCGCTTTGCCCGTTTGCAAGCGGACCTCAAGCGCGCGAATGACCTTCGGCTTGTCGCGCACCTCGATCCGCGACGCAGCTACCGGATCGACTTTTCTCAAGACCCTGTGAAGATATTCGCGGCCCTTTCGTTCGGCGAGCATTTCCAACCGATTCCTCCAGTGAGTGGACCGTTCCGGTCCATTGAACAACCCTTCTGTCAAGGCACGCAAGTACAAACCGGTACCACCAACCAGAATGGGCATTTTGCCGCGGTCGCGAATATTGCCTAGTATTCGCCGCGCTTCACGTTGGTAGTCGCCTGCAGTGAAAACTGCTGTTGGCTCGCGGATATCAATCATGTGGTGAAGTATGCGGCGCCGTTCTTCAGGAGTCGGTTTTGCCGCTCCAATGTCGAAGTACCGAAAAATCTGGATCGAGTCGTAGTTGACAATTTCACCTGAAAAGCGTTCGGCGAGGAAAAGGGCGAGCTCAGATTTACCGCTGGCTGTCGGCCCGACGATGGTGAGCACTGGATGCATGAGATGCGGGCAAGACGAATATTCCCCTCCTCTGCGAGGAGGGGTGGATGCGCCGAGCGAAGCGAAGGCGCAGACGGGGTGGTCAGACCGGCCGAAATATTTCGCCGAGCTGACCACCCCGGCGCGACAGCCCGCTGGCTGTCGCGCCACCCCTCCTCTGCGAGGAGGGGAATAAATTGCTCAATACAGTTTCTTTAGTTCGATTCCTTTGTAGTACTTCTTCAGTATCTCTTCGTACGTCGCGCCGTCCAAGGCCATACCATAAGCACCGACCTGACACATACCGACGCCGTGGCCCCAGCCCCGGCCGTAGAACATCATGCCCAGAACTTCACCCTGTGCGTTGCGCTCGACATCAAAGGAGAACAGACTGTCGCGCAAGCCCAGTAGCGTTCGCAAACGAAGCGGGCGAACGGTGCGGCGGCCGCTGGTTCCGATGAGCTCCGTCATCAGTGGGCGTTCGGACGGACCACGCTCGATGACCCGCATGTCTTGGATACTGCCGATATTAACCGGCCGGAATGCAGCATCCAGTTCTTGACGCGTTTTGTGAACCTGCCACAACGCAAGCCGGGAATAGCGGTCTGCAGCGGGATTGGCAAAATTGATCCTATAAACCAGCATCTGGATCGTGCTTCCAACAGCCCGGAAATCCATTAACTCGCCGCCAATCCAGGAACCCTGCCTCATCGGCAGCCTTTCATCACCAACGCGCTGATAAATCGGTGCGTCTGGACTCAAGTTGAAATCTTTCGGCTGCCCATCGACCAGCAGCCTCATTGTTGTTCCGTCCCAAGAAACCAGGACACCTTGTTGCCACTCGAATGCACGTTTCCTGTCCACCAGGCGAAACAGGATTTCTCTTAACGGAATGTTGCCGGATGCCGAAAGGATACCCTGCTCGGTGAGAAATGAAAGGTCGGACGAGGACAGAACATCAGGATAGAATGATTGCCGAATGAAAGTTGCGAGAGCCGCTGCATCAGTCGACGCGGGCTCACCGCGGAGCGGCAATCCTGTGAACTGCTGCGCCTCGGAGAAATTGGACACACCAGCAACCGTAAGGACGGCGTCTTTCCAGTCTGGAAAAGATTTCGAGGTCGAAAAAGGTAAGGGTGCCGGATGCTTGTACTCGCACATGGTCGATACGAGGTACGGAAACTTCTCATCAAAGATGTTCTCCGCGTCCTCTGTTCGCCCGCCACAGGTCGAACTATAGAGAGCGTTGATTGGCTGATCCTTATAGGTGGCAATCACTCCTCGTGTTTCCGTAACAGCCTGCGATGATAGCGGCAGTTCCGATTCGCGGCCCATGTAGACCTGACAGACATCGCTCGAGCAGATGTCATAACCCTCCTTCTTCGATTGCCCCATGTTCCGCACAACGTACGTCCGTGCAGCGACCGCCTGTGCCTTCAAGGCTTCAAGTTCTCCGAATGTCGTGGGGCTCAATTCGTTGGGAACGACACCAAGCAAGTAATCCTCGAGTGGCAGTTCGTTCACAACCGTGAAGGTGTTCCTGCTGTTCCCGAATACCTCGATGCTGCCGCGATAACTGCGATTATCAACCTCGATTCCCGTATTCCCAACAGTGTCGATTCGTATCTTCTCGTTTCTAGGAACGAGAACAATCCTGTCGCCATCGATCTCAACAATTGTGCGGTATTGGAGGTCGCTCCTTGTCAGAACGCGATTCGCGGTGGCGGGCGCAAGGGCGACTACTATTGTGAATTTTGCCGTGCGAGTCTGGTACTTTTGAACGGTGAAAGGTTGGGTCGAACGGACAGAAACCGCCGAAGCGTTTTGCGTAAGCCCGATTCGTACTGTAGGGGCGGACTGTGATCGCCCTGGGCGCTCATAGAGCGCCCCTACAGTCAAAAGCAACGCAACAGCAATGCGCTTGCGCATTATCTAATGTTATACAAAAACGTGAACTGAAGGACCAGGCGATCGCCGTCAAATCCTGCCGGCAGTCTCGCGAATGGATTCGACGCGGTGATGGAACCCATCGCGGCACGGTCCAGAGGGTCGGTGCCGGAATTTGCGACTAGCCGGATGTCCTCGATCGAGCCATTTTTCACGATTGTGAAGATAATCACAACGCGGCCCTTTCTGCCTAAGCGTGCGATTTCAGGTATCAGCGTGTACCAATTCACGCGAACGCGGTTGACCACTTGGTTCATGTACGGACCAAAGTCATAGCCGCGAGTATCGGAAAGGATGGTCGGGTCCTCAGTGGAGAAATTCGGATCCTCCTGGACGCCAGGTATCCCTGTCCGCGGTCCCTGCGAATACCGTCTCCGAGCTTCATCGATCGAGTGCTGAACGATTTCTCCCGCGCTGTCCAGCAGGTTCGGCATGCGCATGGCGTTGGGATTCGTGTTCTGCGCAATTTGAGGAGGTTTGTTCTCGGCTTGTTGCTGCGGCTTCGGTGGCTCCGGCTTAGGCGGCTCCTGTGCCCCGCTTCCGGCTCGAGCCTGTTCGGTGGTGTCTCCCCTTGACGGTTTAGGTTGAGCATCGGGGCGCGCGCCTTCCTTCACCACATCCTCTGGCCCGATAATCGGCGGTGGAGTCTGTGGCGGGGGCGGAGGAGGCGGAGGTGGAGGTGGGGGAGGCGCTGCTTCTGGTTCCGGCTGAGGAACGGGCGGCTGAATTAACGGCGGTGTGGGAAGCTTCGGTTTCGGCCGCAGGCTGTCGGGAGGCACGACTAGCTCTGTGAGCTGTTGTTTGCTCAAGTCGTAGTCTTGCCCCATTATGCGAATGATCCGCTTCGGCGTGGATGTCAAGAGCTCCGGATTCAGCGCTAGAAAAACCAGCAGTAGCAGATGAATGCCGATAGAAATCAGTAGAGTTTTGGTTCTCCGCGGTTGAAGCTCGAGAGCCTCATCTTTTTCAAAAAGCATTTGTAAAATCCGCTTTCCCGCTCAGGCTCAACGTAACACAAGTCGCTCGGTGATAGCATCGTTAATGCGCATAGCTAATGCAAGGGCGCGAAGACCATCTTCTCCGGAGACGGCGGGCTTTCCGCGCTTCCGGACACACTCAATAAACGACTGCAACTCGAGCTTTAACGGCTCTCCCTTCGGCGGCTCGAGTTTACGTTCGAGCACCCGGCCCATTCGCAGCGACACAACGATTCCGGTTTGACTCGCATAATCCACAGAAATGTAATCATGCGGCTGAAAAAAGCGTAACTTCCTTGTTTTCTCGAAACTCACCCGGCTGGCCGTAAAATTGGCCACGCAGCCATCTTCAAATTCGACGCGGGCATTGGCGATATCGGCCTTTTGAGACAGCACGGGAATTCCGACAGCACGAATCTCTCGGATGGGAACAGGAACAAGACTCAGCACAATATCGATATCGTGGATCATGAGATCGAGGACCACGTCCACGTCCAAGCTGCGCGGAGAAAACGCGGCGAGCCGATGGATCTCGAAAAATTGCGGCCGAGTTGCCACCTCGCGAGCTGCCGCCACGACTGGATTGAATCGTTCGACGTGGCCTACTTGCAACACGCGGTTGTTGCGCAGGGCTCGGTCGATTAGGGCTCGGCCTTCTTCCAGAGTCGCGGCGATCGGTTTCTCGATGAGGACATCGATTCCATTTTCTAGCAGATCCATACCAATTCGAGCGTGATCGACAGTCGGCACAGCCAGAGTCGCGGCATCGATTTTGCCGAAAATCTCATGATAATCGGTAAACGGCGTTGTCCGATGTAGGGCTGCAACTTCCTCGGCGCGGGGGCGGAGAATGTCGACGACGCCGGCAAGCTCAACTTCCGGAAGCTCGGCGTAAAGTCGCGCGTGCTCCTTGCCAACGTGTCCGACACCGATGACTCCAACTCTCATAAGTTCCCTGCAGGGAAGCACCGATTCCCCTCCTTGCAGAGGAGGGGAGGCCGCGACATTAATAAAAATATTGCGAAGCTTCCTTTATTGGAGCGGACGGGGTGGTCAGAGCGGCGAAACCGTACAGTTGCACCGAACTGACCACCCCGTCTGCGCCGTTTCGGAGGCTTCGCAGCATTTTCTTGATGGCGCAGCCACCCCTCCTCTGCGAGGAGGGGAATGAGCGTCGCTACCCATTTACATCCCTACTCCACAGCGATGATCGCAATTCCTGCAGCATCCGCCTCGCGGATCAAGTCTTGCCGATCGATCATCAATGTTTTTTTCGCTTCGATTGCCAGCGCCGTGACCTTTAGACGCACCATCAGCCGAACGGTCGAAGGACCGATAACCGGGATATCGAAGCGCAAGTCCTGGTTCGGCTTCGCCAATTTGACCACTCGAAGAGAACGTCCATTGACGATTGAAGCGGCTCGTTCCATAACTGCATCGGTCCCCTCCATAGCCTCCAAGGCGACGCACGCGCCGTCGGACACTGCGACTGATTGGCCCAGATCCAACTCTCCAAGCTCCCGCGCGATTTTATAACCGTAATCGAGGTCTCGCTTCTCTTCTCCGGAAGGTGCTCGAGCGGTCAACACACCGGCGTCGGGTAACAACGGCCGAAGGAACAGCGTCGAGTCCATCAAATGGATTCCTTCATCCTCCAGAGTTTTCGCTACAGCACCTACCAGCGAGTCTGTGTTCTTGATGGCTAAGCCGGCCAGCAGTTGAAGCATCCTGAAATCGGGCACAATCGAGCTAAAAATCTGTTTGTGCTTCACCTGTCCCGCCATGATCGCTTGGTTCACGCCTTCGGATTTGAAAGTCTTGATGAGCTTGCCAAGCTGGCCAAGAGACATCCAATACACCGTGTTCGCATGCTGCTCGATCTCAGGAAATGTCTCCTCTTTGATGGCGGCAACGACCATTTCGATTCCCTGACTGCGCGCAGCGTCCAGCACAAGGAAAGGAAACTTTCCATTTCCGGCAATAAGTCCGTATTTACTTGATGACACCACGATCCGATTTATCGATGAAATCCAAAATGATTTGAACTTCGGGCGAGTTCACCTGGCTCTTGATCGCTTCGACTGCTTGACTCGTGTTCAGTTTCGATTGCTGCAATAAGCGAAAAGCTTTTTTGATGTGCTTGATCTGTTGCGGCGTGAAGCCCTTTCGCTCTAAACCGAGAACGTTCGGACCATAGGCTTTCGTGTTCCTTTCGCTGACCGTTTTGGAAAATGGCAAGACATCTTTGGTGATCACCGAGTAGCCGCCGACGTAGCCATGCGTGCCAATGCGGCAAAATTGGTGCACACCGGAAAACGCGCCGATCGTCGCGTGATCCTCAATCAGTACATGACCGGCCAGTGTAGCCGCGTTTGCCATGATGATGTGATTGCCGAGAACACTGTCGTGGCCCACGTGCACATATGCCATGAGGAAGTTGTGATCACCGATCCGGGTATTCCCGCCGCCGCCTTTCGTTCCACGATGGACATTCACGTATTCGCGAAACGTATTGTGATTGCCAATCGTCAGAAATGTTTCTTCGCCTTTGAATTTCAAATCCTGAGGTTCCAGACCGATTGTCGCAAACGGATAGAACCGGTTGCCTTCGCCAATCTTCGTGGGCCCTTCCACCACGATATGCGACTCGAAGCGGCACCCTTTTCCAATCCGAACGCGCGGGCCAACCCGGCAGTACGGTCCAATCCACACGTCCTCGCTAATCTCCGCTTCCGGACTGACAATGGCGGAGGCATGGATCACGGCTGCTGACCTATGGAAGAAAGCAGAATCGCTTCGGCTGCCAATTCCGGACCGACATAGACTTCACCTTTCATTTTCCAGACGATTGCCTTCCGCCTAATGACTTCGACAATGATTCGCATCTGGTCGCCAGGAACGATCGGCCGGCGGAATTTCGCCTCGTCGATGCCCAGAAAGTACACAAGTGTCTTGCCGAGATCAGCATTCTTTTCAAGCAAGCCGAGAATGGCACCCGCTTGAGCCATGGACTCGATCGTCAGTACTCCCGGCATGACCGGAGCAGCAGGAAAATGGCCGTTGAAGAACGGTTCGTTAATCGTAACGTTCTTCAACGCGACGATGCGCTTGTCCGGATCGACCTCGAGAACGCGATCGATCAAGAGAAACGGATAACGATGCGGAAGAATCCGCATGATCTCGGCAATTCGGAGTTCGTTCACCTATTTTTTGGCAGGTTCTGCCGGTTTCGGCGCGACGGCGGGCGCGGCTGCAGGCGCTTTGGCGACGGTTGCATCTACGCGGCGAATGATCTCGGTGGTGATATCGGCAACATCCTGGACGTAGATGATGCTGTTGGCCTGACTCGAAACATCGAAGACGACTGCAAAACCATTCTCCACCGAATACGCCTGCAGAACCTTTTGGGTCTGCTCCATGATGGGCCGGAAAAGTTGCTGCTGAAAATCACCGAGATCCTTTTGGGCATCGTCGTTCATACGCTGCAGTTCGGTATTCAGTTTGTCGATCTGGCGGTTCAGTTCGGCTTTTACCGGGTCGGTCAGCACCTGAGCCTGAGTCTGAAGCTTGTTCTGCGCGTCGGAGAGGCTCTTCTGCTTCCCCTCGAATTCCTTCTGCCGCTTGTTGACTTCGGCCATGAACTTTTCCTGAGCCTTTTTGCCCTCGGCGTTCTCAATAACAGCCTTTTGAAAATCCACAACCGCTACTCGCCCGGCTCCCGCGGAAGCAGCCGCCGGCGTTTCCTTCGGAGCTTGCGCCGGCGCCGGAGCTTGAGCCAACACTGCCGCGGGCAACAACATTGAAACTAAGACAATTATTTTTCTCATCTCACCCTCGTTTATCTCGAAATTTGAAATTCAGAAAGTTCTACCAACTGTAAATTTGAAATCGCGCCGTTTCTATTGAATTTGAATGATCGATCCCCGGTATCCATGCTTTAGCGCGCCTTGATATTTTATTTGATCACACGAAGTACAAACCTCATGGCTCCTGCCCTAACAATGAGGCTCAGGTAACCTTCCCAAAACTTACTTAGGAATCGCAGCGAGCCATGCTGAAGACAAAAGTTCATTAGATGTTCAAAGCCTAATGTGCGCCACAAGCGTGCCATATCGATGTGGATCTGCTCTGTTTCAAACCGAGCTTTGGAGTAATAGCTCGACTCGTAGTCTTCGCGGAAGTACCGGAACGAATAGGTGCTCAAGTGCCATTTGTGCGTGGGATCATTCCACGACATGTAATCCGAGTAGTGAGGAGTAACAATGATGACCTTTCCGTCTGGCTTAGCCAATCGATGGATCTCCTCCATTGCTCTCACAATCGAGTCCAAATGTTCAATAACATGTATCGCGTAGATTTCATCGAAGCTGTCGTCGTCGAATGGATAAGGGTACGAGTTAAGATCATGGATCACATCGACACCAGGCAGAGGAACCTTGTCGATTCCGACGGCACCGGGAATTTTATTTCTGCCACATCCAATATCTAGTAACTTGCGTGTTTTCCGCCGCTGTCCGATAAATTCTGCGGCTCCGTCGTTGCGCTCGATTTGCCTGGCATTTACGGTGCTCATCCGATTCCCGATCACCCTGTCACTAAATGAAACTTCCCCCCTTGGACCGCACTCACTTATCTAGAATGTTCTACCGACTGTAAATTTGAAATCGCGCCGTTTCTCATGAATACCAAATTGCAATCCGGTCGCGGCTCCGAAGTAATTGCGATCGATCCGATTTGGATTCATGGCGAAGATTAGCCGGAACGGCGCATTGATCACCGGCATCATCACCTGGAATTCAATCCCCGTACTTGTCCTGAAGGCCGAATTCGTACCGGGAAGGAATTTAGCTTCTTCCTTAACAATCTGCCCTTCGCTGTTGACGATCTGCCGTGTCAATTGATCCCGGTTCAAAACCCAGGCATTGCCGATGTCGAAATATGGCGCAATCGTGAAGATGCGGCCAATGACGGGAATTCGATACTCGAGGTTCATGACACCCTGAGTATCACCTCCAACATAAACAATGTCGTCGAACGGTCTGGAAACCGTGTTACCTGTTTCCGGATCAGTGACGGGAACGTTGCGCACGACGAACGCGATCGGACTGATCGCTCGGAAATCGAAACCGCGAATATCGAAATCGCCGCCGAGGAAATATCGTTGATAGTAGGGAACCCCAGTGCCGCCGAATCCTTGCACAAACGAGCCAAGGAAACGGACGGCGAGTATGTTCCGTCCTTTGTTCATCGGCTTAAAATAACGGTAGTCCAAGGTAGGACGAAAGTAGTTCACAGTTCCGCCCAGAAACCCGCCCGTGTATTCAAACGTCAGCGAAAGGCTCGACCCTCCCGTCGGAAAAATAGGATTTCCTTGAGTGCGATTGCGGGTAAAACTCGGGATCAGCGTGTGCGCGTGAAAATCGGAAAAGCTCCCTGCACCCGAGTTCGAAATAAATGATTGATTGTTCTGCGTGGTGACCGCATTGAAATACTCTTTAGTCGCGGGATTGATTTCGCTGGTTACCGAGTGATTTATGCCGAAGTTGAGACCGAAACGATTCCAGATCTTGAAGGGATAGCTACTGAAGACGTTGAATCCGGAACCTTTCTGCTCGAAATTCAAACGGTTCTCAAAACCCAATCCCTGAGGAAGCTTGCTCGGATCCAGACCGTAGAATTCACGGGCCTGATCGTAGGTGAAGCTCGACTTGAATACCGAAAATCCGGTTGTGAGCGGCCGGTCCAACAGATACGGCTCTGTGAAGCTAAACATATACTGCGATTGCCGGGTTCCGCCCTGAAGTGTGACTCCCAAGGTTTCGCCGAATCCCAGAAAGTTGTTGGTCTCGTAGCTAATGCCCATGAAGCTTCCGCCGATACCACTGACGCCACCGTTAAATCCGATCGAATTCCGGCCTCTTTCCTTGACTTTTAGATTGATGTCGACCTGTGGTTGGGTAGGATTCGGCTTTACCTCGGCGTCTTCCTGCTTGATCTCCTCAAAATAACCAAGCTGATTCAAACGTTGCAGGCTCATATCCCACAACGATGAGTTGAACACCTGCCCCTCTTCCACCATGACTTCGCGGCGGATGACTTTGTCGCGAGTCGTGCTGTTGCCGCTGAACGCGATGCGATTCACGTAAAATTGGCGGTCTTCATCAACATTGATGTTCAAATTGACCAGCTTCTTGGTTTCGTCAAAATCCTGAACCGGCACAGCGGTGAAGTTGATGTATCCCCGCGCGCCATACAGCTTCTTCAAATTCTCAAAGCTCTTCCGAAGCCGCTCCTCGTTGAAGACCTCGCCCGGCACCAACCCAAGCACAGCCTTGATTACATCTTCGCTGTACTGCTTGGCTCCTGTCACCTTCACGTCACCAACGCGGTACTGATCGTTTTCCTCGATCTTGATCGTGATGTAGTAGCGGTCGAGCGTCTTTTTCTTGAACGGAATCGGGATGCCCCACGGGAATGGCGGCCGAATAAAAGGTAGAGTTCGGTAAACCGTGTGCGGCTTTGTCTCGACAACGGGGTCCAGGACATTCGCGCGCACGTAGCCGTGTTCGGCGTACAGCATTCGAATGCGCGTAATATCGTCGGCAAGCTTGAGGTCGAAGTAGGTGTCCTTGCTGGTAAACACCGTCAACGGGCTCGCTTCCTTGATCAATTTCATTGCTTTCTTAATCTGCCCGCCTGAAAAAACCTTGTTGCCTTCGATCGAGATCTTTTGAATTCGAATCTTCGGCCCTTCATCAACCTTGAATGTCACGGCAATGGAGGTCGGCGGAATGTCTTCGGTCGTCGCCTCGACGGTCGCGTCCTGGTGGCCTTTCTCGGCGAGCATCATTTTAATGATCGTCTCGGCTTTCCTTATTTTGGTCGGATCGTAAGGCGACTCCTGGCTGATGCTGGCCTTTTTGTCCCTTAATTTTTCGAGAATTTCCGAGTTCGTGATGGACTTCACGCCTTCGTATTTCACGCTGCGAATGAGCTTCTTTTCCGTAACCCTGAATATGATGATCTTCCCCGTCTTCCCCTGATCTTCCTCGACTCGGATATCGTCGAAATGCCCCAGTGCATAGAGCGTTTTGATATCCCGGCGGATCACATTCGGATTGAACTGATCATTCGGTTTGGTCTGAAGGTTGTATTTGATCGTGTCGCTTGGAATCCGGCGATTACCTGTAACGCGGACTTCTTCGATGCGATTTGGATCGGGAGTCTGCAGCGCCTGCGGCTCCATACCCGTAAAAACCAGAGCCAGCACCACTGTAAGGAACATCGTGCACTCCTCCAAGCCCGTGAATTTTACTATAAATGGAGGGATTTAGACTGGTTGGGGGGGAAATTGTTGCGAGGGAAATTCGGGGTCAGACGGGTGAATTCCCTATTTTCCTTTAACGAATCTTGATCGGAAAATAGGGAATTCACCCGTCTGACCCCGAATTTCCCTACATGCTCAGCGGAACACCGACCTCTTCGCGGTCCCGATCCATGGGACGATACCAGAGCTGGCCGCCCTCCATATAAACCGCGACTTTGGACAACTCCTTGAGATTCCCCTGGATGAGAGCTTCCGACAACGGATCCTCGATATAACGCTGGATCGCCCGGCGCAACGGGCGCGCTCCGTAGTTTTTGTCGCGGCAAGCCTTGTCGAGAATCCATTGTTTCGCGTCATCGGTGATGGAGACCTCGAGCCTCTTATGGGCAAGGTTCTCGTTCAGTTGGGCAATCATCATGTCGACAATGCGGCCCAGATCTTCATTCGTCAGGGAGTTGAAGATGATGATTTCATCCAACCGGTTGATGAATTCGGGATTGAAGAGCCGCTTCACTTCCTGCATGACGGCATCTTCCATTTTCTGAGCCGTCGCCTCTTCGCTCGGTCCCTGGAAGCCCAGGCTGGTGTGCTTGGACAGGAAACGCGCGCCGATATTCGACGTCATGATGATGATGGTGTTTTTGAAATCGATGGTATTGCCGAGACCGTCGGTCAAATGCCCGTCTTCAAAAACCTGCAATAGGATGTTGTACACATCCGGATGCGCCTTCTCGATCTCATCGAGCAAAATGACCGAATACGGATTCCGCTTCACGCGTTCCGTAAGCTGTCCGCCTTCCTCGTAGCCAACATAGCCCGGCGGCGAGCCGATGAGCTTCGATACGGAATGCTTCTCCATAAACTCCGACATGTCGAAGCGGATCAGAGACTTCTCGCTGCCGAACAAAAATTGCGCGAGCGATCGCGCCATTTCTGTTTTTCCGACGCCGGTCGGCCCGAGGAATAGAAACGAACCCGCCGGACGATGCGGCGATTTCAAACCCGCGCGAGACCGGCGGATGGCGCGAGCCAGCGCGTTGATCGCCTGATCCTGGCTGACAATTCGGCGATGCAGTTCCTCTTCGATTCGCGAGAGCCTCTGCATTTCTTCTTCTTTGATCGAGTTGACCGGAACGCCTGTCCAGCGTGAAACCACGTCTTCGATGTCGGCTTTGGTCACCACACCCATGCTCGTGGTTTCGCTGATGTTGAATTTCTCCCGAACATTGCGCAGGTTCTCACGCTCGAGCTGTTCCTGATTCTTGTAATGTTCCGCCTTTTCGAAGTCCTTGCTCGAAATCGCGCTTTCCATCCGAGCGACGATGAATTTGATGCGCCGCTGGATGTCCGTCATTTCCGACGGCAGCGTCGCCTGGCGCAGCTTCACACGCGCGCCCGCTTCATCCAGAAGATCGATCGCTTTATCCGGCAAGAAACGATCGGGGATGTAGCGGTTAGAGAGGTACACCGCAGACTCGATCGCCTCATCCGTGTAGTTCACCATATGGAACTTTTCGTAGCGAGATTTAACACCTTGCAGGATCCGCACGGCTTCGTTCTCGTTCGGTGCCCCGACCTTCACGGCCTGGAAGCGCCGTTCCAAGGAGCGGTCCTTCTCGATAGACTTGCGGTACTCGGCTGGGGTTGTTGCGCCAATGCACTGGATCTCGCCGCGCGACAATGCCGGTTTAAGGATGTTCGCGGCGTCGAGCGAACCTTCCGCCGATCCGGCACCCACCAGTGTGTGCAACTCGTCGATGAAAACAACCGTATTTGGATTATCGACAAGCTCTTTCATGATAGTTTTCAGGCGCTCTTCAAACTGACCGCGATATTTCGTTCCAGCCACAATCAGCGAGAGATCAAGCACGAGAATGCGTTTATCGGAGAGGAACGATGGAACCTCGCCATCGACGATACGCTGCGCGAGACCTTCGACAATTGCTGTCTTTCCCACGCCGGGGTCGCCGATCAGGACCGGGTTGTTTTTCGTCCTCCGGCAGAGGATTTGAATGACGCGGTCAATCTCTGCATCACGGCCGACAAGTGGATCCAGAACACCATCCATCGCGGCCTGGGTGAGATCTCGGGAAAACTCGCTGAGTAGCGGCGTTTCCTTCGGCTTGATGAGCGTTTGACGGTCGACGACGGAGCGCGCCAACTCCTCTCGAATGGCGTTAAGCCGAAGCCCCCTCTCATGAAGAATCTCAGCGGCGACGCATTTTTCTTCACGAAGGATGCCGAGCAATAAATGTTCGGTGCCGATGTGCCGGTGGTTCAGACGCTCCGCCTCTTCGGCGGCATATGCGAGGATGCGTTTACATTCGTTCGAAAGAGGAAGATCGATCGACGTCGAGACTTTCTCACGAATCGTGGTTCGACCTTCGATTTCCTTACGAATACTTTCGATTGAAGAATGATTTCGCAGGAATCGATTAGTCAGGTTCTTATCTTCGCGGATCAGTCCCAGAAGCAGATGCTCGGTTTCGATGGTCGTGCTTCCGAACTGGCTAGCTTCATAGCGGGCGAAGAATATAACCCGTCGTGCTCTCTCAGTGTATCTTTCGAACATAGTCTTTTGATTATCTCATGTAGCCGTCAACCGTGTGCAGACTTCACCTCGTAACCGTGGTTCACAGCGCTTTTTAAACTCGATCAGCACGTAAATTCGCGGCTGCCTTGATTCTAAACGATGCATGTAAGTCTCACAACCTTGAAATTTTATGCCTTTCTTTGCAACATTCCAGCATCGAGCTCCCAGACCTCGTCACATTGGGCGGCGATCCTCTCATTATGGGTAACGATGACCGAGGTAAGCCCTCTCTCCCGATGCAGTTCGCGGATCATCTGAAAAATAGCGTCGCCGGTTCGGTGGTCGAGATTGCCGGTCGGTTCATCGGCCAATAGCAGTTCGGGCCGGCCGATCAAAGCCCGGGCGATGGCGATCCGCTGTTGTTCACCCCCGGAGACTTCACCCACTTTGTGGTCGAGCCGATGGCTGAGACCGACCCGGTTTAGGATTTCACGCGCCTCCACTTCTGTACCCTTGCGGTCGTCACCCCGAATGAGCTTGGGCATCATGGTATTCTCGAGGGCGGTGAATTCCGGCAGAAGATGATGAAATTGAAAGACAAAACCGATATGACGGTTTCTGAACTGAGCAAGCTCCGCAGCTTCCCATTGAAAGATATTCTCATTCTTAAACTGCACATCGCCTCGTGTGGGACGGTCCAACCCGCCCAGAAGGTGAAGCAAAGTGCTCTTTCCTGCACCCGAAGGGCCAATTATCGCGACAAGGCTGCTATGCTGGACCTCGAAGTTCAGCTCTTCGAAAACGACCACTTGAGATGCGGGGCTTTTGTAAATCTTCGTGAGACTTCGAGCCCGAATCATTCGTATCGCAGCGCTTCGACAGGTTGGAGTTTCGAAGCTGCGGCCGAAGGATAGAGCGTCGCAACAAAGCTAATCAGAACGGCTAAAACGGCGACGATTGCCGAATCCACCGCTGCTGCTTTGAAGGGAACGTAAGCGATCGAATAAACGTCGGGCGCGAGGCTGATCAGATGATACTTGTCCGCAATCCGGCATGCCGCCTGCCCAACCACGACTCCGAAAGTCGTGCCGATCACGCCGATAATGACGCCCTGTAAAATAAAAATGCGGCGGATGTTGTTCTTTGTCGCTCCCATCGACATGAGAATTGCGATATCTCGTGTTTTCTCCAAAACCATCATGATAAGCGTCGCGACGATATTCAGCGCAGCGACCAGAACGATCAAGCCGATCGTGATGAGCGTCACGATACGTTCCAGCCGAAGTGCTTGGAAGATAGATTGGTTCATCGTCATCCAATCGGTAAAGTCGAAATCGCCGCCGATTCGATCGATAATCTTTTGCCCAATGGCTTTCGCTTGATAGATGTCGTTCACCTTCACTTCGATCGTAGACGCGACGTCTCCCAGGCCGAACAGCCGTTGAGCGGCAGTGAGAGGAACGTAAACCCACGTGCTGTCCAACTCGTAGAGACCGGATTCGAATAATCCGCTTACTGTGAATGTCCGATTGCGAGGGATCGCCCCTAACGGAGTTAGCGACGTCTCGATACTGACAATTTTCACGCGATCGCCGTGGAAAGTGCCTAGCGTTTTCGACAACTCCTTGCCGAGGATCACGGAGTCATCTCGAAAGTCTTTGAGACTTCCGTCCACCATGTTGGCCGAAAGCGCGGACAACGGACTCTCCATCTCCGGGATAATGCCCTTGACGATGATGCCGTTCGCCTGTGTTCCGCTGTAGATCAAACCTTTCTGATAGACGGCAGGGGCGGCAAACACGACACCAGGAACTTGCTCAATCTCTTTCGCGATCCGCAGGTAATCGGCGATGCCTATAGCCCGATCCTTGCGCAGCACCGAAACGTGCGCTTGGGCTCCAAGCAATCTCTTCTGCAGGTCATCCCGAAATCCGGCATTGATGGCGAGCGCGATGATCAAAGCAGCGACCCCGGCACTGACACCGATGACGGAGATCAAGGTGATGAGAGAAATGACAGCCTGTTTACGCTTGGCTCTGAGATATCGAATGGCGACCATCAATTCGAATTTCATAAAAGGCAGGGCGGGGGTCTCAAGATTTGACAAGACCTGCGACTCGAGCGCATTCCCCTCCTTGCATCACCGCAAGGAGGGGTGGCCGAGCGACCCATAAAATGCCGCGAAGCCTCCGCTGATCGCGAGGCCGGGGTGGTTTTCCGATTGAGAACAAGAAGGAAAACCACCCCGGCTGCGTCAGCTTCGGTGGCTCCGCAAAATTTTGTTGATGACGCAGCCACCCCTTGCAGTGATGCAAGGAGGGGAATGCGCCTGTTCAACGAAGGCTCCCTTCTCACTCCGCCCTCAAGTGCGGGAATAAGATCACGTCTCTTATTGACGTGGAGTTCGTCAATAACATGGTCAGCCGATCCACTCCGATGCCTTCACCGGCTGTCGGAGGCATCCCGTAGCTCAGGGCGCGGATATAGTCTTCATCCATCTGGTGCGCTTCCTCATCACCGCGTTCCCGCTGTTGCAACTGCGAAAGAAATCGCTCGCGTTGATCTATAGGATCATTCAACTCGGAATAGCCGTTGGCGATCTCCATCCCTCCAATGTACAGCTCGAAGCGCTCAACCAGACTTGGATCGCTTGCTTTTTGTTTTGATAGCGGCGACAGTTCAACTGGGTAGTCGTAGATGAACGTCGGTTGGATCAAATGCTGTTCGGCTAGAGTCTCAAACAAGAGTCCGATCAGATTGCCGAGCGGCAACTTGGGATCGAACTCGGCATGCAGGCGTTTCAATAACGCCTCGACTGCCGCACGATTCCTCAGCCCCTCTTCATCAATCTTCTCCGGTGAAAACTTCAAGATCGCTTCTTTCATCGAGAGCCGCGTCCACTTCCGAAAATCGATCTGCTGGTCGTCGTAGGTGATCACCCTCGAACCGCACACTTTTTCCGCGATGCCGGCCAGCATCTCTTCGGTGAGATCCATCAAGTCGGCGTAGTTGCTATACGCTTGATAGAACTCGAGCATCGTGAATTCCGGGTTGTGGCGGGTCGAGATGCCTTCGTTGCGGAAGATTCGATTCAAGTCGTAGACGCGATTCAACCCACCCACGATGAGACGCTTCAAATACAGCTCGGGCGCGATGCGCAGATAAAGAGACATGTCAAGCGCGTTGTGATGCGTCTTGAACGGCTTCGCGAGTGCCCCGCCGGCGATCGGGTGCAAGATCGGCGTTTCGACTTCGAGATACTCACGATCGTCGAGAAACCTTCGCAATTCACGAATAATGACGCCGCGTTTGACAAATACGTCGCGGACTTCGCGATTCACGACGAGATCGACGTAGCGCTGGCGGTAACGGATTTCAATGTCCCTCAGTCCGTGCCATTTCTCCGGCAACGGCAGGAAACACTTGGCCAAAAATGTCAGCTCGCCCGCAAGCACCGTCAGTTCGCCGGTCTTCGTGCGAAACAGCGTTCCTTCAACACCGACGAAGTCACCAATATCAAACAGTTTGTATAGTTGGAAGTCTCGTTCGGGCAGGCGATCTTTCTTCGCGTATATCTGGAGCTGGCCTTCGCCGTCCGACAACGTGACAAAGCCCGCTTTACCAAACGGGCGGTTCGTCAGAATCCTGCCCGCGACTCGAACTCGCTGTTGACTCTGTTCCAATTCTTCGGCAGTCTTGGCCGAGAATTGCCTTACCACTTCAGCAAGCGTATGCGTATAACGGTAATACGTCGGGTACGCCTCGACACCGAGCTCCTTGATCTGCTGCAGCTTTTGAATGCGAATCTGTTCGAGCGGCTCCACTTAACCTTCCAGTTCTTTCTTGATGCTGTCGAGAATACCGTTGATGAACTGAGGCGACTCCTGAGTGCTGAAGCGCCGCGCGATCTCGATCGCTTCGTTGATGACCACAGTCTTGGGAGTTTCCTTGTCGAACAGGAATTCCTGAGTTGCCAGACGAAGCAAATTACGATCTACCGTGGCCATGCGATCCAGCCGCCAGTGCTCGGCATGACGCCGAATTAACGCATCGATTTGTTCCACGTGCTCTACGGTCCGTGTCACAAGCTGGCGAGCGAACACCGCCACAGAGGGATCCTCATCTTGGCCATTGAAGAAAGTGGCCGCAATCTGATCGATGCTATCGCGCGTGATATCCCACTGGAACAGCATTTGGAGCGCGTATTCTCTGGCTTTGCGTCGTGGTCCCATCAAATCTCGCGGAGCACATTAATCATCTGAGAAGCGGCCATCGCCGCTTCAAACCCTTTGTTGCCCGATTCACCGGAACGTTCCATCGCTTGCTCCACGGTATCCACTGTCAGGACGCCGAAACCCACCGGGATACCTGTTTCCAGCGCAACGCGTTGCAGTCCATCGCTGACAGCGCGGCTGATGTATTCGAAATGCAGTGTCTCGCCGCGCAGCACACATCCCAGCGCGACGATCCCATCGTACTTCTTCGATAAGGCGGCGTGCTTCACCGCCATCGGGATCTCAAAAGATCCCGGAACACGGATGAGATTCACGTGCTTCTGATCTTTCAGCGCTCGCCGCGCGCCGGCAATGAGCCGATCCATAATGACGGAATTGTATTCGCTGGCGATGATGGCAAATCGGTACATAACTGTAGCGGCGACTCCCCTCCTAAGTTAGAAGGGGTGGCTTCGCGAACCGCGAAGCGCGAGCCCGATGGGGCGAAGCCTCGAACGAAGTGAGCGAAGCCGGGGGTGGTTTCCATTGGAACCACCCCGCCCTCGCTGTCGCTCGGGCACCCCTCCTAACTTAGGAGGGGAGTCGCCGCTACAGTTTAATACAACGCTTTCGGATTGGCGGGGTCCGAGTAGTCGTAAAAGCCGCGGCCGGTTTTCTTGCCGTGATGACCGGCCAGGACAAGACGTTTGAGCAGCGGCGGCGGCGCAAAGCGTTTCTCGCGAAATTCTTCGAACATGATATTGGCAATGTAGTAGGTCGTCTCCAGGCCCACGAAGTCGAGCAATGTAAACGGGCCCATCGGGTAGCCGCACCCCAGCTTCATGCCTTTATCGATGTCCTCGACGTTGCCGGCGCCTTCTTCCAGGGCTCGAATTGCATCGAGCAAATAGGGAACGAGCAACCGGTTGACGATAAATCCGGATCGATCCGACGTTCGGATCGGAACTTTGCCCAGGCTCGCAACAAACTTCATCGCTTCATCGAGAATCTCTTTCGATGTCGTAATCGTCCCGACGACTTCCACAAGTTTCATCAACGGTACCGGATTGAAGAAGTGCATACCTATGAAGCGGTCAACTCGTTTCGTTGCGGTCATCATTTCCGTGATCACGAGCGATGATGTATTACTTGCAAAAATCGCCAAGGGTTTTACGATCTTGTCGATTGTTGCGTAAGTTTCTCGTTTGAGTTGCAGGTTTTCGGTAATGGCCTCGATGACGATGTCGCAATCCCCAAGATCTTCAAATTTTGTGGTTCCTTTTAATCGTCCTAGCGTTTCGTTGCGTTGATCGGAGGTGATGGTGCCCTTGTCAACAAATCTTCCCAATGATTTTTCAATCGACGATATTCCTTTCTTCAGGAAATCGTCTGCGACTTCCTTGACGAGGGTGGGGTAACCCGCAGTGGCCGAGACCTGCGCAATACCGGATCCCATGAGTCCGCAACCCAAAACGCCGACTTTTTTGATAGCCATCAGATTGCCTCCACAATCATTGCGATTCCTTGCCCGCCGCCGATACACGTCGCAGCGAGTCCGTAACGTTTGGAGTCCGTTTGCCTGAAACGATGACAATGTCCTTCACTTAAAAAATTATATCTAAGTGCCGTACGGGATTACGTCGACTCCACGCTTGAGGCTGCGCGCTATCGCGCTTGGACTGCGCCGAGATGGGCGCGTGGATTCGACATCATCCATAGCGGGACCTATATTAGACTTTCCTCCTATGCAGGACCTCTTGTCTCGGTTGGAAGATCATGTCCTCGTGTGTGATGGGGCGATGGGGACGATGCTCTACAGCAAAGGCGTGTTCATCAGCCGCTGCTTCGATGAACTGAATATTTCTAACCCGCAGCTTGTCCGCGAGGTTCATTTCGATTACATCAACGCCGGCGCTGACATCATCGAAACCAATACGTTCGGAGCGAATCGGACAAAGCTGATGACCCATGGTCTCGCCGAACATATCCGCGAAATCAACAGTCAAGGCGCGCGGATCGCCCGCGACATCGCCGGCGATAAAGTCTGGGTGGCGGGTGCGATCGGTCCATTGGGAATTCGCATCGAACCGTGGGGCAAGACGGCGATTGAAGAAGCGCGGGCAATCTTTCGAGAGCAGGCCCAGGCGCTCGCCGACGGCGATGTCGATGTGTTTATCCTCGAAACGTTCTTCGATTTGAATGAGGTCTACGCGGCAATTCGCGGCGTTCGTGACATCACCGATCGCCCGCTGATCGTGCAAATGTCGATCGAAGAAGACGGTAACAGCCCCGAGGGGACGCCTCCGGAAGTTTTCGCAAAACGCCTGGAGGAATGGGGCGCCGATGTTCTGGGCCTCAACTGCAGCGTTGGGCCCCAAGTCATGCTGGATGCGATCGAACGTATTGCCGGTGTGACGGCCAGAAAGCTGTCGGTACAGCCAAACGCGGGCAAACCCAGGAATGTCGAAGGACGCAATATTTACCTGGGCTCGCCGGAATACATGGCGTCGTATGCAAAGAAATTTGTTCAGTATGGCGTCCGTATTGTTGGCGGCTGCTGCGGGACGACGCCGCAACATATCAAGGCGATCCGCGCGGCAGTGAAGTCCGCGGGTTCGGTAGTCCTGGGACCCTCACTTGGCACGCCTTCTGCGCGCCGTCTTCCCCCAGAGGGACAGGGCGCAGCTTCGATTCCACTGGAATCCAAATCTAGGCTCGGAGGGAAACTCGCCAGAAGAGAATTTATTAAGATCGTGGAGATGATTCCGCCTCTCGGCCACGACTTCGCGGAGGCGATCGAAAAAGCCAAGTACCTTCAAGCCCAGGACGTCGACGCGATCAATGTTCCCGACGCTCCGCCTTCCAGCGCGCGCATGAGCGCAATTTCTCTGGCAGTGCTGTTGGAAAAGTCCACGGAAATCGAAAGTCTTGCCCACTACACATGCCGCGACAAGAATCTACTGGGCATGCAATCCGACTTGCTCGGTGCCTACGCTCTGGGTCTTCGCAATCTTCTTCTCCTAACCGGCGATCCGCATCAGATCGGCGAGCATAGCGATGCCACCGCCATTTATGAGGTCGATTCCATTGGCCTGACGAATATGGTCAACCGCTTGAATCACGGCGTGGACGTGGGAGGTAAATCGATCGGAAAACCGACCGGATTCGTGATTGGCGTGGGAGCAAATCCGGGTGCCATGAACGATCTGGAATCGAAGCGCTTCTTCTATAAGGTCGATGCGGGGGCAGAATTTGTTCTGACACAGCCGGTCTTTGATGCCGCTGTTCTCGAGCGCTTTCTCGACCGCTCGGGGAATTCTAAAATCCCAGTCATCGCCGCAATCGTGCCGCTGCCGAATTACAAAACCGCGGAATTTCTGAACTACGAAATCCCCGGCTGCTCGATTCCGGATGCCATCCTGAACCGCATGCGTGAGGCTCAATCGAAAAGCCCGGATTATGCGCGTAATGAGGGCATATTCATCGCTCGAGAGATTCTCGAACGTATTCACGGAATGGTTCAGGGCGTTCAGATTCGCGGCCCGTTCGATCGCTATGAAACGCCGGTCGAGGTGTTGTCTGTCATCTTGAAAGGAGCCACGCCATGAAGAAGCTTTGGCTTTTCGTACTGCTCGCCGCGATTGCGATTCCCGTCGCATACGGGCAGGCGAATTTGAAGAATCCATCGGCTCTCAAGGAAAGAGCACCCGCGGTCTATAAAGCGAAGTTCGACACGAGCGCCGGCGTCTTCGTCGTTGAGGTTCACACCGATTGGGCGCCGAACGGGGCCGACCGTTTCTACAATCTCGTAAAGAATGGCTTCTATGACAATTGCCGTTTCTTTCGGGTCGTCCCCGGCTTCATGGTGCAATTCGGAATCAACGGCGATCCGGCCATCCAGAGTAATTGGGTCAATGCCACCATTCCCGATGAGCCCGTAAAGCAGGGCAACACTCGCGGCTTCATCACATTTGCCAAAAGCGCAGCACCCAATAGCCGCACGACTCAGGTTTTTATCAATTTCAAAGACAATTCATTTCTGAACCGCCAAGGATTTTCGCCGTTCGGCAAGGTGATCACTGGAATCGAGGTCGTGGATAAGATCTACAGCGGATACGGTGAGCAACCCGACCAAGGCCACACTCAGGCCGAAGGAAATGCATATCTCACGAAGGCGTTTCCGAAACTCGATTACATCAAGAAAGCGACGATTGAACCATGAATCCCGGAACCTACGCCCGTTTTGAGACAACGATGGGAAACTTCACCATTGAACTGTTCGAACAACAAGTGCCCAACACGGTTGCCAATTTTGTGAAGCTCGCCGAAAACCATTTTTACGACGGTGTCATTTTCCACCGAGTCATCGATCGATTTATGATTCAAGGCGGCGATCCCACAGGCACGGGGCGCGGTGGTCCGGGCTATACCTTTGCGGATGAAATCCTTCCCTTGCTCAAACACAACTCCGAAGGCACCCTCTCGATGGCGAACGCGGGTCCGAACACAAACGGCAGTCAATTCTTCATCACGCTAGCGCCCACTCCTCACCTCGATGGACACCATACGGTGTTCGGAAAAGTCAGTGAAGGAATGGACGTCGTCCGCAAGATTGGGAAGACCAAGACGAGCAAACCTGGTGACCGTCCTGTCGTCGACGTCGTGATGAACAAGGTGACGATCGAAAGGGTTTAGCCTTCTATATTCCCCTCCTCGCAGAGGCTGAGCATTACACACATTTAACTCCGCCGGTACGCGAGGTTGTAGGCGCGGTCTGTGACCGCGCCTTTCCTTCAGAATGGCAAGTCGCATATTTGACCCGTATAAGGCCAGTCTTCCGCGGACTGAACCAGTCCGGCTCGCACAGGATTGTCCCGAACATAGACCCACTTCTGGTCATAAAACTCCTGGGATCGAATGACATGATCGAAGAAGCCTTTCTGCCAATGCGGGCCGTTAAAAGTCGCGTTTTTGAGGCTTTTCGAGATCGCGTTTTTCAAGGACTTCATCCAGGCCGATAAGGTGATGGATTCTGGTCCGAAACCGACAAACAGATGGATGTGGTCTGGCATGATCACGTAGTGGCCAACCCAAACTCGGTACTCACAAGCACGGAACCCAAATTCAATGAAAGATTTGTGGACGGCGGGGGTAGCCAGAATCGGGCGACGATTGTAACTGCAGGCCGTGATGAAGTAGATCGGATGGTCCGTAAACAGCCATCGAAGGCGTTGAGGCGTGGCCATACCCTGGATCCGCCTGAGCAAGAAGTTGTCCAGCCTCCGCGAAAACGCGCGGTCGCAGACCGCGCCTACAACCTCGCGTACCGGCGGAGTTAAATGTGTGTAAGGCTCAGCCTCTGCGAGGAGGGGAATAGCCACTTCACGAATTCGCGAGCGTCGTAGCCGGAGGGAATTATCGGGACGCCGACTTCCTTTTCAACATCCTTGATCTTGAGATCATCGAGGAAGAGATAATCGTCCCCAACCATGGATTCGGACGGCAGAACAACGAAATCGCCGTAAACGTTTTCCTTCAACGCGGCAATAAAATCGCTGCCCGTGAGTAGGCCGGCGACGCCTATACCCGGTCCCCAGAATCGGCTTTCGACGCCCACAATCTTCAAATCCATGCCGAGTTGATCCACACAATCCTTCAAATAAGGATAGAAAATCGTACCCGTGCAAACCGTGCCTCGTTTTACGTGATGCGTACCGGTTCGTAAACGAAGCGCCGCCTTGAACTGCGTCAGGAACGTGCGTACCATCCCCACGCCATTCTCGATTTGCGGAAAATCTGCGTAGTGGCTCGCGGGCGGAATATCGGCTCCTGCCATAATGTAGATCTCGTCGCCGAGGAATGCGAACGGCGTTCCGATTCGCCGCTTCCATTTTTTTTGGATTGGAGCGATGTGATCTATAGTCTGCCGCGCAATTTCGGGCGTAAACTGTTTCAGTTTAGGGAGATTATTCCGGTACTGCGTCAGCCCCACCGGCACGATCGCCAGCGAAGCGAGGCTGGGATAGAACTTCAACAGATCGTCGATTGTGCGCTCGAGGTGCGCGCCGTCATTCAGACCGGGACAAAGCACGACCTGTCCATGCAGTTGAATGCCGGCTTTGGCCAAGCGATCGATCTTCGCCATAAATCCGTCATACTCCTCGATACCGAGTAGTTGTCTTCGCAACTCCGGTTCCGTGGCATGGACCGAAATGTATAAAGGTGAGAGCCTTTGCTCGATGATCCGGCGCATCTCATCTTCGTTCACATTGGTCAGCGTCAAATAATTTCCGAACAAAAACGACAGCCGGTAGTCTTCATCCTTGATGTGCAGCGAACGGCGCACATTTTTCGGATTTTGATGCACGAAACAAAAGACGCACTGGTTCTTGCACGTCAAGGGCTCGATCGGCTCGAATTCCAGGCCAAACGAGTCCCACTCCCGCCGGACGAACGTAATGGCGCGGTCTTGCGTTTGAATGGTGGTGCGGCGGCCGATAATGGCTGCCTTGAACTGGAAATCAATAACATCTGCGAGCGGCCTGCCATTCAGTTCGCGTATCTCGTCCCCGGGCTTCAGTCCAATGCGATCGGCAAGCCCGCCAGGCTCGACCGACAGTACGCGCAGCGTCTGAGCTTCTCCACTTCGATGCGCGGGCGCATCGCGATATTCGTGCACAGCCTTATGGACATAGGCCGACGCTGAAAATTGTTTCTTTGTATTACTCATTAAAGGGCCACCGCCGCAGCGCGCTCATCAGATAATGCAAGCCGGAGAAAGCAGTCATGAGCCCGGTCACATAAAACAGAATGTTCAGCTCCGGCACGGTAAGATGTCGCCAATTCACGTAAAGCACGACCAACACTGTCACAACCTGCATCGCCGTGGTTGTCTTTCCATAAGGGGAGGGCGTGAATGTACGCCAACCTACCATCAGCACCACGATCAAACTGACGAGCAAGATAAAAACATCACGGCAGATGACGATGATCATGAACCAGCGCGGAATGGTGTTGTGAAATTCCATTTGCTGTAGCGACAGGATGAGGATGGATGCCGTCATCAACAGCTTGTCGGCCAGAGGGTCGAGTACGGCGCCGATGGAGGTTTTCTGCCCGAACCGTCGCGCGATGACGCCGTCGAGCACGTCAGTGATACCCGCCGCAACAAATGTCCCGAGGGCCCACCCGATCTCATGATAGGCGAGCAGAATGATAAAGATGGGCACGAATACGATGCGCAGGATCGTGAGCTGATTTGCCGTCGTGAGGACGGCAGACCTATATTGCTCGACTCTAGTGGACATAATGTGTTGGGAACGCGACCTTATTCCGCCGCTACTGGCATCTTAACGTCGAGGACTTGTCTGGAGCAAAATCCATCCGCTTTGGAACAGAAGAAGTATGTGAGCTTGCCGGGAATCTCATACTTGCCTGCTTTGGCCGCAGTGACAGGTACCTTGATCACAGGCAAATCCACATAATACTGATCTTTGGATTTCGGATCGTTCGACGGCGCGGTCAGCTCGCTTTTATCCAGCGACACGCCGGGCACGGCAGTCAACTTCAACGTCATCGGCAAAGTGCGATCGACGGCATAGCCTTTTAAGGCCGTGAACGATACCGTCACTTCACCCCGTTTGCCCGCCTTGATCGGCGCGGTCGGCTTGAAATCCGGCTGGAGGATCTGCGGCAGACCGCCTCCTGGTCCGCTCAACTGGCTGACGAGCACCATCAGTCCAAGCGCGAGTTTCAACATCGAAATCTCCAATAAGCCATCGGTACGGAATACAATATGCTAGTGAATATTACCATGAAAGTTCTCAATGTCGTGGGCGCGCGGCCCAACTTCATGAAGATCGCGCCGATCGTCGACCAGATGAAGCTAACGCCGGACTTAACGGGCGTCCTCGTCCACACCGGGCAGCACTACGACGAAGGCATGTCGGATGTTTTCTTCCGCGACTTGGGTATTCCGGTTCCCGACATCCATCTTGGCGTTGGGTCGGGCACGCACGCCGAGCAGACTGCGCGCATCATGGTCGAGTTCGAAAAAGTCTGCTTGAGTGAAAAACCCGATCTCGTCGTCGTTGTCGGCGATGTCAATTCCACGATGGCCTGCGCCATCGTCGCCGCGAAGCTTCTCATTCCCGTCGCTCACGTCGAAGCTGGATTGCGCAGCTTTGACCGCGCGATGCCAGAAGAAATCAATCGCCTCGTGACCGACTCCCTCGCGGATCTGCTTTTCACAACGAGCCGGGATGCCGACGAAAATCTGAAACGTGAAGGTGTCGATCCGTCGAAGATTCATTTCGTCGGAAATGTCATGATCGACACGCTTTTGAAGCACCGGGAAAAAGCCGCTGCACTCCGCATCGAGAAACCGAAACAATATGCCTTAGTGACGCTCCACCGGCCGTCGAATGTGGACGATCCGAAAGTCCTCGGACCGATTCTTCAAGCGCTGGAGGAAATATCAAGGACGATGCCGGTCCTCTTTCCGATACATCCGCGAACCCAGAAGCGCGTACGCGACTTCGGGCTTTCCCTGAACAACGGCGTCAGAACGATGGAGCCTCTCGGATATCTTGAATTCCTCAATCTGGAATCCAGCGCGACCGTGGTGCTGACCGACTCCGGCGGCCTTCAGGAAGAAACCACAATCCTCGGCGTGCCGTGCCTCACCTTGCGACATAACACGGAGCGCCCTGTCACGATCACACACGGAACCAACATCATAGTTGGTCCCGATGAGGGCCGAATTCTTCACGCTTTCCGGCGCATCATGATGGGCGATTGGAAACCTTCCGGCCCGCCCGAACTTTGGGACGGTTGCGCCGCCAGCCGGATCGTTCGCATTATCCGGGAATTTCGCCGCTAATCCCTTCACAGTTGATCGGGAACATTCCCCTCCTCGCAGAGGAGGGGCTTTGCACCAAAAATCCTGGGCGGTCATAGACCGCCCCTACAGCTTGGGGTGCGCAACTGTAGGGGCGCTCTATGAGCGCCCACGATGTATTTTTTGTGCAAGTCCCAGAGAGGGGTGGACGCGACATTAATATAATGCTGCGAAGCCACCTTATATTGGAGCGGACGGGGTGGTCAGTTCGGCGAAACCCGACCAATCGCTCCGACCTGACCACCCCGTCTGCGCGGAATAAGGTAGCTTTGCGACTTCTTATTGACCGCGCATCCGCCCTTCCTCTGCGAGGAGGGGGATGTTCCCGCTCAAATTCGTCTCATCGTGAATTCATTGAAGGGGTTCTATCCTTACCGCTGCACCTCGGACTGGGCGCACTTTCCGCCGATGCAGCGATTATTCTCTTCGCAGACGTTTTCGAATAGCTTCCATGTCGGGTGAAGTCTCATTTGAAAATCTTGAGACCAAGGCGCAGCGAAGATCTTCGGATCGTCAATTGTGACGTTATAGGAAACCAGGGTCGGATCGATGAACTTGAGACGCTCGACGACGTGTGCAGCATCGCTATGCCAGTGTCCTTCGCCTGCCAGGTCAAATGACGCATCGAGCATCCATTCTTTCAAACCAATCGTGTCGATAACGAAAGTATCTCCGTCCCACCAGCCGATAGAGTCCCCCATCCATGTCGATTCCACATTTTTGTCGTGCGCGCGGTTGGAAGCACCAATTGGAATCACACGGAAGAAGTGCATGTACTCATATAGAACGATCATCCTATCGGGCGTCTGAATCCACTGCTGCGCGTATGGAGACAGGATTTGGCGCGTCAAACCGTTGGGCAAACAAAAGGCAGTAGGATCGTCCTTGTACGTGTCGCCTGAAGGTTTCCGCTTCAGAAACGCTTCGCCGGCCGGTTTGAACGGTGAAAAGTTTTTCGCGCTGTAGACGGAAACCGATGGAGTGTCGGTGTCGTTGGTCGTGACTTTATGTGTGAAACCAGGCCCAGCCCATACCCCGTTGAAGTTCGGCTTGCCATCCGCAGTTCGAGGTATACTCTGCGCGCTCGCCGATTGCACAAAACCAGCGGCGGCCAGCAAAGCTACCAGAGTGGAAAATCGAGATTTCAGCATGTCGAAAACCCCCTATCCGCGCGCATGAGGTTATCTTAAAGGAGAATCCCAGAAAAGTGTCCTCGCAAGACGTACAAACCGCATCCACGAAAGAACCGGCTTTTGCCGCACTTTATCACCGGGATTTTCGGTTCTTCTTTGTCGGCACCATGCTGGCGATGATGGCGGATAACATCGAGCACGTGGTCAGTTACTGGCTGCTGTTTGAGAAGTTTCACTCGCCGGTCCTGGCCGGTTTTGCCGATATCAGCCACTGGACTCCATTTCTTTTGCTTTCGGTTTATTTCGGCGGTATCGCCGATCGATATGATTGCCGAAAGGTTGTCCAGCTTGCGCAAATCTTGTTCATGGGTGTGTCGGCAACGTGGGCCATCCTGTTTTTCACGAATAGCATCCAGGTCTGGCATGCGGGACTTCTGCTGATCATTCACGGCATCGCGGGCGTGATGTGGGCGCCTGCGGAGCAGTTGCTGATCCACGACTTTGTGGGCACGGAACATCTTCAGAGCGCCGTTCGGCTCAATGCGACCAGCCGGCAGCTCGGTATCCTTTTCGGACCGGCGGTTGGAGCGGGATTAATGTTGCTGTTGGGCCCGCCGCTGGCTCTTGTTGCGAATGTCCTCATTTATTTTCCGTTGACCGTATGGTTGCTATACGTCCCCTACACGGGTCATCTACGTAAAGAGACCCCTCCGAAACGCGCTATCGGGTGGAATGATGCAGTGAGTCTGTTTCGGGAAGCTGCACACAACCGGCCCATTTTGACCATGGTACTTTTGGGCGGTACCGCGTCATTGTTCGTCGGGAATGCATTTCAAACCCAGATGCCCGGGTTTGCGTACGATCTAGGCGCGCGTACAGCCGATTTCGCGTACAGCGCGCTGCTCATGGCTACGGCGGCTGGATCGGTATTTGGCGGCTTCTTGTTAGAAGGAAAGGGTTGGCTCCGGGCGAATGTCCGAAGCACGATCGTATGCGCGATTTTCTGGTGCGTGACGACGGCGGCATTCGCGGTCTCGACCAATTATTACTTGTCGCTGGCTTTGTTATTTGTCGGGGGAATTCTGAATCTTGCCTTCTATTCCTCGGCGCAGGCGATCGTGCAGATCCTCGCGCCGAGCCACCTGCGCGGGCGGCTCGTGGGGCTTTTCAACATGTCGGCTCTCGGCTTGCGCGCTTTCAGCGGAATAACGGTGGGCGTGATCGGAGGCCTGATCGGTATCCACCGGTCCCTGGCTTTCAGCGCCATCGCGCTGTTCGCCGTGACGGTAGCGCTTCTGGTTTATTCCGTTCCAGCGTGGGCAAAATCGGAATAGGTCCCGATGGTATCTTTGGGATCCATGGATGTTCTCAAAAGGCTTTTCCACGAGCATTTCCATTCGCCTGTTGAAAGTGTTCACCCGCTTCAGGGACAACTCGGCGGATCCGGCCGGGCCATCGTCCGTCTGGCAAATCGAAGCCAAAGCGCGATCGGCGTTCTCCATACAGTGAGGGAGGAGAATCTAGCATTCCTTGAATTCTCGAAGCATTTCCGGAGGCATGGATTGCCTGTCCCCGACATTTATGCAGAAGCTTTGGATGAGGGAGCGTACCTGGAAAGAGACCTAGGCGACACGACGCTGTTTGAATTTCTCTCGAGCAACCGGACGGGAACGGACATTCGTCCGGAGGTCGTAGATGCGTATCGCAAAGTCGTGACCGTCCTACCCCGTTTTCAGGTCCAGGCAGGCCGTGACCTCAACTATAAGTTTTGTTATCCGCGCGCGGTTTTTGATCGGCAGTCGATCGCTTGGGACTTGAATTATTTCAAGTACTATTTCCTGCGATTGGCGGGCATTCCTTTCAACGAACAAGCTCTTGAAAATGATTTCGGGCGATTGACGAAGTTCTTGCTGACGGCAGATCACGATTATTTTCTATATCGTGACTTTCAATCGCGCAACATCATGCTCCGAGACGATCAGCCGTTCTTTATCGACTACCAGGGTGGGCGCAAAGGCGCGCTGCAATATGACATCGCGTCGCTGCTGTATGACGCGAAAGCCGATCTGCCGCCAGAATTGCGGCAGCACCTGCTGGATCGTTATCTTGAAGTTCTCTCGACTTTTGTTGACCTGAAGCGCGATGTATTCATGTACACCTACTACGCGTACGTTTACGTGCGCATTATTCAAGCCATGGGTGCATATGGCTTCCGCGGTTTCTACGAACGCAAGCCGCATTTCCTTCAATCGGTTCCTTATGCCCTGAAGAATATTCGGTGGCTGCGTCACAACACCGAACTTCCTATCGCGCTGCCAACGCTCATGGATGCGTTCAAGAGCATGATCGGATCCGAGAAGTTGCTGAGTCTGGCTTCGGACAGCGGAAATCTTGTCCTTCGCGTTTTTAGTTTTTCATTTCATGGCGGATCTGTCCCGGTAGATCAATCCGGAAATGGCGGGGGGTTCGTCTTCGATTGCCGCGCACTTCCCAATCCCGGCCGCGAAGAACGATTCAAGGATCTCACAGGAAAGGACGCTGGCGTCATTGAATATCTGGTCCAGCAGGAAAGCTCACATCAATTCTTTGCCAACGTTGTCGCGCTTGTCGAAACGAGCCTCGAGGCATATCAAAAACGCGGTTTCAAGAATCTGATGGTCTCCTTTGGCTGCACCGGCGGGCAACACCGGTCGGTGTATTTTGCCGAGAAATTGGCAAAGCATTTTCGCGGAAAGGCCGGCCTGGATGTTGTGGTTCGGCACCTCGGGTTGGAGAGTCTTGGCAAATGAAAGCCATGGTCCTGGCCGCCGGTCTTGGAACACGTCTTCGGCCGCTTACCGATACTCGCCCGAAAGCATTGGTGGAAATTGCCGGGCGCACGCTGCTGGAGATCACGCTCGAGCGTCTACGTGCATCCGGAATCAATGAAGTGATTATCAACCTGCATCACTTTGCGGACATGATCGTTGAATACTTGAAAGCGAGGAACAGTTTCGGGATGCACATCGAAATTTCTCGCGAAGAGTTATTGCTCGATACAGGTGGAGGATTGAAGAAAGCTGCCTGGTTCTTTCGCGACGACGCGGAACCGTTCGTACTGCATAACGTTGACGTGATCAGTACTGTCGATCTTCATCTCATGATGGAGTATCACAAGGACAATCGAGCTCTTGCTACTCTGGCTGTTCAGGATCGGCCGACGTCACGGCCCCTCACCTTCGATAAGGATCTCCGGCTGCGGGAGCGCGGCACCGGCCTCGCCTTTTCCGGAATTCACGTCATTTCACCGCAACTTCTTCCCAAGCTGACGGAAGATGGCGCCTTTTCGATCATCGATTCCTATCTTCGTCTCGTTTCCCAAGATGAGAGGATTCTCGGGTTCCGCGCCGATCAATACTTCTGGCGGGATGTAGGAAGGCTCGCCGACTTGAAACAAATCGAGAAGGATCTGCCGTTCAGTTAGGCTTTTTGGCTTTCGGGCCCACGTCGGACCGCCCGATCAAGCGCGAAATCGTCGGCAGTACTTTGATCGCGAACGCCACCTTTAGGTTCGCCGTGTGTCGCGATCGGCTTCAGCGCGTCCCCAAAACGAAAACCCCGGCGAGCCTTCAGCTTGCCGGGGTTTTTAATGTTCTTCGAACTTGATGGTCGGATATCCGCAGCCTTCGAGAGTATTAAAGCTAGCCGGCTATGGATTTGCGTGTCCGGCTAAAGTAAACGTGCCGATCGTGCTGCCATCAGCGGGTTTGATTTTCATCAAATTGCCGCTGCCGTAATTGATCACCCAAATGTTGCTTCCGTCAAAAGTAATTTCGGCGGGATCACGGCCGACGTTGTATGTTCCGACAACCATTCCGTCGCTGGCCCGCAGTTTCGTCACCTTGTTGTCACCGTAATCGGTCACCCAGATGTTTGCCTTGTCGAAAACAATCCCTCGTGGAAACTTTCCAACAGAATAGGTTCCAATTACAGAGCCGTCGCCGGAGCGAAGCTTAGTAACGGTATGTGAACCATAATTGGTGACCCAGATATTTTGACCGTCAAAAGCGAATTCCGCTGGATTGTCCCCAACAGTGTACGTAGCGGCCGTCGAACCGTCGCTGGGTCTGACCTTGGTCACGGTATTGGCGCCTGAGTCAGCGACCCAAATAAACTTCCCATCAAAGAGAAGTCCGTCCGGACTTTTGCCCACGGTATAAGAGCCGACAATCGAACCGTCGCTCGCACGTATTTTCGTGACCTTGTCCGATTCGGGGTTGCTGACCCAGACATTTTCGCCATCAAACGCGATGCCGGAGGCAGGGCCGCCGGCCGGATAGGAGGCCAAAACGACTCCATCTTTAGCACGGACCTTCGTCACAATACCGGCATTCGAGACTGTCCACACATTGATGCCGTCGTGGAGCACGCGCAACGGACTCGAAACGGGGTAGGCGGCAATCAGGCTTCCGTCGCTGGCTCGCAGCCTCACCAGTTGATGGTTGCTATTGTCTGTTACCCAAACGTTTTCTCCATCGACAGCCGCAGCGACCGGCTTACCGGCCTCCGCCAAAGCGGGGCGCGGTAGGAAGGTAAAAATTACGCCGAAGCAGGCTGCCAGGCAAAAGATCATTTTTACTTTTTTTGGCATGGTTCTGTTTCTTCCCACAATGTACGGTCACGTCTTCGACACCGTGGATCAATTGCATGACCAGGACTGTCCACGGGTATGAGTACAGCTTTGCGTAAACGATCTTTCGTTTGGAGGGTGTCTAGGTGAAGAGCTTCAATGGCAGGCAGCCGTTGTCCGGTAGTCACGTTTAGTGCTGCATCGCCGAATAGTGAAAACTGAGGGAAATGGATGGAATCGACCAACTGTGAAAGGCTCGACACCAGTTCGCTGCCGGCCAACAGGACTCGCTGCCAGCGCCGAGGAACCGTGGCGCATAACTGCTGCAGAACTTCCCAATCCGAAGTGGATCGGTGTTCTTGCGCGTAAACTCCGAGAGAGCCCACCCACAGGATGCTATAAGCGCCACTTATCAAATGGCACAACCGCTCAAGGCTGCGCACACCGATATCGAGTGGCTGGTCCATCGGTCCAAGAGCGGACACACAGCGCGCGTTGTCACCGTGACGGATGATGAAGTCTTCGGGCACAACGAGTTCCGTCTGAGCGCCGGCTTTCTCCACAAAGCCGCGGATGAAACGGAGAAATTCCGTCTCAACGGAAGCCTTGCCGGTTTCGTATCCCGTCGCTTTAAGAAACGAGAATGCTAACGCGCCTCCGACGAAAAGCCGATCGACGTTTGGCAATAGCGAATAAAGCAAGGGCAGCTTGGTCTCGATGTGCCCGCCACCCACGATCGCAAGAAATGGGCGGGTTGGATTGCCACGAAAATCCTCCAGTTCTTTGACGCGAGACGCCAACCATGGCCCCGCAACCGAAATCGGCGTCCAGCGAGCGATCCCCACATTTGAGGCTAGCACTCGATGCGACACGTCGAAAGCATCATCGACAAACAAATCACAAAGTGATGCCAGTTGGCGCGCAAAGGCAATCTCGTTGGCCGCATCCTGCGCGTAAAGGTTGAGGTTTTCCAGCAGGACGATCTCGCTTGGCTTGATGTCAAGAATGGATCGCGTCACATCGGAGCCGACTGCATCATCGAGCTTCGTCACGCGCACGCCGAGAGCGTGCGATAGTTCTTTGGCGAAATCTAACGACAGCTTTTTCGCGTTCCCGCCGCCCGGCATTCCCACATGAGTGGCCGTGATTAGTCTGGCAGACTTGCCAATCAGTGATCCCAGAGTCGGTGCTGCCGTCGCAATATTCGGATCTATCAATACCAAAATCCGCTTGCCGCGAATCTTTTCTAGAGGAACTTGTCGAATGGTAAGCATCTGGTCAAACCCACCTACCAGCTTTATTGGTTATCGCTCATGAACTTTGATGCCTGAGAATATAAAACCGCCAAAACACAATGTCAATTGCGTGTGCCAAATGTATTGTAAAAACCACTTGACGGAATGTCTAGATGGTCTAAAATGCGTCTAAAACTTATTCTTAGAAGGGAGATCTAATCAAAATGGGTTTGACCCGATGGGACGCATTTACTGAGATGTCGATTCTTCAACGCGAAATGAACCGGATCTTCGATGATGTTGCGCAGAACTGGACGGGCGACGGGTTTTGCACAAAAAATCCTGGGCGGTCATAGACCGCCCCTACAGCTTGGGGTGCGCAACTGTAGGGGCGCTCTATGAGCGCCCACGATGTATTTTTTGTGCAAAGCCCGGGCGACGCGAATACGGCCAGTGGTTGGTTACCGGAAACGGACATTTATGAAACGGAAGCCAACCTCGTTCTGCAGGCGGACCCGCCGGGATTCAAAGCTAACGAAAGGCCGAGCATGCAAGGCCAAAACGAATTCAGATTGCGGCGACGGCCGCCTCATGAGTGAAGTCCTTACATTAAAAATCCTGACGGAGGTTTAACCTATGAAAAACGCAAACCTGATTCGGAAGAGTTGGACGTTCTTAGCTCTGGTCACGTTGTCTCTGCCGATCTGCATCACCGGCCGGCTGGCCGCCCAGTCGAGCCAGCCGGCCGCGGATACGTATACATGGAGTGGAGAGTTGGTTTCCCTCGATGAAGGGGCACGCATCTTAACCGTTAAAGCCCGAGTGGTGGGGGACCAGCCAATGACGCAACTGCCAAAGTTCAAGGTCGGCGACCGGATAGTGGTGAGCTGGTCTGGATACGACAAGTATGCCGATGCCATCAATCATGCCGTCCGCTACGACGGGACCAAGAGGGCGGAGGAGCGCTTTACTTTCCCAGTGGACTTCGTTGCTTTCGATTCGGCGCATCAGTACCTGACGTTTAAGGCCCCAATTCCGGCAGACAGCGTTGCCAAAATCAAATCGCTGAAACCGGGAGAGTGGGTCACGGCGACATCGCCGCACGCAAAGGCTGCCGAGTCTCAGCCGATTGTGTCGGTGAGGCCGTACGTTGGGTCGAGTACGAATTCGAATTGATTCCTAACAACTCAAAAGGAAACTAGCGATACCCGCGGAAACGCTTGCGCAGCAGAAAACGCAACACAACCTGTCATTCGGGCAGCTCTACATGGCGAACGCATTGGCAAAAGCCACGAATAAGGATTTTGATACCTTGATGTCGCAGATCAAATCGGGCAAAACCTGGAGCCTGCTAGTCCAGGACAATAACGTTCGCTTGCAGCCAATCGATGGGACCGTCCGTGATCTGGAAAAGATGTTGAAGAAGGAGCGCGTCTCTTCAAACGCCAAAGGTTCCAAGATTTCTACAGATAAATCAAATAAGTCAAAATCCAGCAACTAAGAATCTGGTCTTCGCCTTAAGGCGTCGCTTTCGAGCGACGCCTATATTATTTTTTGCGGCCTCCGGATCTGCCATTGCGGTTCGCGTGACTCTCGCCGAGAACTTTCATGCCCAATAACTGAAGGGCCTCTTCCAGGAGGTCTGCCTCGTCCCGCCCCGTTGCGGCCACGAGCGCGGAAAGGCGACGACGCCAGTTTTCAACCGCTCCTCGTACCCCGACGATACTAGTTTGAACGTCGTCGCCAGCAGCCGGGAAATTATGGATCTTACGGCGTTTCCCGGCCATATCGACGGACTCTCTCCGAATCCGCTTAACGGCAGCGAGTTGATTACAGAGTTGCTGTACTTGCTGACGCGGTTCGATGCCAGTTATCTTCGATATGTCATCGTCGTCCAGGCCCTCCGGATGTTTTCGGATCAGGTCGAATATTTCTTCTTTATTGGTCATTCCCGCTCCTTAAGAGTGTAGGTTCTGATGCGCAAATATACCAGCAGCCGAGAAATAAAGACACTCAAAAGAAATTTTTCAACAGGTACTTGACATGTGTTTATGACCGTCTAAAATAATTGCTAAAACATCTCTATTAGGAGGCAAAAGAACCATGACTCTCGTTCGTTGGAATCCAATCCGTGATTTTTCGGTTCTTCAGAATCAGATGAATCGGCTGTTCGAGGATGCCATGGGCACGTGGCTGGGAGAATCCAATGGAACAGGGAACACAAATTGGGTCCCGCTGGCCGACATTTATGAAAATGATAACGATCTCATCGCGAAAGTAGAATTGCCGGGCGTCGATCCGAACAGGGGTCGATGTGCGTGTTGAGAACAACGTTACGATTCGAGGCGAACGCCCGTTCGACCAAAAGGTTGCGCAGGAAAACTATCATCGCCTGGAGCGATCGTTTGGGACCTTCTCTCGATCATTCGCCTTACCAACGACCATCGATGCGGACAAGATCCACGCCGAATACCGGGACGGTATTCTCAACCTGAGGCTGCCAAAGTCGGAAAGAGCAAAACCCAAGCGAATTCAGATTGCCGCAACCGCCGCCTAAGATTCGATGGTTTGCCGCGAGCCGCCCGGCGCGGCTCGCGAAACCGGTATCTGGAATTCACCGGAGGTTGCGATGAAGACGATACTCTTTGTGTTCATAACGTTGTTATTGCTGCTGCTCGCGCCAGTCGCGCCGGCAGACCTGACTGCAATCAATGGAACCTGGTCGGGCAACTGGACACCGAAAGGTGGCGTTCCTGATGCAATCACAGTCGAACTGAAGACGGATGAGAGCGGAAAGATAGCAGGTAATTTGGAGCCAATGATACCGCGGGCGAAGTGCGGCTCATCAAGTGGACTTTCTTCGGCCGCTAACGGACTTGGGACTCGCTTGCGCACATTTTTTCGGATAGCGAGCCTGCCGTGGCCCGCGTTTCGACGCCCGCTT
>QHWY01000487.1:1576-3079 GCA_003223875.1 Acidobacteriota bacterium | reverse complement strand
ATTTGCAACTGAATGGCGAGGAGCCAATAATGCGGAGGAAAACGCCGTTGAGCAACAAGAAGGGGTTTAGCGACCCAAGTTGCTCACCATAATTTAGACCGTGCAACTCTGGACAGTCACCTGGAGGTGCACATGTCAGATCGGCATTTCAGCCACGAAGTGTGGCTTTCAAAATTGAGGGATCACTTGACTGAAGAACGGTACGCTGCCAGAACCTCGCGTCAGTGTATCGCTGTGGCGCGCCATTTCCTGCGTTGTCTCGATAAGCAGAAGGTTGACGTCAGCACGGCGCAACCTGCAAGCGTCGAGGAGTATCTGCAACAGGCACGACGGATGTATCGCCGCCGCCATGGCCATCCGCCAGATTACAAAGGTTGGCAGTGTCTCCACACCAATGGCATCCACATGCTCTTGCGCCTGGTTCAGGGCCTGTGGCCACCAGCACCGAAAGCCGTCACGCCTGTCGAGATTTTGCAGAGCGAGATGCGCGGAGAGTACGCCCAATGGATGGCCGGCCAGCGCGGCCTCGCTCCGGGAACAGTGTCTCATCGCTGTTGCGAGGCAGGGCGTCTTCTCGATTGGCTGGGGGAGCGAGCAACCCGAGAGGAACTTGCGACCCTCACCCATCTCGATGTGGACGGCTATCTGAAGTACCGAGCAGCGGCGGTAGGCAGGCGTTCGCTCAAAGATGTGACGACCAAAATACGCAGCTTCTTGCGGTGGCTGTACATGACGGAGCGAACCTCCCGCGATCTTTCATCCACCGTGATCGCACCCATGCTCTACGCGTTCGAAAGTATTCCCTCTGCTCTTCGATCTGGGGACGTGGAGAAGATTTTGGCTGCCACTCGACAAGATTGCACGCAGAAAGGGATACGCGATTACGCGATCCTGATGCTGATCTCGAAGTACGGGATCCGCTCCGGGGAGATCGCGACCCTTCGGCTGGACGACGTGGATTGGCGCCAGGAAGTCATTCGGATTCGCCACAGTAAGACTGGTGCTATATCCTATCTGCCATTACTGCCCGAAGTCGGTGAGGCGGTGTTGAAATACCTGCAGGACTCGCGGCCGAAGACGTCTTTTCGAGAAATATTCATTCGCGCCTGTGCCCCGTATCGACCCTTCAGATGCGGGTCAAGCCTATACCGACTCGTCCGGCATCGGCTCGAAGCCGCCAACGTCATCACTACAGGCAAACGAGGCCCCCATGCTTTTCGTCACGCACGGGCGGTGAGCATGCTTCGCGCGATGGTATCAGTGAAGGATATTGGGGATCTGCTGGGCCACCGTGCAGCGGATTCAACATTGGTGTATCTGAAGCTGGCGACGGAGGACTTGCGTGCAGTGGCCTTGGAGATTCCGACTGGGGTGAAGGCATGAAAACGACATCCATGTCTAAGGGGTCAACGCCCGAGAATTACGTCCGAGAGCTGCGCTTGCGCAGTCCGGTGTCATCTCAGGTTTACCTGAGCATCCTGAATGGGTTCCAACGCTTCGTCG
>QHWY01000487.1:0-1444 GCA_003223875.1 Acidobacteriota bacterium | reverse complement strand
CGTGGCCGTTCCACATAGTCACGGATCGTGCGCGTCTTGTCGACCGTTTTCTGGACTGGAGGGTAAACAACCGAGCACTCGCAAACAATCCATTCGCCGACTTGAGAGCGGAGTATGGACAACGCACGACCACACCAGTTGTGCGGGCACTGTTGAATGCTAACCCTGAAGCGGCACTCGAAGCACTACGCCCGCTTCCCCGCTTCGGCAGTTTTCTCGGCCCTGTGATGCGCGAGCACGTGGGCCTTTTATGCATGCCATGGGTTACCGCTACAACACGCAGGCGGAGCGTCTGCTTCGGCTGGACCGATTCCTTCAGGGCCGGCCGGATCTATCTGGCCACCCGCTGACGGAGTTGATTCGAGAATGGACGAATACACGATCCACCCCGCAGCATGCGTTGGACTGCCACCAGGCGGGCAGACTGCTTTCCAGTGTGCTGTCTCGTATCGATCCAACAGTCGAGAGGATTCCTTCGGACAAACGGATCTGGCGGCTAGCGAAAGAGCGGTACCGGCAGCCATACATTTTTAGCGAACAAGACGTTCTCGGCCTATTGGAGACGGCGCTCAGTTTTCCATCTCCCCAATCACCCCTGCGGCCCCAAACACTCCACATAATGCTGGTGCTGGCCTACTGCGCCGGCCTCCGCATCGGCGAAGTCGTGCGCTTGAACGTTGGCGATTTCAACATTGACGATCGCGTCATCGAGGTCCACGGTACCAAGTTCTTCAAATCACGGCGCCTGCCGCTCTCCGACAGCGCAGTTGCAGCACTTCAGTCGTATCTCACTGCTCGCAAAGGCGCGGGGGCAAACCTGCTCCGGGACGCGTGGGTCCGCGTGTACACGATCTTCGTCATGCCTTCGTCGCGGGCCGCATGCTCGCCTGGTACCGCGAGGGTATCAATCCTCAGTCGCGCCTCCCGTACCTGGTCACCTATCTCGGGCACAAAGATATCAACTCGACGCTGGTGTACCTCACCGTTACCCAGAAGCTGCTTCAGCAAGCTGGCGAGCGATTTCGCGTGCGGGGCGCCCGACTCCTGCAGCCTCTGACCGAAGGAGGAAACGCTTGAAGGCAAATCAGTTTCCTCTACTGCTACACGCCTTCTTCCACGACTGGTTGGTGCAACAACGCAATGTTTCCCATCACACCGTGTTGTCCTATCGGGACAGTTGGCGGCTGTTTTTGCGCTTCGTCGCCACACAGGAAACGAAGTCGGTTGCCAGGCTCGGCATGGACGATCTCACGGCAGTCGAGGTTCTCGCGTTTTTGAAAGACATCGAACTGGTTCGCAAGTCCTCGATCGGAACACGGAACTGCCGCTTGTCGGCACTGCACAGCTTCTATAGATTCGTCGCCGACCGTGAACCGTTGGCGGCTGCACAATGCGCCGCGGTCCTGCGCATACCCACCAAACAAGCACCGGTAGTGGAGGTCCG
>QHWY01000261.1 GCA_003223875.1 Acidobacteriota bacterium | reverse complement strand
TGCAGTCATCCATGGCTTTCGTCAAAGGGATGCAATAGGTGTACTTGCTTCCGTCCGCCCCCTCGGCCACCAGCCAACTGGCTTCTTTTTTCACACCGACTTCTTTGAGCAGTACCGACAGCGGCACACCCCCCCATTCGTTGCAGCTCATGATGCCGTGCGTGTACTGGACTGTCACCGGAGTCGCGTTCTTTCCTTCGCCTTTGACATGGCGCCGCGGGCCCGTATTTCCCAGGCACTCGAGGAACCGGATCATAGAGACGGAAGGCAGGCGCTTCAGATCGTCCATGGTGAATGCCAGCGGGCGCTCCACTAAACCGTGGATGATGAAGCTGTACTTTTCGGGATCGATGTCCGGCAGGCGAGAATGAGACTGCATGAAATGCAGCGAGGCCGGCGTGATGATACCCACAGAATCCGCCAGCGGAGTGTAGTAAGTCGTGTGCGTGATCGTCCGCGTCATCGCGCGTCCTTCGGGAGTTGCGAGTCGCGCGGGCTGACCGTGGGCGTGCGTGCCAGGCTGTGCTCCAGGAGCTGACGCATCCGTCTGGCCCTGGGCGCTTGCGGACTGTCCCGCGCCTGCGGCCAAACCAGCCAACGCGGCGCTTTTCAGGAACCGTCTCCGGTCCGATTGCTTGGAATTCATTGTTTCCTCCCCGAGATTGCGTGGGCCTGAACCGAACGCCTCATAGTCTCCAGCAAAATTATCGCCGTGTCAACCGGCTCCGTCTGAAGATACATCCACCGCCGAGAAGACCTCCGCTGCGGAAGCGAGCGCGGTCCGTTTGGTTCATCCGATTCAGTGACTTCAATGCCTAAACGTTGCCGGGCACACGGCTTGGATGTGATGAGGATCTTGCCCCCTACGGTTTTGCACAGAAAGTCGAGAATGGCCACTGTAGCGGCGGTCCGCGAAGCGCAAGCGCGATAGCGTGCAGCCTCAAGAAATATGACCGCCGGCGATCTCGCAAATTGCTCTGTATTGTCGGCGGTCATAGACCGCCGCTACAGCGGGAGAGCCCGACATCATGCACTTTTTGTGCAAAGCCCCTCGTACTGCATCCTTATATTACATGAGACGATCGACTGTAGACCGCCCGAGATCCGCATTGCGGATGCGGGAGAAGTCGGCGGCGGCGATCCCGGTGCGATCGTGAGCTGCGCGCACGCTGAGCTGGTCCCGATCGAGCGCCTTGATAATCTCGGCAGCCAGACGCGCCTTGAAATGTTCGACGTCTGCGTTGGCACGGCCCAGATCGCCGAAGACATTTCCGTTTCCACGTGTTGCACTAAAGGTGGGCAAAACAAAAATACATTAAGCAAAAAAAATACAAAACTGTGGATTCCACGCTTGCCTGACATGGAGGCCTGACATGGAGGGAAGATTTCCACAGGTCGTTTCACAGAATATTCACAAATTTTCCAACTGATTTCCAACTGATTCCTTGACATCGGTCGCGACAGGGCTTAAAACATTCACCATCACCGACATGTCTTACTGAGCGGTCATTCACAAAGATATGGGGGAAACATGAACCCTGGGCGGCTTCCGTGGTATGCACTTCATGTGCGCGCTCAATTTGAAAAGATCGTGGCGATTAACCTATCGCGAAAAGGATTTGACGCGTTTCTGCCCACTTATAAGATTCGCGGTCGACGAATCGAGCATAGGCGTAGCGAGATACCATTGTTTCCGAGGTACGTATTCTGTCGAATACAAGCGGCTGAAGTCCGATCATTGCTGATGACGCCAGGTGTTATGCAGATCGTGGGGACAGGAGCCGGCGTGAAGCCCGTCGATGAAGGTGAAATGGCCGCCATCAAACTCGTCGTTCAATCTGGCCTACACTATCAACCCTGCCTATTCCACGAGACAGGCCGGAGGGTTCGGGTCGCTGAAGGAGTGCTGCACAATTTGGAAGGAATTTTTGCAGGGAAGGGGCTTGTCATCGGCATATCGCTGTTGCAACTTGCTGTTCTTGTGGAGATCGGAGACGCTATCCAGGTGGTACCTGTCTCGAATACCAGAACGAACACCGTATCACCTTCCCTGACCGCATTGAAGCGGTCCAATTTGAAGAATACGCCCAAACAGGTTGTGGAAAGGGCGATTGGGATGTCTCCACATCGATCAGGTGAACTAGACCGAACAATCCCCTGCATCCCGGCAACTATCGTATTCGATAGTTACAGCCAACGCGCCCTGGCAGGGGTCCGAGGCGTTCCGGTTCCGGCCAGGAGTCTCCTTCTGCAGACGAAGGATTTCGACATTCATCTCCAAATTCGCCGCGAACGAGTACAGAGATATATTTTGGGTCAAATACTTTCACGGAGGCGTGAACGTTTCGCCAACGTCCGGTTTCATCTTTTGCAGAATGGAGAAAAACTGCAAGCCACTACCGCGGACACCCGGGGAGAATTCAATTTCAGCGGTGTGCCCGAAGGCGCCTTGAATCTTCAGGTTGACTTTCCGCATCTGACCATTATCGGTGCGCTGAACGTTTAGGGAAAGGCCACAAAAAGGCACAAACGGGGAGAGAAAAAGCACAAAATTTGGTTTTTTGTGCTTTTTTGTGATTCTCATTGTGCCTTTTGTGGTTTGTTCTGCTTTTGTTGGGCACCGTGATTGCTGATTTTCATGCTTCCCGAGGAAACGCTGCAACAAACATTCGATCGAATTTGGGAAGAGATTCATGGCATGAATCTCTATGCAGGGCAGCCTCGCAACGAGGCATCGGCGCACAGCGTGTCGCGCGCGCAGCACGCTCTTCAGTTAGCCCAAAATTCCGGCAACGATCGGTTAATGATCGAGGCGTGGAAAATGCTCGCATACAGCCTCACGGCGAACGAGCAGTACGAAGACGCCATCCCGTTTTACAAAAGCGCCGTCGAGAAGTTGGAACAAATGGGAGAGCATCGGCAAGCGGCGCGCAACCGGATCGGATATGTAGCAGCTCTCGCTCATGTAGGGCGTCTTCAAGAGGCGCTCGGCGTGGCCAGCGCCGCCGAGCAATGGTTTGCTGAAAACGATGATGAGCAAGGCCTGGCGCGTCTCTTTACGAATCTCGGTATCATTCACCACCGCCTCGATGAACACACGCAAGGCGTTGAATATTACGTCAAGGCGGCCAAAATTTTCGAAAAGCTCGGCGATAAGCGGGCGCTTGCTCAAATCTGCAACAATCTGGGTAACGTACTTTCGATGCTCGATCAATTCGAGCAGTCGGATAACTTCTACGACCGCGCCGAGAAGCTGAGCGAGGAACTCAAACTAGCCGATCTGTTGGCGCAGGCCAGCTACAACCGCGCCTACCTCCAGTATTTGCGAGGCCGCTACAGCGAAGCGCTTCACTCCTTCAGCCGGCTTCGCCCGCGATTTGAACGGGCGGGCAGCCAGCGGCACTGCGCTCTTTGTGATCTCGACGAGGCGGAGATCTACCTGGAAATCAACCTTTCGGAAGATGCGTCAATCCTTGCAGAGCGCGCAGTCGAAGAATTCAAGCTGATCGGCATGCGATATGAGCAGGCCAAGGCCGCAGGTTTTTACGGCGTAGCCCTGATGCAGATGGAGCGGTTTGACGAAGCGCTGGACGCATTCCGCAGCGCTCAAGAAATATTTGAGGAGGAAGGCAATCTGTATTGGATCGGGCTGCTCAATCTCTATCGTGCGGAAGTGCACCTGTCCATGAACCGTCCGTGGGAAGCGGAATCACTTGCCCGACGAGCCAAACTGACGTTTGAGGAGTTAGCAATTCCATCGAAACGAATTTTCAGTCTGGTGCTTCTAGGCAGGGTCGCAATGACCCTCGACGATCTTCCAGCGGCGGAGGCCTCAGCGAAGGAGATCTCGGAGCTGATCCCAACCACGAAGATGCCGCTCGTGCTGCTTCCCTACCACGTGCTCTGCGGAGAGATCGCTGAGCGAATGCAGAAATGGGATGATGCGCTGCGTCATTACGAACGTGCAGCGGAAGAGTTGGAAAGGCATCAGGCCCGGCTCCATCATGATGATCTTCGCGTGACTTTCGTCAAAGGACGGCAACAGGCATATGACGCTCTAGTAAGGCTTTCATTGGATCGGATGAATCCGCACGAAGGACTCTCGACGGCATACGCGTGGTGCGAGCGAGCACGGTCACGTGCATTAGTTGAGCTCCTGTCACATTGCGCGCCGCTGGTCCATGGGCAAGCCGAGCCCTCGCTGCTGGCCCACATCGATCGCTTGCGCGAAGAACTGAACGTCCACTACTCGCGTTTTCAGTCCGAAGACCGTCCCCTGACGACACACTCGACTTACGACAGCATCGCTCTCAAGGAGCGAGAGCTCGCGCGGAGGTTGCGAGAGGTCTCGGGAGTGGATCCGGCGTATGCGTCGTTGCGGCAAGTCTCCATTGCCGAGATCGATTCCGTTCAAGCCGGCCTTCCGGAACGGACGACTCTGGTCGAGTATTTCATGACCGGCAACGAAGTGCTTGCGTTCATTGTGTCGAGAACCGATGCAAAAGTCGTTCGCAGGCTTTGTACGGTGAGCGACATCCTCAAAGCGCAAACGCGCCTGCGATTCCAGTTCGACCATTTCGCGCTGGGACGCCAGTATGTGACGGTTCATTCAGAGGAAATTCTCGAGTCCGCCAGGTTCCGGCTGCAAGAACTTTATGAGCGACTGATGGCGCCGTTCATCAAAGAAATCCGCACTCCACACATAGTGGTCGTCCCGCACGGGCCCTTGCACTTCCTACCGTTCCATGCCTTTTATGACGGAGAGAAGTACCTCCTCGACGAGCACGAGTTTTCTTACGCGCCGAGCGCTTCAATCATGAAATATTGTCTCGAAAGGGGAGAGATTGCCAGCGACTCTCCTCTGCTTGTCGGAGTACCGGATCAGAACGCGCCGCTTATCGGAGAAGAGATTTCCAGGTTAAATCAGCTTTTTGCCAATGCGCGAGTCCTGCATGACGCGAAAGCTACGCGGGCAGCGTTCATTGAGAACAGCAAGGCGTCTTCATTTCTTCACATCGCAACTCATGCGACTTTTCGTCATGACAATCCCATGTTTTCCAGCTTCAAGCTGGCCGACGGATGGTTTACGCCTCTTGATCTGTTTTCTATCGTGTGCGAAACCAATCTGGTCACGCTGAGCGGTTGTCAGTCCGGTATGAGCGGAGTGACGGGCAGCGACGACTTGCTCGGCTTTATGCGTGGATTCCTCTATGCCGGCGCCCGGTCTCTTCTCTTAAGCCTGTGGAATGTCAATGATGAATCCACGACAGCACTAATGGCGTATTTTTATCGAGAATGGCAAAAAGGCGCCGCTAAATCGACTGCTCTCCGGTCCGCCATGCTCGCTGTCCGCGCCGAGCATATGCATCCCTTTTATTGGGCGCCATTCTTACTCGTCGGAAATCCATAGCATTTTTCTTGAATTCGGCGTATTTATAGAGCGCTTTAGTTTGACCTTCCGCACCTGACCAGTATTGGTGAGCTGAACGTTAAGCCTCAGTGATCTGAGGTCGTAAACGAATTCATCATGACAAGATGTCGTTTCCTCTTCTTCGTTCTTATTTTGGTCCTCGGCCTGAGTTCACAGGCCGCTGCTTCGTATCCTCTTATCGTTCAAATTCCGCCGACGGTGAGCATCGACACACTTGCCGCCACGCTGGGGGGTACCGTCGCCGACAGTATTCCCGGCGCAAACACGTACTTGCTTATCGTGCCGGTCGTGCCGTTGCCAGACAGGGCAGCACTGCTCGGAATCCAGTGGATGGAGCTGAACAGGAGCGTCAGTTTGCCCCGCTTTGGTCTACGCGGCGTGTTGGGACTACCTGGCACTGCGGCAGCGGATTGGTACAAGCTGCAGCCGGCGATGCGACTGATAAACGCTGCGAGGGCATCGCCGTTGTCGACTGGAAGAGGAGTTGTTGTCGCCGACATCAATTCGCAAGTCGACTACGCCCATGCGGCGTTGGTCGGTCATCTGACCAGCGGATACGACTTTGTTTCCAGCAGTCCGGGCGAACCGTCCCTTTTGGACCAATCCGACGCCGGATTTCTTGATCAATCCGATGCGGGTTTCCTGGACCAGTCGGATGCCGGATTTCTGGACCAATCCGACGCCGGTTTCTTGGACCGGTCCAATCCCGCCTACCTCGATGGTCTCCATCCGGCTTACAGTCATGGGTCGCTTTCCGCCGGCATCATCGCCGCGATCGCGCCGGACAGTATGATTATGCCCTTGCGCGTGTTTGGTGATGACGGCCAAAGTGATTTGTTCACCCTCGCGAAAGCCATACGATATGCCGTCGACCACGGGGCTCAAGTGATCCAAAT
>QHWY01000179.1:30250-36546 GCA_003223875.1 Acidobacteriota bacterium | reverse complement strand
TTCGGTCCAGTTACCGATAAAAGTGCTAATACCGCGCGCCTGACCGATGACCGGATTTGTAGCAACTTCCAGATTACCTGGTTCTTCCATGTGATGGTCGTAGGTAATGAAATAGGGCCTTTCCTGCGCCAGACCAGGCGAGGCGAGAACCCCGAGAATTAGTAAGGATGGAAATCCGATGCGAAGGGCGGCGATCATTCAAACCTCTGCCCGCACTATAGTTGAAAATGAGAATCATTTTCAACTATAGTTTTTGCGGTCAGGGCTGTTTGCTCAAAGCCGCGAAGCGGCGTGAGAAGATAGCCCAGCGCGCCAGCGCTGGGTATTCGTGCTCATGAATGTCACCGCCCCGGAGGGGCGGCAGATTTGAAGCATCTGCCGTCGGTTCGCGGCTCGTTTTGCTGTGAAATCAGACCAGGGCTGACGCCCTGGTCTAGGTTCTGTTGCCGCTTCGCGGCTTTGGGCAACGCGCCCTGGCGCCCCGGGCGGCTATCCCTGTTGAGGAAATAGTTGATCCAGGAGCTCGTGCCTTTCAGCGATCGGTCCGGCGGCGGGATATAAATCTTCAGCAACGGGATCTCATCTGCAGCCTTGGCGCGCTCGTACACGCGCACCCAAATGCAGGATTGCTCGGAAATCACCTCACATTGGCCGTTGTTCGTCCCGCCGCAGGGACCATTTCGGAGCTGCTTGGGACACATTTGCGGACACACGTATTGCATGTCCGGCAGCACACAATTGCCGCATGCCTGACAGCCGAACGCCGGTGACTTGATCGCAAACTCCGCACGCTCGAGAAAATGAGACATCGATGACCGGCGGTCGATCCATGCGAACATCGCCCGCGCCCATTTTTCTGCGACGCTTCCTTTGGGAATCTGTATTGGGGATAGCAGGTGCCAGAATGCGTTCACGGCGCGATCACGAAATCCGAGGCGTTTGCGGTGGGCATCGGTGCGGGGCTCGTACATGTAGAACGCGGATTTTGGCGCGTACGTGAATTCTTCGAGCAATACCTGCCATCGTGGCGCCAGAATTTGGCCGCGCTCGATAATCCAGCTGACGTGTTGCGCGTTATGCGTTCCTCCGATATACGCGCCTGCATATCCCAGGCCGCGCAGGATCGCGACCATGCGCGCAGCGCGCTCGAGGCGGGCGGCTTCTCCTTTGTCCTTCGCCTTGACTTCGTCCTGAATCGTTTCGACAAGCTCGGGTGCAACCCAGCAGCCCGGGGGCTCGCCCGTTGACATCTTTTCCGCAGCTTTTAGTCCCAGAACATACACGTTGCCGAGTACGGGCTTTTGAAGATTCCTCTCATCGAGGTACTGTCGAAGCTCTCGAAATTTGCGCACATCGAAGCCGAGTTGTGTGATCGCGTAGTCGGCTCCGGCCGCAAATTTTTTCTCCAGCTTCAGATATTGGTAAACGCAATCCGGTTCTGTGTATTTAAAGGGCGATACCGCGGCGGCAATCCAAAGAGGCATGCCTTGCTCGCGGAGCTCACTCATCAACGTGATGAGTTGCACCGAATCCAGGTCGAACACCGGCGCGGCGCCTCTCGGGTAATCGCCGGTCAGCGCAAAAACATTTTCAAGGCCAAGTCCCGCGATGGTTTCAAGGTATTGGCGAAGTTCTTGCCGGTCTTTGCTGACACAGGTGACGTGAATATTCGGAGTTAGACCGCGCGCCCGTGCCGCTGTGCCTACTCGCAGGGGATCCTGACCGGGCGCCCCGCCTGCGTAGCTGGTGATGCTGCCCGCGACGACGCCCGGAGTAGTGGCTAGTTGAGACGCAACTTCGAGCAATCGCGCCTCCCGCGAAATACGGCTGGCCACGATCTCCACGACATGGCTGAACCGGCGCGACTGCAGCGCCTCCCGCAACGGATTGCGCTGCACATCACCCTCCGAGCTCTTTGCGAATGATCTTCGTTCCCTGGGCCATCGTTTTTAGCTTCGCGAAGGCGACTTCCTGCGGCAAGTGCAGGCAACCGCAATCGGGAAGGACGTGGATACGTTCGGCCGGTACGAACTTCAGAGCCTTGCGAAGGCGCTCGGCAACGATTTCCGGTGTTTCGATTTCGTGCGTCTTGACGTCGATCACTCCAACTCCGAGCTCGAAGCGGTTCGGAAATTCTTTAAACAATTCCAGATCTTCGCCGCCTCGCCGCGCAAACTCGAGTGAAAGCTGATGTACCTTTGCTTCAAGAATGGCAGGGAACAGATACCGGTAATTCCCAGCCCATGAGGGTTTGCCATACCGATTCCCGTAGCAGATGTGAAGCGTGATCTTGGCATCGACGCCCTCGACAAGCGTGTTGACGACCTTGACGCCCCAGTGTATATCTTCAGGAAATCCGGAGTAGTACGGCTCGTCGATTTGAAGATAACGGGCCCCAGCGCGGACAAGCTCCTTCAACTCCATATTCATGACACGGGCAAGATCCATTGCGAAGGCTTCTTCATTCTTGTAGTGCTCGTCTTTGATCCGCTTGACGAGCGAGTGTGGGCCGGTGACACAAAACTTCGCGGGGCGATCGGTGAAAGCCGCGAGGAACTTAAAATCATTGATCAGCCGCAGCGAGGCCATTGGGATTTTGCCGCGAACGACGCTGTCGTAGAAATCGTAGTAGAACTTCTTGGATGTGTGATCGGTCTGGACGCCCGGCAGACGTTCCGCGAAATAGTCGATCATATTGTCGCGGCGAAGTTCTCCGTCGGTGATGATATCTAAGCCGGCAACCTCTTGATCTTTGATGGCTGCTTTTACAGCCGCGTCATGGATTTCATCGAGCTCGTGCTTGCTGATGCGGCGCGCGAAAAACTCGGTTTTAAGCCGCTCCAGCCAGCCGGGCATGGAATAGCTCCCGACGACTGTGGTAGGTAAGATGGGCAAGTTCATTGATGTCTACTCCCGCTGGGTGGTGTAGAGGATCGACGTTCGCGACCCCTGCCGATATTGGAAAGGCGCGAAATGCACGTCGTACCCGGCTTGCGCGCCAACCTGCGCGAGCAGCGCGCCATTCACCCAGTTAACGACCGATCCGTCCATTTTACCGGGTCCGCGAAACATTCTGCCGTAGTCTTCCAGTTTCGTGACGAAAATATCCTGCACTTGTAAATATCCACGCGGATGCAGCAATGGAACGGTATTCAGGAAGCTTTCGACGGCGCCCGAGCTGAGCTGGAATCGTTGGTTCATAACTCCCTCGCCGACAAAATTCTCCAACAATCCAGGCTTTACTCCCGCAGGCAGCGGCGCGTCCAGAATGCTCTGAATCGCGACAAATCGTTCTTCTAATCGGATGGCGTCCCACACCGATCGCCAGAATGCCACGCCCTGTTCGGTTCCCGAAGGATGCACATGTTGCGGTCCGACTTCGAGCAGGCGGTTCACTGTTCTGGGGAATTCCGTAAGAGGAATACCGAACGCCTCCGATATTCTCGCGGCCGTGGCGGCCGGCACATAGCTGCGGACTTCGACGAAGTACAACTTGCCATCGCGCACGGCGATCTCATCGGTTGGCAAATTGTCGTAAACGTTAGTAAGGTGAATCGATAGAACCTTGTAACGCAGAAACGACAGCGACTTGAAGGGATCCAGCGCGTCAACCGCCAGAAAACTCCCGAGCTCACGATGCTGGCGAACCGTTTCCATCGCGCGATTCAGCGTCGGCATCGAGTAGTCGCCGAGCAAAAATCGAATCCGAGAGTAATATTGAGTGCCTCGCTCGTCGTCAAGCGCGCGAAAACGATCCAACCACAAGGCCGCGCGCTTTCCGGTTCCGACGCCGATCTCCAAAACGAAAATGTCCGGTGGAAGCTGTTTATGATTCTCGAGGTCTTTCAGCAACGTCCAGAAGTCGGCGACGGCATCGGCTACAGCTTCCGGATGATTGGCGTCAGACTTTCCGCTGGGCAAAGCTTGTTCATATCCCTTGCCCGACGCCGCCTCCCAGAGGGGCAGGTGCTGCCAAAAGAGATCGTTGAACCTCCAGATCAAGGACGAGCGCATCGGCTTAAAGGGTTCGAGATACATACGCCTCTGCGAACAGGGCGAACCGTCGCCCAAGTCCTTTATGGCATTGACGAATTGATCCTTCAGAGTTTCAGGATCGAGTTGTCGGAGATCGACGCCGATTTCAATCAACGGCAGTAGCTCTTCTCCTCTCGTTGCGCGCCTCAGCGTGACGGCTTCACGGAAATTTGCCTTGTATTGCACCCAATCGAGGTGCACGTTCAAATTTTCAAGAATTCGCGGCGGTATTTGTTCCTCACCAGCGATCGAGACCAGGGTCGAAACGACACTACTGGCAAGAGCAGCACGTTGGGGTTGGATGTGATTGATGTGAAGAATCATCCAGAAACACCAGGACAGCTTATATACGACAAATCCTGGTATTGACAAGGCTCCAGCACCAAACGACAATACAACTCGTACATTCAGACGCGGCTGGACACAACGTTGTGCCGGCCGTCTCGGCATAGAAGCTAGATTTTTTTGGACATCGGAGTCCAGAACATTGCTAAGCAGTGTTCTGGACTTTTTTATTGCGTCGTCTTTTAAGGACTTCGTAAAGTGGCTACGAACTTGTCGGAAAAAGGTTTGCTCAATGACCGGAACGACCCAGCCCGGCAGCTCGCAACAGTTCTCGAGGCAAGCCAGGTATTCAGCGGCGAACTGTCCACACGGGTGGCATTCGAACAAGTCCTGGGCATCTTGAAGCAGCACTACAATGTCGTCCGCGGAGCCGTGGCACTGCTCGACCCGAAAAGTCAGGAGATTCGAGTCGAAGTCTCGACGGGATTGAGCGACGCAGGAAGGTTCACGCGTTACAGACTTGGCGAAGGAATCACCGGCCGTGTCGTCGCAACGGGCAGACCCATCGTTGTACCCAAAGTCAGCCGCGAACCGATGTTTTTGAATCGCGCGGGAAAGCGCGATCTCAACAAGCAAGAAATCACCTATATGTGTGTTCCGATCGTTGTGAAGAGCAAAACTGTCGGGGCGCTCGGCGTTGATTTGCGGTTCAAAACCGATCGGGATTACGAATCCGAATTGAAGTGTCTTGAACTCATCGCTGCCATGATGGCACAGGCAATCAAGGCGGAGCACCTGATGGACGAGGAGCGGCGGCGCCTTATCGACGAGAACACTCACCTGCTCGAGGAATTAAAGGAAAGGTACGACTTCTCGAACATCATTGGTACTGCCGGACCAATGCGGCAAGTTTATGAACAGATTGCGCAAGTTGCCCATACCAACACTACTGTCTTGATCCGGGGTGAATCAGGTACCGGAAAAGAGCTCATCGCCCACGCCATTCATTACAACTCGCCTCGCGCGCAGAAGCCGTTCATCAAAGTGAATTGCGCCGCGTTGCCGGAAACGTTGATCGAATCCGAATTGTTCGGCTATGAGAAAGGCGCCTTCACCGGGGCGCATGCACTGAAGAAGGGCCGGTTTGAGCTTGCCGAAGGCGGCACGCTTTTTCTGGACGAAATCGGGGAGATGAACGTCTCGACTCAGGTAAAGTTGCTTCGGGTGTTGCAGGAAAAGGAATTCGAACGGTTGGGCGGTACCAGCACGACTCGCGTCAATGTCCGGCTGATCGCTGGAACGAATAAGGATCTTGAAAAGGCGATGAGCGAAGGAAAGTTCCGTGAGGATCTCTATTACCGCCTGAACGTCTTTGCGATCTTTGTGCCTCCACTACGCGACCGCAAAGCGGACTTGCTTCTGCTTGCGGATCATTTCCTGCAGAAGTACTCAAGAGAACATAGGAAAGACATCCGGCGGATCTCCACTCCCGCCATTGATATGCTGACCGCTTATCACTGGCCCGGAAACGTGCGCGAGCTGGAGAACGTGATCGAGCGCGCCGTTTTGGTTTGCGATAGCCATGTCGTTCACGGGCATCATCTGCCGCCGACGTTGCAGACCGCTCAAGCCTCCGGCACTGTGACTACGCTTTCACTGGCGGAAGCCATTGCCGCCTACGAAAAAGACATCGTCCAGGATGCTTTGAAAACCACACGCGGGAACTGCGCGAAAGCTGCCCGCTTGCTGGCGACGACCGAACGCATCATTAACTACAAGGTCCGAAAGTACGGCATCGACAGCAAACGGTTCCGGAATTAGAAGGGGTGAAATGGAGGCGGCGGGAATCGAACTTGACAGCGATTTTGAAAACAATGAACTTATTGATTTCTCAGGATCGCACAACCCTCAAAACCTTCGCCATACGCGGCAAAGTTGTACATAGGTTGTACACGACAGTTTTGAAGTCGCGCTCA
>QHWY01000179.1:29449-30087 GCA_003223875.1 Acidobacteriota bacterium | reverse complement strand
TTCGCCAGAATACGTCCAGCCCCGACCCAATCGCCAAGATCGGGCGTCGAAACACGTCCGACAGTTTTGAAGTCGCGCTCAAGTTTCTCAACGATTCGAATCGAATCCCTCTTCGAGCCAGCATACAGTTCTTCAAGCACGACTGAACTCAACCACAAAGCCGTGCCGGGATTAATCGTTCGTGTTTGGATTAAGTCCTGATCTTGTAAGCGCAAAGACTGGATATAGACAGATGCGTCAAAGAGAATGCGCTGCACTTATGATTAAAGATTGCCGTAGACGTCATCGATTTGGGCGCCCGACTTGAGAAACCGTTCATGTGCCTTCCATGCGCGCCTGTTTCGTCGATCTTCTTCTACGATTTCATCCAACGCGCGCTCGATGGTTTCAGTTTCAGTCGTGGTGCCAAGAACTCGCTTGGCTCGTTTGATCTTTATCGGATCGAGGCCTGTTTTTTTGCGCGGCGAAATGGCGCGACTCATCGACCCTCCTACACAAGCATTATATATGACGGCTGGCCATTAAAGACGCGAAGGCAGTACCGTTCGCCGATCGCTTTATGAGCTTACCCCCGTCGCCTCGTTCTCGCGTTCACAGAAGGCGGGCTAGAACAAGCCTTGGAGAAGTTTCACTATTTC
>QHWY01000179.1:0-29377 GCA_003223875.1 Acidobacteriota bacterium | reverse complement strand
CCGGCGGCGTACAGGTCTCGTGTGAGTCGATGCCGTCTCTGCCTCGCGCATGGCGACATCCGGGATCGCGACATTCACCGTTTGGTTGCCGATTCGGGCGCAATCGTTTCTTTTCAGATCAACGATCTTCATATTGTTTTCTTTCCGGCTTCGTCGCCATTCGTGCAGAAATGATCCGGATTACGGTCTGCTTCGAGGACATTTACAACGTACAACAGAAGGCAGTTCACCGTCATCCTGATGACGTTCTATCTTGAATCGTCCGTATTTGTAACGGATATTGATAATCGATACAGGAGTACCGCTTGATCGAGCTCAACCTGATTGCCGATGCGATGCAAGCCGGGCGCATTCGAATCACCGATCACGCCGACGAAGAGGCGGCCGCCGTGGGGATTTCGATCGAGCAGGTCCTCAAAACCGTTTCCGCGGGAGAGATTATCGAGCAATATCCGGACGACAAACCCTATCCGAGCGGTCTCATTTACAGCGACAGCAAGGGGCCGCTCCACAGCGTCTGGGCGTATAATGAAACCAACTCTTGGACCGTGTTTGATCACCGTGTATCGTCCCGACCCGCAGCGGTGGATCAACTGGCGATTGAGGAAACCAAAGCAATGACACCCTTCGAGAGATGCCCCGTTTGTGGAGGAGAGCTGGTCGAGCGCCAGGTACAGAAGCTGCTCCGCGGCGGCAGGCACACAGGGTCCATTACGGTCCCAGCCGAGGTTTGCCTTCACTGCGGCGAGCGTCTTTACTCACGCGATGTCGTGAAAAAGTTCGAAGAAATCCGCACGAAGCTGGAGCGTCAGGAGACTGACGATTTTGAACCGATCGGGCAAAGTTTCGAAGTGCGCTGACCGCCTTCCGCACAATCGCTACTTCATTTTTGCGTGACCTTCGGTCCCTTCAATCCTTCCGTGATGTTCTCGCACCAGCCCGCCTTTTCTCAGAAACGCCAGAAGGACTTCAGACGCTCGAATTTCTTAGAGGCGGCGAGCGGATTATCCGCCCCATGATTTCCGGAATTCGATCACGTCGGAGAAGGTGATCTGCCGCATAGTGCAAATGTGTTTTCTTTTGCAGAAGGGCACGAGCTGTTTTTCCAAAACGACCTTGAGCTTTTCGATACTGGCGTCCAAAAGATGACGCGCCGTTGCATCGTCCAGGAATTTCTGCGCGGCATCTTTCACGGACATTTCTTCGGCAGGCTTGACGCCGGTTTCTCACTTGCGATTGCCGCATCCATCTCCCGTGCAGCGAACCTTGCACCCAGATGGGACAGGCACCTCGCATAGGAGATTGCAGTGTGGCCGCAGGATTTTTTATGGCGGCGGTAGAGCTTCACAAGTCTGGAGTCTACCGCCGAATTGTACGTAGGTTGTACGCGGCTCGGGAGGTCTGGCGTAAGCCGCGTATTATGCGTAAATTACAAAAATGGAGGCGGCGGGAATCGAAACTTCGGATGATTGAAAACCTCCGAGCCTACGCTGATTTTTCCTGTCGCAGACGTTCAAGAAGCCACATGCGCGTCAATGCGCTCACCGACAACCCTTTTGCTCTTGCTATCTCTTGAAGTTCATCCATCTGCCCCAGTTCAACGCGGCACTGTATAACGGCATCTTTAGTAAGCCGTTGTGCGGCTTCCCGACGGGTCTTTTCCACACGTTTGCTAAGGCGCTCCTGCCTCTGTTTCGGCGTTTCTTTACCGAGCATCATTGAACTCCTTTAGATAATGTTCGCTCGCCGCCATGGCGTGAAAGACGTATTCATTCTCGCCAATAAGCTCAATTCCAACCTCCAGGACACGGCCTGCTTTGGTTAAGCCGATGAACATTAGCGATCGTTTCCTTCCCGGCTTGGTCCAAGGTCGAGCCAGATTGTGCGGGGATGGCTCAATACCTCGTCAACTTCGATGACCGTCACATTATGTTTGGTCAGGTTTTCGGTATTGTAAGTAACCACTTATTCGTCCCGACTGTATTCGATTGTAATACAAACAAGTGTGAGAGGCAATGGCGCAGGAGAAGTGAGCTCCGTTAAGTGAGCCGCGATCACAGCATCGATTGGGATAGGAACGCGAAGATTGGCTCAAAGTTTGCGAAGAATCAGTCAAGAAGGTTTGGGACAACGGCCGATGACATCTTCAATGACTTGCTCCAGAAATGATGTCCGTTCTTTCGCCAATTTCATTTACGTTGTCACGATCAGCCCGGGCAGCCCTCGTCAATGCATCAAGCGCTTGTTTTGAAACATGATCAGGCAGCTTTTCCTGTTCGAGTAATAGGTTCTCAGCAACGGCCTTGTCGAAAGCGGCGCGCTCAGCCGCCGTAAGATTGTGTGGCGCCTCTTTGATGCGATTTTTACCAGGCACTGTAAGGTGAATAAACTGCTCCAGCGTGGCCCGGTCCATGAGTATCGTTTCTGTACCGGGAAAGCTCGTTCGAAGTCTGCTTAGGATCTCAAAGCCGCTGCAGTCGACATCTCCCCAATAAATGAGTCGGCAAGATTGTAACCAGCCACATTCCGAAAGGAGACTAGCAGCATTGCCGGCACCCCAGATGGCGATGCTATTGGGGAGGTCAGGGAGAGTCAGGAAATTCATCTTGTTCTCCGTGATAACAACGGAAATGCCTGTAATGTTCCATCGCGCAAAATCGCCGGTAGGGACTGCAAGATCGCTAAAGACCAGGCCCAGTCGCATACGCAAAGATTCGTCCAATACGCGCAGCCGTATCAGCGGTGGGTCGAATAATAGGCCGAATTTTTTCTCAAAAGAGCGGGCATTAAGATCGACGGAATCCGGCATGAGAAACTTCAACAGATGGGCAATGATGCCCTGGTTTCTCTCAATGAACTTTGTATCGATAGCAATCGGAAGTTCGCGGACAAACCGGCGAGGCCGAGGATTATCGATAAAGTAGCGGCAGACTTTCAATAAATCCGTCCAGATGTCGCTATTCTCGACGATCTTCGATGAATTTTGGGCAAGCCATTCTTCAAGTTCGGGACAGACTGAACGCGTTATTCGGACGTTCTGGACGAAACGCTCTGTTTCACAGCTCTTTCCGATTGAGGCGAGAAAATCCTTAGCTCGTGCGAAATAAATCTTCGCCGGGAATTGCTGTCGGCCCCAGCGCCGATCGTTTCTTTCGACCCACTCAATCGTATACTTCGCGTCAGCTATCCTGAGAGCCGCGATCTCTTCGCGCAACGTGGCGAAGTCGGCCTGCCGCATGGATGTCTTACCGAAGCGGATTACAAGAGGGAAGAAGTTTTCTCCCAGGACGATGCTTCGGAGGTAGGCAGGATAAGATCGAGCCGCTCTCCGAAGAATTTCCTCAGGTCCGTACATACGACGTTTCCGTTACTGGCTCGTATTCCCCGCGCTCATGGCCTGATGGGCAGCCTTTTCAGCTCGATATTCTTCGATTGTGAGATTGCGCAACATGGATGCTCGGCCGTCTTCGTTGTGAACGAAACCCACACTCGAAACGAACGGCTCGATGATGTGAATCTTTTGAAGCGGGGTGACGACGAGCAGTTGCAAATTGAGCTGTTGAAACAGCTGAAGCCCATACTGTGCAGACTCATCGGAGCCGCGCCCGAACGCTTCGTCGATGACGACGAACCGGAAAGTACGCGAGCGCTGCGAGCCAAACTCGAGTCCGAATTGGTAAGCAAGACTCGCTGCCAGGATCGTATACGCAAGCTTTTCCTTTTGTCCGCCTGACTTACCTCCGGAATCCGAATAGTGCTCATATTCGGTGTTATCTTCGCGCCAACGTTCGGAGGCGGCAAAGACGAACGCGTTGCGCACATCCGTTACCTTCTTGGTCCAGCGTCACGGCCTCTGAAGCGTTCGATCATGCGCTTCACTTGGAGAAATTTGCTTTCCGAGTACTGCTCGTTTTCCGAGCCGGTGAGCGCTCCTTCCGTGCAGGCGCGGAGCTCGACTTGAAAGTCTCGAATGTCCGGATCCGTGGTTGCCAATGCTTCCAACACAATGAAACGTCCGGGGCCGTAGTCGATCCTTGTGAGCGATTCGTTGATGCTATCGATCCGTTCTTTAATGAGTTGGCGTTCGCGTGCGAGCTGGCTTTGAAAATTTGCGACTTCGCGGATGGTATTTTCATTCAGAAGTTGCTTGAAACGCGCCTCGAACCTCGGCAAATCGTCCGTGTTCAGCCGCTCGAGCATGCGAGCATATTCCCCGGCAGCGTCGATACTGACATCCATCTCCTGCGTTTCCAGCGGATAATCGTCGCGAAATTTCCTCATCGCATCCACAACGCGTTCGCGCAGCCGGACGATCTTCTTATCCTCCGCGTCGATTTTCGCCTGCAGCCATTCGCGCACTTGTTGCTCGCGCGTTTCACATGATTCGATCGTGAGATTGTGTTCTCCTAATGCTTCATTTCGGAATGCTTCGAGACACGGAAAAAACGGGGCATGAGTTTCGAAAGCGGCGGATGCAAGTAAGGTTTCCGACGTTTGAAGCGCATCCGACGCATCCTGAAGCCTTTGGCGGGTTCTGCTTCGTTGATCCTTCTTGTCATCTAGGGTCTCGGCTGTTTGCTTCAGCGCAGCGAGAGCGGCGTCAAGGCGTTCATTTAGTGTCTTGAGTATGTCCGAAGCTCCTTCGAGCCGCTGCTTTTCCTCAATTAGTTGTGCAATCTCGGTCGCCAGCGGTTGCCAGTCAATGTCACGAAAATCCGTGTACTCTGCCAAAGTATTCAGCGCTTCGATCCGCTCGCGAATGTTCTTTAACCGGCTCTGCAGGCCTGTGATCTCGCTGGCGAGCCGGAAGGATCTGTCCTCCAGGATTTTGGCCTTAGTTTCCAATGCGGCAATCTTTGCCTGATTGCTCCAGCCGAGCACATAACGGCTTCGATCATCCAAGCGATGTCTGTCATCTTTTTCGTGACGTTCGCCACGAGCTTTAATCTGCCCAGCACGCGTGATGGCTCTGGTTTCGCGGCGAAACTCCTCGTCTGTGTCGCAGCAGGCCAGATCGAAGCGCTGGCTCACTTCACGATCGAGCCAGCCGAAGAACGGGGTGTCCGGTTTGAGGGTAAGTTTGTGGACCAACGAATCAGGGTGTAGCGGTGGTAGCGTTGTGGTCGCCAGATCCCGGACTCGAAAGTAAACGAGACGGCCGTTCAGATGAGTGGAATCCACCCAACGCATAACATGCAGGTAGTGACGGTCAGGCACCAACAAAGATAGAGCGAAGTTCCGTAATAGACGTTCGGCGGCACCCTCCCAATCTTTCTCGGCCTCTCGAAGCTGAATCAGTTCGCCAGCAAACGGCATTTCCGATTCTTGAAGATGAAGAGCAGTACAAATGGCGTGCCGCATGGATATCTGGGCTTGATCGATGTTGGTCCGGCGAGTTTTGAGCCCCGAGATTTCATTTTTCAATGTATCGTGTTCGGCGAGTATTTGCTTAAACGCAACGCCTTTGTCCGTGAGGTCGTTTTGAGCGTCGGCTTCCTCGGTTTTCGCCTGGTCTATCATGGGGCCGAGTCCGCCGAGGTGACTCGCGAACTCTTCCGTGTTCGAAGGGGCCTGTAGATTCAGCTTGCTCGCGAGCCGGCGGTAACGCTCCGCCTTCTGCATTCTCCGGGTTTGTTCCTCTTGCTTCGACCTGATTTCCTCGCCGATCCGCGCTATTCGGTCGCCGCCGTTCTCGCTGATGTCGAGACGCAACTTGCGTTCTTCGGATTCATGCGAACGCTTGCTTTCCTCAAGACGTTCAACTTCTACATTTAAGCGCTCGAATTCGTTTGTCAGTTTTTGTATCCGGGTACGCAACAGTTCCGCTTTCAATACGGTGAAGTAAGTCTTCAACGCTTCGCGGCAGTCCCGCAGGTTCTGGATTTCCTGAGCGAGCGCGGCATGTGCTGAACAGTCCCTGACGATCGGAGTCAAAGAAGCAACCTGCGCCTTGGCCTTCAATACGGATTCATGGGCGCGATTGAGATCGTCGAAGTGCTCGATCAATGCGGCGATGCGTGACTCAACGTCGAACGGTTCGAGCATATGAGTTCGAACGAATTCTGTCAGGTTGCCGACAGACTTCATCGAAACGGTTTGGTGAAACAAGTCCAAAGCTTGATCGTTTTCGATTCCGAAATGCCGCCGAAAATAAGCCCCATAGGGAGGAAAAGAATCAAAGATTTCAACACTCGATTTTCGCAATCGTTTTCGTAGCTCGCCAATATCTGAGCCGAAGTTTGTGAAATCTGAGGTAACAGTCAGGTCTTTCTCGCAAGCTGCGAAGAACCGCGCCGGCTGGCCCTGCGGCTCCTTGAACCAGAACACCTGTGCGAGTGTGATCGTCTCGCCGAATGCGGCGTTGTGAAAGACTCCCAGAATTACCGAATAGCTGTTGTGATCCCGGAGAGGCACGGGTTTCGCCCCGCTTACCTCGTTCCTTTCGGACCTGTAGTGGCCGAGGACATAGGACCGAAGCGTTCTCTCACGGCTGTCTGCGCCGGCCGCTTTGTTATATGCAACCCGGTTGGCAGGTACAAGTAGGCTGGTAATCGCGTCGATCAGAGTGGATTTGCCGGAGCCGATTTCACCAGTCAGGAGTCCGTTTTCGCCATCGAGGCGGAGAGTCCAGAAGCCGCCGAATGTCCCCCAGTTGAATACTTCTACGCGGTGGAGACGAAAACCGCTGAGGCGATCTTGACGAACAAAATCCAGTTTTGATGGTTCAATCATTGTTCTCAGACTCGTTCACTGTAAGAAGCTCTCGGTAATCAGTGAGCCGTTGGGCGAATTCGCTCAGCCACTGGGCATCGACAAACGCTTTCAGTATCCGGCGAACCTCGAATGCGTTGTCCTGACCTTTTAAGGGACGAATGAATCCGAGTTCAATAGCTTTGCTGATATGAGCGTCGACCTGATCGATAAGTCTCGCTTCATTCGTGTTCTCCGGCAGGAATACGCGGATCAGATCGACGATTTCCTCACGAGAAAGCACCAGTCGAGTGTCGGCGCCGCCGGCATCGCACTCGGCCATTTTCTTTCTTAACAGCGCCAGCAACAAACTTACTGGAAAGGAAAGCTGCCGCCGTACGATCAGACGCGGAAGCTTCGGTTCACCGTTGTCAACGGTCGGATTTGACCGCAAAAAGGCATAGCCTTCCGCCTCGTCCAACACCAGGCCGAGTCCAAGCACTGCGACGTAGTCGCGCACACGGGACTGCAAACTGAGAAGGGCGTTCCAAAGTTGGGGATCTGAGTCTTGGTAGACCACACCCTTAAGCAGCGGGATTACGAGGGAGGATAAGGTTGACGACTCGAGAGGTTGAGATTCCATGCTATCTCACGAAGATAACGCGCGGCATTTCCGCCGATTTCCAATTTCCATTCCTATCCTGCCACGTAACGGGTTCGATGCGTTCTTCATCAAACAATGCTTTTGGATTGTCGGCTGCAATCTGAAGATAAGTCACCAGCTCTGCAAGTCCGTGTTCGAGCGGATACGATTGAACAAGCATGCGAAGCGTGATTTGGTCTTGATTCTGCAAAGCCTGACGAATGTAGCCAGCGAGCTTTCCCTTATCGATCACGACCTGCGAGAACAGAGCGCCAACGTCAATTTCCGCCTCCTCGCTTTGGCGCAGTTCACTTGAGATTAACGGCTTAAGTGCCGGAGAGTAGAGTGGCCTCTCCAAAGGCAGTTCTACATTGGAGTGCGGCTGGTCTATCTCGATGAAGCCACCAGAGGGTTGCACACCGCGTAGCGCGATCGCATGCATTTCGATGGTTCTAAGAATTACGCCTGATCGTCGAGAAAGCGCCGCAACTGTTGCGAAAGTTGCGCGACGGTTCGCTGAGTATGTTCTCCGGCATCCAACCAATCATAATGGATTCGACTCAACCGTTTATCAGGGTTGGTGGTCACAATCGCCGACAACCGCATTACTCTGTGGAGAAGGTCGGAGAGTTCTTCCTGCCGTGACTGAGACATCAGAAAGTCCCAGAACGCTCGGAAGCTACGGCCCTGATCAGACTCGGCGATAGCATCGCGTTGGCTCAGGATTTCATCGAGCAAGTGCCCTTTCGCGCCATCCCACAAAGTGATCCGCTCACGTACTTGCCGATCGAGGATACGGAAGTTGTGCTCCACTTCGCGAAAATCGGAAAGGAGTTCGCGCGCCAGAGCCACGAACTGCTGAAACCGGTCCTTCAAGGCCGTATCATCCAGAAGCGACACGTCGCCCTGCCGGATGCGCGCGATTTCTGCATCAATCTCATCCGGCGCTTTTTCAATTCCGTAATTCGAATATCGGGATCCGTTTCCGATCCTTCGACAATTTGCCGCAGCAGATCAAAAACAGTCAGCAAGCGTGACTCTGTGCCGACAAACGTACGTGCGCTCAGGCTGTCGAGCCAAGCAATAGTTTTTTCAGTTGCGGGTGTCAGATCGAAATGAGGATCATCCGAATTCTGCGGATAAAATTTCCGGAGCCATCCCCGCTCATTCGACGCCCAGTCGTTGAGGTAGTCCTGTGCGCGGCGTGGAAATGCTCCCGGCCCGAACCGTTCTCGTAGCGCGAACAGTTCATCCTCGAGCATCTCGACAAGATTGCTCTGAGATATAGCCCGACTGTTCCGCTGGACAAACGTCCTGTGCAAAAAACTGACCACCAAAGGCGCAGAGTCCGCCAAAAGCAACTTCCAACCAGGATGATTCCTTCGCAGCGTTTCTAAGGTTTCGAAATCTAGATCCATCTTGAGTGGAGCGATTATAGATGAAAAGGTAGACGGAATCGGTCTTTGAGAAGGTTGTCAGTGCAGATCAATCGAATCCATCCGCGCGCTTGTATACGTGAAGTTCTTGGCATACGCTAATCGTATGTATGCAACAGCCATAGTCGAAGGCCGAGTTGTTCGGTTTAAGCTCTCCCCGGCGCTTGTACAGGCGCATCGTGAGAACCGCGGCAAAACAATAACGGAACGACAAGCGGTTGTCTTCGTTGAAGCCAAGCGCCGCACGCGGGCACTGCGCCGCGCTAAGCCCTATCTTGCGAGTCGTTCTTGACACCTGCATTCTGAAGCTCGCCACGTTTCCCCGCGAGAACAACGCATCTGCGCTGATCTTTGAACTCGTACGGGCGGGCCTGATTGAAGCGTGGGTCAGTCCCGCTATCCTTGAAGAGTACGGGGATGTATTGAGCGATCACCCGGAGTTCGTCGCTGAAATCATCGAGGCCTGCAGTGTTTGTTATCCACTAACAGAACTTAATGTCATCCGTCACGAGCCGGATAATCGTTTTCTAGAATGCGCGCTGGCTGCGAGCGCCGACAGCATCATCACCGTAAACACCGCCCGAGGGCACTTTGACCAAAAGGATTTTCAAAACGTGAAGGTGCTAAGGCCGGGCGAGTTTCTCAATCTCCCTGAAGTGGGACGCCTGGTGAAAAAGCTCATCCAGGGCTGAGGCCCCAGTCTGTCCGCTCTTTGGTCACAATTTGGTCACAACACAACTTCAACGTGCTGATTCTATTGAAATGGAGGCGGGTTCGATTGTCGAAGGTAGCAACGCAGAATACGGCGCCAAAGATGAAACGTAAGACGTTAGGAATCTGTAGTATGCAGAGCTTCACCCCCGTCTCTGTTACCTACGATCTTGATTAAACTGTGACCAAGATTGTGACCAAAACATACTAATTTGGGGCAAAAATCGGGCTTAGAATGCCTCTAAATTGTTGATTCTAAAGTGGAGGCGGCGGGAATCGAACCCGCGTCCGAAAACGTTCCGTAGGAGAGTCTACATACTTGTCAGGTTCCGATTTGTCTCGCACCCCGGTAAAAGGAACCTGCAAGCTAGCCGGGACACCAGCCCGTTGAGTTTCGCCTCGTGCTGCCGGGCCAGCGGCTTGAAGCTATCCTGCATAAAGTGACGCCCTTTAACCAACCTACAGGCGAATTAGTCAAGGACGTTAGCTGGTGTTAAGCAGCTAATGCTGGTTGATAGTCAGCAGTTGATTGTTTCCACGTTTTTACGAGGTCATGGGCCTCGGTATGCGTCTCGTACTTCTTCGTCCCCGTCGAAACCGGTGCGCCCCCTTTTCAAAGGACTACCTCTTTTATATAGGGGTCGGTCGGGGCATTGTCAAACGGTCATGTCGATTAAGGTATAATTTCCCACTTCTCTGGAGGTACAGGAGTTTCGATGGAGTTGAAAACGCACGAGTTGGAACGCGTTCTCGAGGCGTTATCCCCGACGCTAGCAGCGGAATTGGATCGTATTGTCACCGAGACACGGCAAGCCCTCGAGCAGGATTTTCAAAAACGACTTCAGGCCGCCGTGCGAGAAGCGGAAGCGGATACGAGAGCTTCGGCCGAGGCTGAGTTGGTTCGCTCAGTCGCCGATGCGAAGGAAACCACGCGAACAGAGGTTTCTGAGGAACTTGAAGAGCGCTTCAACACCCATCTTGCCGATATCGTGGCTCACCTCAAGGGCGAGGCTTCCGACGAGAGAGCGCAGCTTCAAGAAGCGCTTACTGAGGTTCAGGAACAGCTCGATCAGTGGCGTACGTTTGCGGAAACTCAAAGGCAGCTTGTGGAGGCGTCCTCCCAAGCAGAGATTCTTGCTCGCTTCCTGAAGCTGGCGCAGCCGTTCGCGGCCGGTCTCGGTCTGTACGTGGCGAAACGTGATGGTCTCGCATTGTGGAAGAGCCGCGGGGAGGCGGTATTTCCTGAAATCATTTCAGAAAAAACGACCGATCCCGAGTCTTACTTCAGAACAATTTCACTGCGCGGTAACGCGGTAGCGGCTGTTTGCGCTGTTTCGCCTTACCGAGCCGAGGCGCTCGACTTCTTGACCTCGTCACTGCAACACGCTATCGAAGTTTTCGCGCTGAAGTTGAGAGCTCCAGCACCGAAGCCCGCTGAGGGATCACGAGACAATGACGCGGTTTCAAGCGCGGCCGCATCTACCGGGACGTTGGCGGCCACACATAGCGCAGAATCGCCGGATCCAAAGGCTCACGCCGAGGCGCGTCGAACCGCGCGGCTTTTGGTGTCGGAAATTAAGCTCTATCATGAACAAGAACTCAGGGAAGGACGCGAGCACTCGGACATTTATCGAAGATTGCAAAAAGAAATCGATCTCGGACGCGAGACGTATAAGCGCCGCGTTTCCGCCCCCGTACTGGTCGCGCACGATTATTTCCACGAAGAACTGATCCGCATCCTGACCGAGAATGATCCATCACGCATGGGGGCGGCCTATCCGGGTCCCATGAATTCGTAAGATGTTTAAAAAGTCGATCTCATATAAGGCAGCTCAGTTTACCGAATCGGTCATCCGCGAGATGACTCGTCTTGCCCTGGAGCATGACGCCATTAATCTCTCGCAGGGATTTCCCGATTTCCCGGCTCCCGATGTGCTCAAGAAAGCGGCTGCGGACGCGATATTCGCGGATGTCAACCAGTATGCAATCACGTGGGGCGCAAAGAATTTCCGCGACGCGCTCGTTTACAAGACGAAAAAATTCATGGGCATCGATATCGATCCGGAGCGCGAGATTACCGTCTCGTGCGGTTCGACGGAAGCAATGATCGATGTGCTGCTTGCGGTTATTAATCCGGGTGACGAAGTCATCGTTTTCGAACCGTTCTACGAGAATTATGGTCCCGACGCGATCATTTCCGGCGCCACGCCACGCTACGTTCAATTGCAAAGACCCGATTGGTCATTTGACGAGAAGGAACTTGCGGCAGCCTTTAATAACAAGACCAAAGCCATCATTATCAACACTCCCAATAACCCAACGGGCAAAGTGTTTAGTCGCCAGGAGCTGCAGTTTATCGGGGAACTCTGCCAAAAATGGGATGTCCTGGCGATCACAGACGAGATCTACGAGCACATCATCTACGATGGCGCCAAACATATCTCCCCGATCACGCTGGACGGGATGCGCGAACGGACGATCGTCGTGAATGGGATGTCGAAAACATTCAGCGTGACCGGATGGCGCGTGGGATACATCATTGCCCCGCCCGGAATCACCGGCGCTATTCGCAAAATGCATGACTTCATCACCGTCGGTGCACCAGCGCCACTTCAAGATGCCGGTGCCGTAGCCCTACGGCTTCCGGATTCCTACTACGCCGATCTGGCCAAGCATTATCAGCAACGGCGTGACCGGCTGATAAAGATGCTCGAGGATGCGGGGCTGAATCCCATGCTGCCGAAAGGGGCATACTACGTCATGTGTGACGTCGCAAAATGGGGTTATCCGAACGATGTCGAATTTGCTCGCTTCCTGGTAAAAGATATCGGTGTGGCGACCGTTCCGGGCAGCAGCTTTTTCAGTGATCCGGCGGCCGGAAAAGACATTATTCGATTTACGTTTTGTAAAAAAGAAGAAACACTTCAGGCCGCCGAAGAACGGTTAAAGAAATTACGCCATGCGATTCCAGCTCCGGCGCAAACTTGAAACCAAAGTGTCCGTTACGTCGTCAAATTCGGGGTCAGACGGGTGAATTCCCTATTTCCAAAAAACATTCTTTGAAGGGAAATAGGGAATTCACCCGTCTGACCCCGATTTTGCGAAGACGCTAAGATATAATGTCGCAGAGCACTTCTCTGAAAGGATGAAAGGTTAAGAGCCATGACAAAGAAGCGATTGCTTTATCTCACCTTGATTATTGCAACCCTCACCATCGGAGTTGTAATCGGGACGGTGGTCTCGGGTGGGGTCAAAGCGGGCGAGCAGAAGACGCAGGCGCTCGTCATTCCGGATCCCGTTTCACTTTCCAACGCGTTTACTCAAATAGCGGCGAATGTCGGGCCTGCCGTGGTCAATATCAATACCGAGGCCGCGCCTGAAAATACCGTTCGCCGTGGCGATCGCAACAACAATCCGAACAATCCCAACAACCCCAACAACCCGAATAACCGCAATCGGAATCCCCGGGAGTTTGATCCATTCGATTTCTTTAACTTTTTCGGCGGTCCGGATTTGCCCGATCGCAGCGAGAGAGTGCGGAACCTCGGCACCGGCTTTATTGTCGATAAGGCCGGCTTTATCGTGACGAACCACCATGTCGTCGATAAAGCCACGAAAATCATGGTGCGCCTGGAAGACAAGACGGAGTTTCAAGCGAAACTTATCGGCAGTGATACCGACACCGATCTAGCGGTCGTTAAGATCGAAGCCGGACGTGATCTGCCGGTCGTAAAGATGGGGAACTCCGATTCCGTGAAGGTCGGCGATTGGGTGTTGGCGATTGGAAGCCCCTTCAGCCTCGATCACACCGTCACCCACGGTATCATCAGCGCGAAGGGCCGAACCGAGATCGGCGGAGCAAGGAATGATTTCCAGAGCTTTTTGCAAACCGATGCAGCGATTAACCCCGGCAATAGCGGCGGGCCACTGGTCAATATGACTGGTGAGGTGATTGGAATTAACACAGCCATCATTTCCGAAACGCGTCAGTCGGCGGGGCTTGGATTTGCACTGCCGTCCAATACAGCGATCAAGGTATACAACCAGCTTGTCCAGAGCGGCAAAGTAACGCGTGGCGGTATCGGAATTCAATACAGTGCCAATCCGACTCAGGATTCATCGCTGTGCCGCGCGCTCGGGCTAAAAGCGGAATGCGGCGTCGTGGTCCAGTACGTCGTGCCGGGAGGTCCGGCGGCCAAAGCCGGTATTCGCGCCGGCGACGTTATTACGGAAATTGATGGAAACAAGATTACCACCGGCTCGGCATTGCTGGATGTCGTTGCCAATAGTCCGATCGGCCGCACTATTCATGTGAAGGTCAATCGTGACAGCAAAGAGCAGACGATTCCAATCGTGATCGGAGACCGGCAGGAAGTTATCGGGGAACGCGCAAGTAATAGCAGCCCCGACAATAATGATCAAGGCGACGGTTCTCAATCGAAATTGGGAATCCGCGTTCAGGGTCTTACTTCAGACATGGTTCGCCAACTTCGGCTGAATTCTTCTGATGGTGTGTATGTTTCCTCAGTGGATCAGGATAGCGCTGCCGAAGACGCCGGCATCATGCGCGGCATGATCATTACGCGCGTCATCGCGGGGAATGAGCGATTCGAGGTTCGCAATGTGGACGACTTCAAACGCGCCGAAAGGGTGATGAAGTCGGGGCAGGATATCGCGCTCATGGTATTGCAGCGGAACGCGAATACCAATGAATGGCGATCCAGTTTTGTTGCGGTGACAATCCCATAGAAAAAAACCGAGCCACAAAAAGGCACAAAAGACACAAAAGAAATTCTTCTGTGTTTTTTGTGCTTTTTTGTGGCTAAAACCAACCTTATGACATGGGAATTACTTATCGATGGTGCCCTGGACGGCAGTACCAACATGGCGGTCGATGCCGCGCTGCTCGATGAGGTGGAGAATTCCCCCGTCGCACGGACGATCGTTCGGTTCTATGGCTGGAGCCGTCCGACCATCTCACTGGGCCGCAATCAAAAGGTCGAGAAGGCGGTGGACGTGGAATATTGCCGGGCAAATGGTATCGACATTGTTCAGCGTCCCACTGGTGGCCGTTCTGTGCTGCACGATGACGAACTCACCTACGCGGTGAGTTCGAACGATTCTTCCTATTTCGGCGATACCATCTATGGAAACTATAGGCGAGTGTCCGAAGCTCTTTGCCTCGCATACAACGATCTTGGAGTCGCCGCCGTACTTGCTCCAGATACCAAGAAGCCGGACATTTCGGGCAATGGCGTCGATCCTCCTTGCTTCCTTTCACCCTCCCGCTATGAACTTATGGTGGATGGCCGAAAGATCGTCGGCAGCGCACAGCGCCGCGTACGGCGAAGTTTCTTGCAGCACGGCTCGATGCCGATTACCTGCAATCGGGAAACTTTGGCCCGGGCAACGGGCCTGCCGGATTGCGCACCTTTAATGACGGAAATGGCGGGTGTGGCCGAGTTTCTTGCGTCCCGCCCTGCCATCGATCAATTCAGAGAGGCCTTCATTGCCGCATTTCAGAAATACTTCTCTATTGAATTCCGTGTCCGAGCCCACCCGGCCGTTGACCCTGTGCTTGCCTGAATGCTATAAAAAACGCGATGGTGGCTAAAAGCGAGGGCCAACAACTCGACGAGAGGGCCCGGGACATCCTGAAATTGATCATCCGCTCATACGTGAATTCGGGTGAACCGGTCGGGTCGCGGACTTTGGCGAAATCCATGGATTGGAAATTCAGTCCCGCGACAATCCGCAATATTATGGCGGATCTTGAAGAGGACGGCTATCTCGCCCAACGGCATACGTCGGCGGGCCGCATCCCCTCGGAGAAGGGTTATCGCTTCTACGTGGACCGTCTGGCCGAATCGGGTAAAGTCAGCAAATCCGATGAGCGGTACATCAACCGAATGCTCGCCGAGAGTGAGACGCCGGAAGACGTCATGTCGCGCGCCTCGGTCATTCTTTCCACAATTTCAAAGAATGTCGGGCTGGTCATCGCGCCTCCGATGAGCGCCACGATTTTGAAACACATCGAATTCGTCGATCTCGGAGACGGCAAGATTCTGGTGGTCTTCGTCTCCAAAACAGGGTTGTTGCAACGCAAGCTTATCCGAGTTACTGAACCCTACACCCAGGAAGAACTCGATAAGGCGAGCCGATATCTTGTGGAGAAATTTTCGGGAAAAACGCTCACGGAAATTCGAAGCGAGCTATTGCAGGCCATGCAGTTTGAACGAACATTGTTCGACCGCATGCTAACGTTACTGCGTAGCTGGAGCGAGACCTTCGAAGAAGAGGCAGTTCCGGACAGTATTTATTTGCAGGGGACGGTAAACATTCTCAATCAACCTGAATTTGCCGACGTCGAGCGGATGCGGACTTTGTTCCAGATGTTTGAGGAAAAAAGCCGCCTGGTAAAAATCCTCAACGAGTGTATTTCGGCCAACCCGCCGGAAGGAGTAAAGATCAGCATCGGTTCCGAACTCGGTATTCCGGATATGCGGGACTTCACGCTGATCGCTTCCTCTTACGCGTCCAATGACCGTACGCCTGGTTTTCTCGGAATCATCGGCCCAACCCGTATGGAGTATGAACGCGGCATTTCTATCGTCAGTTATCTCGGACGTCTTGTCGGTGAGATGATGAATGCTTGAGGCATCGCCCTGGCGGGCTTGCGCGCGCTTCGCGGCCTGACATCTGTGCAAAAGCCCTTATAATTGGATTTATGGGAGAAAACGACAAATACGAAAGCCTTATCCCGGAAAATGGCAGGGGTGGAGAAGCCGGCGAGGGCGGTCCCGACGAGCAGGTTGCGGATTCCGTTGCTACGGCTCAGCCCCCCGCGGACCCGCAACAGGAAATTGAGCTTCTGAAAAAAGAGCGCGATAGCCTATACGATCGTTTGCTGAGAAAACAGGCGGAATTTGAAAACTACAAGAAGCGAATCGATCGCGAAAAATCCGAGTTCGTGCAGTTCGCTTCCGCCGATTTGATGAAGGAGTTATTGAACGCGCTGGATTCGTTTGAGCTTGCGTTGAAAAAAGCCGCGACGCAAAGCGGAGGGCAAAACCTGCTTCGCGGATTCGAGCTGATCTACAAACAAATTGAGGACACGCTTGGACGTTTCGGACTGAAACCCATCGAAGCAAAGGGGAAGAAATTTGATCCCCATTTTCATCAGGCTGTTTCGACTGAGGCCACGGACGAGGTTGAAGAGAACACCGTAATGGACGAGATGCGAAAAGGTTATCTGCTCAACGGCCGCCTCCTGCGGCCGGCGATGGTTAGCGTCGCAGCCAAGAAGGAATAACTACCCTTGAACAACGGAAAACGGGACTACTACGAGGTGCTCGGGGTTTCGCGCAACGCCTCCGACCAGGAAATCAAGAGCGCTTACCGCAAACTTGCGCTTCAATATCATCCCGATCGGAATCCGGGAAACAAAGAAGCCGAAGAAAAATTCAAAGAAGCAGCCGAAGCCTACTCGATTTTGAGCGATTCGCAAAAACGCGCAAATTACGACCGTTTTGGACACGCTGGCGTCGGAGCAGCCGCTGGGGGCGGGTTCGGCGGCTTCGACCCGAATGTCTTCGCAGACTTCAGCGACATCTTGGGTGACATATTCGGTTTCGGCGATTCGTTTGGAAGCGGCCGCCGTTCAGGCAGCCGCGTCCAGCGCGGCGCCGATCTTCGATACGACCTGGATCTCACTTTCGAAGAGGCGGCATTCGGAACGACGACCAAGATCAAGGTTCCCCGGCACGAAACCTGCGCGGAATGCAATGGCAGCGGCGCGCAAAAGGGTTCCGGAGCGACCACGTGTCCGACATGTAATGGCTACGGCCAGGTTCGCTTTCAGCAAGGTTTCTTCAGCATCACCCGCACATGCGGCCAGTGTCACGGCTCGGGACAGGTGATCAAGAATCGTTGTCCGGTCTGCCATGGTGATGGCCGTGTCGTCCGGGAGAAGTCGCTCGAGATCAAAATACCTGCCGGCGTCGACGACGGCTCTAAGCTGCGGATTTCCGGCGAAGGAGACGCCGGCGGCAAAGGCGGCCCTGCGGGCGACCTGTACGTTGTCTTGAATATGCAGGAACACGAGTTCTTCGAACGCCGGGAACATGATCTGTATTGTCATGTTCCTATCAGCTTCCCGCAGGCCGCTCTAGGGGCACAGATCACGATTCCTACGCTCGAAGGCGGCGAAGAAAAGCTGACGGTCCCCCCCGGTACACAGACTGCTTCCACATTCCGCATCAAAGGCCGCGGCATTTCCAAGCGGGGTGGCGCCGCACGCGGTGATCTTTTCGTGACGCTGGACGTTGTCGTTCCGGCCAAGCTGACGCGCGAGCAAAGAGATCTTTTGTCGAAGCTCGCGTCAACCATGGAGACCGAGAATAAGCCGATACAGAAAAAGATTCTGGAGCGAGTAAAAGAAATTTTCAGTTAGGTTTCGGATTTCATGTCTTGGAACCAACTTACGGTCGATGTTCCAGATGATCTTGTCGATGCTGTGGTCGGTGAGCTTTCCGGCGATGCAGTCGCAGGAGTGTGGGAGAACGAATCACCGCAGTCCGGATACACTCGCCTGGTACTCTACTTCGGTTCCCGGTCCAACCTCGAACAGATTCAGCGTCATATTCGCACCGTATTCAGCCGTTCGGGCCGGCAAGATCCTCGCATTTCCAAAACAGTTGTCGAGGAATGCGACTGGAACGAGGAATGGAAGAAATCGTATACGAGCTTCCCGGTAGGCGATGATTTCTTCGTCATTCCAAGTTGGGAAAATCCTGTCGTTCCTCATGATCGCCTTCCGATTCGAATCGATCCCGGCCAAGCTTTCGGTACTGGAACGCACGAGACAACCCAACTTATGATCGAAGCGCTGGAACGGTGGGTTGAACCGGATCAGTTGATTCTCGATGTCGGCACCGGTTCGGGATTTCTAGCGATTGCCTCTCGTTTGTTAGGGGCGAAAAAAGTTGTCGCTTGCGATCTTGATCCGGTAGCCGCGCAGGTCGCGTACGCAAATATTGAGCGTAATGGCCAGAATGGTATCTGGACATTCTGCGGCTCACTGGACGCGGTTAACAAGGATACGTTTCAGCTCGCAATGGGAAATCTAACCGCGGATCTCGTGGTTGACCTGTTTCCAGAATTCGATCGCGTGCTAAAACGGCACGGACTCGCGATCCTATCGGGCATTCTTCTCGATCAAGCTGATGAGATCCGCGGCATCATCGCGCGGTTTCACTTCACAATCTATGAGGAACTCACCAGGGGGGAGTGGCTGGCCCTGATCTGCGAGAAGCATGTCGCTTAGATCGGTCTATTGTCCCTCACCTTCGTTTCAGAATGATCGAATTCATATTGCGGGCGATGAGCATCGACATCTGGTTGTCGCCCGCACGGTCAAGGATGAACTGGTCGAGATCTTCGACGGAAACGGGAATGTGTGGAGGGCCGTGGTTGAATCCGTCACTAAAAGCGAAACAATCGCGCGGGTAAGGGAATCGCGTCAAGTTGCCCCGCCATCACTGGAGTTGATCCTCGGGATGTCGATGATTCGAATTCCTGCATTCGAGCTGGCGCTGGAAAAAGCAGTGGAGGTCGGCGTGACGCGCATTGCCCCGTTTACTGCCGCGCGATCGAATGTTGGGCCGGGGCGCCGGCACGACCGCTGGATGCGGATGGTTGTTGAGGCAGCGAAGCAGTCGAAGCATTATTACTTGCCAAAGCTGGCCGAGCCGAAGGCATTCGGTGAAGTGCTTTCGTTGCCCGCTTCCTCCAAAATCATCTTTGCGGAGCGTGGCGGCGGTTCTTTAAAACCCGCTCTCGCCGGTTCGCCTGTGCTGTACTTGATCGGTCCTGAGGGCGGCTGGACGGATGAAGAATTAACGGCAGCCGGGAAAAACGGGTTTCAGCCGGTTTCCCTGGGAGCCGCTCTCTTGAAGGCGGAAACGGCTGCGATCATTGGCGCTGCCCTGATTCGGTATGAATTTGACTCTAGCGGTGGATGAATGGGGCGCGTTCAGACAGTTTGATCTTTATGCATATCAGAACCGGAACAAATAGCTGACTTTTGCAAACAGCTGTCGACCAACGGGAGTACTGAACAGGCTCGGTGTGCGGACAGGAGCTGTTGCAAGACTTTCCACGGCATTTTGTTGATAGCGTGTATTGTATCCGACGTAGAGAGCCGTGCCGGGATTGAGAAGAAACGTCAGCAGAACATCCCCACTCAGATTTGTATATTTTGGTACTGCGAACAGAGTGGTATTTGAGAGCAACGCGGTATAGTCGATGATAGTTCGCAGTGATAGAGCGCGGCTGAGCTGAAAGTTCGTCTTCCATCGAATGATGTGATTGTTGAAGATAGTGGTTTTCGCATCGGAATTTGGGAGCGTAGTCAGACGGCTGTAAATGTACATGTGCTCGGAGCGGATACGCGACGCGGGCCGTAACGTTGTCGCGAACGTTGCAATCTGAGCGCCCGACAAGAATGGAGCTTCACCCTGCCCTGGAGAGTAATTGATCGCGGTACCTTGTTGGTAGAAGGCCGACATTCCGATCCGCTTCGACCATGCGGTAGAAAAGGATGCGTTAGTTGCCTCTTTGCGGAAGTCGCGCGATGCAAATCGCTCGAAAGCCTCGGATCGCTGAGCAGTCAGCTGAGTCTGTCCTTTCAGAAAGACATTGAAATCGGCTGCGGAATACCAGTCCTGTATCCGCCCGCGACGGTCGAGATTAACGACTCCAGTCCAAGCCGGGCCGACGGCTACAATGTTTCGGTCTTCAGGACGCCATAGATAGCTGACGTACTGTCCGGACTGCCGGATGTCTACCCGAGGGATGAACCCGAGTGGCGACCGGAAGTCCGGACTCACGTCCGAATACGTGTGAGAGTAGGTAAAATGTCGACCGGCACGGGTCAACTGTCCAAGATAGCTGGGACCGGATCGTTTAGTTCCGTCTCTATTGTCGTAGCTGCGCGCCATCTGTCCTGTGAGCACCCAGTTTGCTGCCAGTTTGATCCGAGTGTCCGCCGCGAAGACGCGGCTGGCACTCGACGCAAAGTCCCGACTAAGCGCCAGAACACCAAAGCTCGATTGCTCGCCGATTCCCCGTAATACGCGGACAACGCCAATTTCAGCCCCGTGCCTGGTGGCGACGGCGCTCGAATTAGCTGCCCTGTCGTTCGCAGCAAGAGCAGCAACACTCCATTGACCAAGCTTGCCGGTAAGCCGCGATCCGAATTCTGGATCCGCAATGCGGCGCGAGAAAAACAGATTCAGAGGCGTCTGGAACAGACTGGCATTTTCGATAAAGAAGGGTCGTTTCTCAGGAAAATACACCTCGAACCGCTGATTGATGGTGACTTGAGGTTCGTTGGATTCGACTTCGCTGAAGTCTGGATTAACAGTCGTATCTAAAGACACACGATCACCGAACACGATCTTGGCGTCCACTCCACGACGCCGTTCCTCCGATGTGACGGTGTTACCCTGCTCGTGCCTCTGATCCAATCGCGTGAAGGTGCCATAAGGAATGATCTGCACATTGTGACCGGTGGAGATATTCTTCAGACCTTCCAGTCCAGCCATTTGCTGGATGAAAGAATTCTCTCGCTGCGTGATGTATGGCCAGAACGAATTTTCGTTGTTATGCAATATGGATCGGCCCAAAGCCACGCCCCATGTCTGTCCCGGAACAATCGAGAACCGAACACTTTTGAATGGTACTGCAATCCACACAATGAATCCGTCTCGGGTTAATCGCCCCTTTGAATGCCACAGTGTGTCGAAGGTGTAATCCGGACCCTGACCTTCGATAATCGTACCGTCCTGTTGGATACCCAGCGGATTGGCTGAAAATACATACGCGTGCTGATGATCGTGGAATGTGTCGAGATAAATTGAAACCTGGTCATCTTCAAAAATTTCCTCGCGTTGAACCATCCTTGCCCGTATCTCGCCCGGATCGTCCTTACACACGAACACGACATACAGATTTTTATCGTCGTAGGACAGATAGGCGACGGTCTCTTGGCTAATCGGCTCACCATCAGCCGGCTCACGCTGACGAAAATCCGTGATCCGAGCCTCGGCTTCTCGCGGTACCCCATTTACAAAATCGTCAAGCCGTGGCGGCCGAGATACCTTGGGTATCGTAAGCGTGCGTCCACTCGTAATAGCTATTGTTGGTTCGGCAACTGGGGCGCTCAGTGCCGTGGATGACGCAAACAGTGGTGGCCGGAGAGGCAGTGCGGGAACAGCCAGCGCAGCCGTCGGTAGACCCGGAAGATCGGGATGAGGGGCAGGTGCTGGCGCTGGCACAGTGCGGGGGATCCGCGAGGATTGTAATCTCTGGATGACCTGGAGCGACTTTTCAGCACGTGCGCGCCTCTCAGCCGCGGATGACTCAGTCCGAGCAATGTCCTTCTGAACAGGCCCAGGTTTCGAGTCCATCTTTAGTTTCACCACGATTCGGTGGGGATTCGATTCCGGAAAGACGTCATAGGAACCGTTAAAATTCAGTTCCATCAGCATTCGAGTTCCGATCGGCGTTTCGTCAATATTGATCGCTGTCAGGAGCGGATTATTGATGGGCATTCGGCCATATCTCAGCTGCGGACCAAGTCGCGTGCCCCACAAGTCCATGTACAGCCGATCAGGCTTAGACAACCTTTCATATGTAAAATGCACCGCCGCGCGTAACTCGATCACAATCCGGGTCTCATCGGGATAACTTTGAACCCGGATACTCTGTACGAGCGCCGGGTGGGTCGACGTCTTCCCCTGTCCGAGAGCTGGAAAACCTATCGCGTTAAAGATTGCAATCACCATCAGCACAATCGCTGGAGACCGGCCACGTTTCGCATGCGGCTCAATTGACACTGTAGTGTTCGGGATCATCGGCACTGATGTTGCTGCGGTCTTAACAACAGCTCGTCATTTCTCCGAGAGGAGGGATCGTACACTCGGGACATCGGCTGCAAAGCTGTATTTGGCTACGGAGCAGACAGCGGCGTGAAATTGTTCTTCACTCTCAGCGGTTTTGTGATTACGGGTACCGATCACTTCAAAGCTTGGGCTGACGCATTTTGTTTTCGATCGGGTGTTATTCAGGACATGGGTTTCTCTTCAAGGTTTGCCAGTTTTCGTCGGCATCCTTCGTGCTTAATACACACTGGTTTTAGACCGATGTCTAAGGAGTTGAACTAGTTGCGTCCTTTGAGACCAGTTCCAGAATGTGTCACCCAAACCGCCGTTTTTTGGCGTAATTACAACCAGGGACTGGGCATTGGATAGGTAACTCCAGCTGAGGGCTGCTAAATCCGTTCGATTTTTTCAACCAAATTGATTGAAGAATCGCCGGGGAGACTTCCTTCACTTTTGCTTTGGGCAAGCTCGACATCGGTCCGCAGGGAGTGACTCAAAAACAAGGAGGTCCGGATCCGCGATGCTCAATGCAGTCACACGAATAACGGATGGCACAACAGATGTCCAAGAGCAGTACATCAAGGAGATTGATTCGAGATACGAAATCGCACAAAGCGTAACCGTGCATACAACTGCACGACCCCGTGTTCAAGGGAAGTTCCTTTTTATCGGTGATGAAAAATTCTACATAAAGGGAGTGACCTACGGCAGTTTCAAGCCGGACTCACAAGGAATCGATTACCCTTCGTCTTCGATCGTTCGGACAGATTTTGCCTTAATGAGTTCCAAAGGTGTGAACTGCGTCCGAACCTACACGGTTCCACCGTTGTGGCTGCTAGACCTAGCCGAAGAGGCCGGGCTCTACGTGATGGTTGGTTTGCCGGGGACGCAGCACGTAACCTTTCTCGACAGTGATGCGCTTCAAAGCGGTATCGAACAAGAGGTCCGGGTTGGAGTGCGTGCGTGCGCCGGTCATCGCGCGGTTTTGGGTTTTGCCGTGGCTAACGAGATACCGGCGTCCATTGTCCGGTGGCATGGCCAGCGCGCCATAGAGCGCTTCATCAAGCGTCTCTATCACGCTGTGAAGGAGGAGGATCCTAACGCGCTCGTCACGTACGTCAATTTTCCGACGACGGCCTATCTCCAACTGCCTTTTCTGGACTTCGCCTGCTTCAACGTGTACCTCGAGTCGAAGGAAAAGCTTCAAGACTATCTAGCCCACTTGCAGAACCTCACCGGCGACCGGCCGCTGGTCATGGGCGAAGTGGGACTGGACAGCCTGCGCAATGGTCTGGAAGGGCAGTCGGAAACGCTCAAATGGCAGATCTCAACAATATACGATTCCGGCTGTGCCGGCCTTTTCGTGTTTTCCTGGACGGATGAATGGCACCGCGAGGGTTACGACGTTAAAGATTGGGATTTCGGGTTGACGACTCGAAGGCGTCGAGCAAAGCCTGCGTTGAAGGTGGTGCGGAAAACTTGGCGGAAGGTCCCGTTTAGCAAGGACATCCAATGGCCTCGCATCTCTGTCATTGTTTGCACTTACAACGGCGCACGAACGATTAGGGACTGTTTTGAACATTTGCAGCAATTGGATTATCCGAACTTTGAAGTGATTGTAGTGAATGACGGATCCACTGACGCCACTCCCCAGATCGCTAAAGAGTACGATGTGTACTTAATCAGCCTCCCAAACGGAGGCCTCAGCAACGCCCGCAATGTCGGACTGCACGCCGCTAGTGGCGAAATTGTCGTGTACATCGATGATGACGCCTATCCGGATCCACAGTGGTTGAAGTATCTCGCCCATGTTTTTCTAACAACTGATCATGTAGCTGTGGGTGGTCCCAACATCCCTCCGGCAGATGATGGCCCGATCGCCGAATGCGTCGCAAACGCGCCGGGTGGGCCGCTGCATGTGCTGATTTCCGATACTGAAGCCGAACACATTCCAGGCTGCAATATAGCTTTTCGAAGTTCTGCTCTCCACGCCATCGGTGGGTTTGACCCGCAGTTTCGTTCGGCTGGCGACGACGTGGACGTCTGCTGGCGACTGACGGAAAGAGGATGGACGATCGGTTTTCATCCAGCAGCAGTTGTCTGGCATCACCGGCGCAATTCGGTGAAAGCCTACTGGAGGCAGCAGTTCGGATACGGACGTGCCGAGGCGATGCTTGAGCAGAAGTGGCCTGAAAAATACAACGCGCTTGGCCATGTCCGTTGGCAAGGCCGGTTATATGGACGAGGCTTCCTTCGCCCACTGCTCGGGGGCCGGGGCCGGATTTATCACGGAAAGTGGAACTCTGCGCCGTTTCAGTCGATCTACCAGCCAGCAACCGGTGGAATTGGCCAGTTGTTTCAAATTCCAGAGTGGTACATGGTCTCCGCCACAATGGGTATGCTCGCCTTTATTGGAATACTCTGGGCTCCTTTGACTCTGTTCTCTGTCCCGTTTTTACTTTCCCTTCTCCCGCTTGTTGCGCAGGCAGTTTCGGGAGCTGGACACGCTTCATTTTGGCGCAAAAACCGCCGATGGCAGTTGTATTCACTCACCGCCGTGTTGCATTTCATGCAACCGATCGCCCGCCTGTGCGGCAGACTCCGACACGGACTCACACCCTGGAGACGTCACGGCGTTCCCGAACTGAAGTTCCCCAGGCCCCGCTTGGTAAGCATCTGGAGTGAGTCCTGGCTGCCGACTGAAGGTTGGCTGACAATGCTGGAGTCATTCCTGAAAGGCCACGGGGCTATTGTGCTCGCAGGAGGCGACTTCGAAACGTGGGACATCGAGGTCCGAGGAGGTCTGCTGGGTGGTGTGCGGACGCAACTGGCGGTAGAAGAACACGGACAAGGCAAGCAGTTATTGAAATTCCGAATCTGGCCCACCATCGCTGTTCAACCTGTTGTCGCGTTCCTTTGTCTCCTTGCAACCTGGGTTTACGCAGTCGTCAAGAATGAGTTGACGGGTGCAAGCATCCTTGTTTTAGGCGCATCGTTGTTGGTCACCTGGATATTCAAGGATTGCGCACGTGCGGAGGCGTCGCTCAGCCAGAGTGTGGAGGCCGGGCGAACGCGCACACAATCCCACTATTGCGGTCTGCCATGACACGTTCACCTCAGCGTCTCATCGAAATGAATCATACCCGGAGCTCCTTGAGGGCGGCGGCGCGCGTGCGAAAGAAAGAGGGCGTGAGCGTCACGGTATGTCTGGCGGCCGACGCGATGTTCTACATGAGGGGCGGCGGCCACTTGTGGGTGTATCTGAACTGGGCGTTGTCATTGCGGGCGCTGGGCTGTCGCGTGATTTGGCTGGAAACTGTCGACCCGGCGAATCCCATTGCGGAAACGCGTGACAAAATCGCGCTCTTCAAGCAACGGCTGGCGCGTTACGGCCTCGGTGACAGCCTCGCGATCGCGTCACGCACAACGGCAGCGTTGCCGGCGGAGTTGACAGCGGACTGTGTGGAATTCGCTGCAGCGACTGAAGCCGATTTGTTATTGAATATGCGGTATAAAACACGGCCGGAAATTGTGAAGGCATTTCGGAGGACGGCGCTGGTCGATATCGACCCGGGGTTGCTCCAAACCTGGATCAGCGAAGGCGAGTTATACGTTGCCAAACATGATATGTACTTCACCATTGGTGAAACGGTCGGACAACTGGGCGCGCGATTCCCTGATGTGGGAGTGGCGTGGCAGTACACGCCGCCGTGCGTAGCATTGGATTGGTGGCCCGTATGTCCGGCAGGCGCCGATGCGCCGCTCACGACGGTGACGCATTGGCACGCTGACGAATGGGTCGGCGACAACCGCGACGGCTACAAGAACGACAAGCGCACCGGCTTCCTGCCGTTTCTCGAATTGCCGCGCCAAGTGCGCCAGCCAATGGAACTGGCCGCGTGCCTTGGCGGCGAGGAAAGGGAGCAGGCCGTGCTGGAATCGAACGGCTGGCGGGTGATCGAATCGGACACCGTTACGGCAACGCCCTGGAGTTATCAGCGGTACCTCCAGAATTCCTTTGGCGAATTCAGTTGCGTCAAACCGTCGTGCGTCCGGTTCCAAAATGCATGGGTTAGCGACCGCACGATTTGCTATCTAGCCAGTGGCAAGCCCGCCATCATCCAGCACACCGGTCCAAGCCGGATTTTGCCGGATGGGGCGGGGATGTTTCGGTTCCGCGATTTGCCCGAGGCGGTCCGCAGCGTGGAACAGGTCGTGGCCGATTACCCGTGGCAGTGTCAGTTGGCGCGCACGCTGGCGGAGGAAAATTTCGACGGACGCAAGGTTGTGAGGGGCGTGTTGGAGCGGGCTTTGTCGTAACAACATGAGCAACGATAAAAACATTCGCTCCTTGGCAATTCTCGGCTACCACAAAATCGGCCCGCCCTCCCCGGGCGGGTGGGAGTCGTGGTATTACGTGCCCGCGGCGACCTTTCTCTCTCAGCTGCGCTGGCTCTGCGACCAGGGCTGGCAGTTCATCAGTGCAGCCGCCTTGTTGCGCGGTCTCGACGAACCGGCGAGCCTGCCCGAACGCGCCGCGCTGGTGACGTTCGATGACGGCTATCGTTCGACGTTGACGGTGGCATTGCCTTGCTTGCGCCAGTTCGATTGCCCTGCCGCGTTGTTCCTGCCGACCGATTTCATTGGCGGCTCCAACACTTTCGACCAGGGCATGGAACCGACGGAGCCGATTTGCAATTGGGACGATCTGCGCGTGCTGGAACGAAACGGCGTCTCCGTCCAATCTCACACCGCCTCGCATCGGTGGCTCTCGCAACTTGACGTCGCGACGCAGACCGACGAACTGCGTCGTTCGAAAGCGGTGCTGGAGGCGGGGCTGAACAAACGCATCGAACTGCTGTCCTATCCGTACGGCGATGCCGCAACAGACATCGCCGCGGTGCGACGCGCTGGCTACCGTGCCGCCTTTCTTTTCAGCGGTGACGGTCGCGTGAATCGTGGCCCAGTCACCGACATGTACCGGATGCCCCGCATTGCAATGGGACCGGACACCGATTTGAAGGCATTTTTAGAACAACGATGAATGCACAAACGGCTTTCTCAAGCCTTAAACGCATCGCATTATTGTGGTCTGTCATGAAAAGTTCGCCTCGGCGTCCTATCAAAGTCCATCACACCTGGAGCCCCTTGAAGGTGGCTGCACGCCTCCTTGTGCGTTACTCCGCTGGTGAATATGGCCGGATTGTGTTTGGTATCCTGCTGATGTTTGGCATGTCCGCAGTTATGCTGCTGCAGCCGTGGCCATTGAAACTCATCCTGGACTCGGTGCTCGGACGGGAGGCTCCGCCCGGCCAATTAGCTACCTTTTATGAGCTCACCAAACCAACCTTTCTCGTTGTAGACCCTGTTCTTGGGGCTCTCGCGTTCTTGTGTGTCTCTATTGTCCTGATCCAATTAGTCACAGGTGCGCTCAATATCTGGAGTACACAAGAATTAGTTGCCATTGGCCTTCGGATGGTCTTCAAACTGCGTTGCGCCATATTCGATCACGTGCAGCGCTTGTCACTGACGTTCCACGATTCGACAACGGTTGGAGACTCGTTATATCGGATCGCTTGGGACGCGTACAGTGTCCAAACCATCTTCAACCAGGGTGTCGTTCCAACTCTAACAGCTATCGTTACGCTGACCGGTATTGTCGCTGTGATGTTCACTCGCGATTGGTCGTTGACTCTAGCGGCGCTGTCTGTCGCAGTCCCGTTACTGGTGATCATCTGTCGCTTCGAAAGGCGCATGGCTGCGCGAGCGGCTCAGGTCTGTCAGCGCGAGAGCGATGTCACAAGCAGAGTCCAGGAGACATTATCAGGTATTCGAGCGGTCCAGGCTTTTGGACGTGAGGAATACGAAAACGACCGCTTTCGAAGATATGCTGAAGCCAGCGCCCAGGCCAGTCTCGAGCTGACGCTAATACAGACCAGCGCGCAATTTGCCATTGCCGTTATATTGGCTTGCGGGACCGCAGCCGTGATCTGGCTTGCGGCTTCGCGAACCCTTCAAGGGCGTCTGAGTCCGGGTGACGTCGTATTGATGGCTTCTTACATGGCTATGCTGTACAAGCCGATTGAAGCACTCGCGTACAGTGCAGCCGGCATTCAACAGGCTTCGGCGGGAGCGATGCGTGTCTTTGAGGTATTGGACGCCGTGCCGGACGTACGCGAACCGCGAGATGCGCGTCCCCTGTCTGGTAGGAGCAAGGGTGAGATTCGTTTCGAGCAAGTGTCGTTTGCGTATCCCGATAGGCGGCCAGTACTCCGCAAGGTCTCGCTTGATATTCCTGCGGGCTCGAGTTTGGCTTTGGTTGGCCCTTCCGGTGCCGGGAAGACCACACTCGCATCCTTGTTACTCCGGTTATATGACGTTAACTCCGGACGCATCACGGTGGACGGCGCAGACATCCGCAGTCTGACGTTGAAGTCTCTCCGCTCCAACGTCGGATTGATGCTGCAGCAAAACATTCTATTCGGTGTTACCGTCCGCGAAAACATCGCCTACGGAAAACCCGATGCAACTTTCGACGAAATCCGGAGAGCCGCACGAATAGCGGGCGCCGACGAGTTCATCATGGCGTTGCCACAGCAGTATGACACTCAGATCGGCGAGCAGGGCTCGTTGCTGTCCGGAGGCCAGCGCCAGCGGATATCTCTCGCACGCGTTTTCTTGAAGGACGCCCCGATCCTCATTTTGGATGAACCGACCCTCGGCCTGGATGCCGAAGCGGAGAATGCAATCGTGGAGTCTCTGGATCGTCTGGTTTATGGCCGAACGACCATCGTCGTTGCTCACAATTTGTCCACCGTGCGCCACGTTGATCAGATCGCTGTACTGAAAGAAGGCTCGGTCGTCGAAATAGGAAACCATAGGAAACTTCTCGCTGATGCAGGCTTGTACTCCGAGATGTGGCGTTTGCAACGCAACATGGCTCAGGAGACGAT
>QHWY01000178.1 GCA_003223875.1 Acidobacteriota bacterium | reverse complement strand
GGCTGTAGAAGGTCCCAAGGGTTAGGCTGTTCGCCTATTAAAGCGGTACGTGAGCTGGGTTCAGAACGTCGCGAGACAGTTCGGTCCCTATCTAGTGTGGGCGCAGGAGATTTGAGTAGGTCTGACCTTAGTACGAGAGGACTGGGTTGGACGGACCTCTAGTGTACCAGCCGTCATGCCAATGGCGTGGCTGGGTAGCTATGTCCGGTTGGGATAAACGCTGAATGCATCTAAGCGTGAAGCCTGCTACGAGATAAGATCTCCCGGTCGCAAGACCCTAAAGACCCGTGGAAGACTACCACGTTGATAGGCGGGATGTGTAAGGTTGGTAACAACTTTAGCTTACCCGTACTAATCGGTCGTGCGGCTTGATCATAAAAGTTATTATCATTACGAGTTCGTGCGCTCGTTTTGCCCATCAATATTGAGTTGTCAAGGACCTCGAATGACAATTGAGAATTGATTAATGAATAATGATTAATCACTCGTCATTAATCAATTTTCAATTCTCATTTTGAAAATCTAAGGTTTTCGGTGACCGTACCGAGAGGGCCACACCCGTTCCCATCCCGAACACGGAAGTTAAGCCTCTCAGGGCCGATGGTACTGCGCGGGCGACTGCGTGGGAGACTAGGTCGTTGCCGGGAGTAAAAACCCCGAGGAGCCGTAAGGCTCGTCGGGGTTTTTCATTTTCTGCCCTCCTAGGCTATAGTCTCACGCATGATTTCACGGCGAACGATGCTAATGGCGCCCTTCGCGATCTCTCTAGCGGAGACACTCATGGGACAAACTGCAGCCTCAGGCAAAATGCTTCTCTCGATTCACCAGAACACGTCTCGCGCGGCCGGATATCGCAAGTCGCTTGAAGGCTGGGCGAAGGCGGGCATCAAATATGTCGAGCTCACCGATGTCCTGCTCGATGAATTCCTGAAAACCGACAGCCTTGCCGCCGCGAAAAGCGTTGTCACCGATCTCGGCTTGACGCCGGTGTCGGCCGCTGCCGTGTCGCCGGACATTTGGATACCGGGACCCGCCCGCGCTGCATCGCTCGAAACATGGAAACGGCGGTGCGAGCAGTTTTCGACGATCGGCCTCCAGAAGATTTATTGTCCATCCGTCACGAACCGGAAAGTGACGCCCGAGGATTTCAAGGCCACTCCCGATTGCATTCGCGAGATCGGAGAGATCTCGAAACAATTCAATCTCACCGCGATGATCGAGTTCACGCGGGTTTCCACGCATCTGGCAACGCTGAGTTCCTCGCTAAAGATGATTCGCGAAGGAGCCCACCCCAACGTGCGGCCGATGCTGGATTTCTTTCATTTCTGGTCCGGGATGAGCAAATTCGAAGATCTCGATATGATTCGTCCGGGCGAACTCGCCCATGCTCACTTCCAAGATATTCTGGACACGCCGCGGGAATTGATAGACAACAATGGCAGAGTTATTCCCGGCGATGGAAACGCTCCCGTCGTTGCAATCTTGAAGAAGCTGGCGGAAAAGGAATATCGAGGCGCACTGTCAGTCGAATTGTTCCTTATGGAACTCGTCGAGGGAGATCCCTTCGATGTAGCCAGCCGCATCAAACAAAAATGTGAACGTGTGATGCGGCAGGCGAATGTCCTATAAGAAACTGTAGCGGCGGTCTATGAGCGCTACAATGTCGCGCCTGTGAAATTCCCGGCGCTCATCTCTTGAGGCTGCGCGCTACCGCGCTTGCGCTTCGCGGAGCGCCGCTACAGTGGATCACTCCAGCGGTTGAACACGTACCAGATAGTTGTTGTAATCCACGTACCAAACCGTCACTGGTTTGGTCGAGGCATCGATGATGGTTCTGCGGTCGTACGAATAAGGCTCCGGCATCTGGTAGACCCGCCACCGCTCCGTCTTCGGATCCAGTCGAAGCATCTGCCGGCCGTGGAGCACGCCCGCCCATATCTCGCCATTTTTGTCGGGATAGGCTTCGTAGAAATCCGTGTACGGATGCGGCGCAATAGGCGGCCAGAATTCCTCAATCCGCTTAGCTTTCGCATTGAGCTCGATCAGAGCGCCATCTGCTCCGCCCCACCACGTATTTCCGAACGGATCGAAACCGCCGCGCTTGGCCGTCATCATGTGAGTGCCACTGTTCAGGTTCAGTATCTTTCCTGTCTGAATCTCCAGCATCTCGACCGTATTGCCCCAATTAGCGGGCCCGCTGCCTCCCCAATATTTCCCGTCATAGGAAATGGCGTTGTCGTAACTGCTCGCTGTTTGCAGCGGCCATTCTTTCAGGGCCTTGCCCGTATTCGGATCGAGTTTGGCAATGCGGTTCGCGCGCGCATCCCAAACGAAGCCCTCCTTGTCGAGCGTGAAATTCCCGAAGCTCGGAGCATTCAGAGGAACATTACTTTCGATGCGGAGCTGCTTCACGTCGCTGGTCTTTGGATCCAGGCGGTTCAACTGGTGCGCCCAGTTTTCCGAGATCCAAGCGATGCCGTTTTTGTCGATTTCCTGGTGATGCGTTCCGGGCATAACACCGGGAGTTAACGGAAGGGTGTATTCAGTGAAGATTCCTGTTTTCGGATCCATTTTGCCGACGTAACGCGTCTTGTGGCTGGTGAACCAAACGTTGCCCTCTCCATCAAGAGCCGCATCGTGAAGAGCAAGCAGTTGCTGCGGCATTTCGAATTCCGTAACGACGACTTTGGTCGATGAGCCGCGCGGTCGCGGGAAAACGCGGAGCGGCGCATCCTTCGACTCGGGACTACGGACTCTCGTGAGCCATTTCACAAGCAAGGTGTACTCGGGATCGGGCGCCGACATCGGGCGGTTTCGAACAGCGATGGCCGTGCCGGTAAAGTGCATCATGCGGTCCACGACGAGGGCCCAACCGTGATCGTCGAATCGGTTCCGGAAAACTTGCTGCCAGGAGTGGCAGCCGGAGCAATTTTTCTGGAACGTGGCTTTTTCTTCTGCGGTGCCGGGAATATTCCAAAGTAACTCGGCGCCGCTGAGCTGAGCTTCGAGTTCGGGGGAAGCCGGAAGATTATCGGATTCGGCGATACGCTCCAGTAGGATCTCGCCGAGTTTGGTAGCGCCGTCAATGGAGACCGCCTCGCGCCGGTACGGCTTGAACGGAACCGGCGTCGCGATGCGGAGCGTATAAGAGCCGGCTTGCATTTTAGGGAACTCAAATTTGCCGTCGCCGTCGGCGTACACCGTGGTCCGGACACCGTTCGGCGCGATGAGCTGGATGCCCACACCTTCGGGCGAGTCTCCGCTCTTGACCCGAATGACTCCTGTGGCGCCGCCATTGAGTCCGCTCTGAACGGGCCATTTATTGGTTTGTGCGCGATACCACGGGTTCGACGGAGGATTCTCGCCCTCGACGCAGCATTTTCCCGATCGGATATAGGCCCGCAGATCGGCGATATCCGCGTCGGTCAGAGTATGGCGATAAGCCGGCATGCCCGGACCACCCGCTTTGATCTTCGCGGTTACACTCTCGTCCGTTACTGCCTCACCGGATACCAGCTTCGCGCGCTGATACAGATCCTGCAGATATGGTCCGCCCTTGGCGTATTTGTTGTGACACATCCAGCATTTATAGAAGTAAATCACTTCGCCACGTCCGGGACCGCTATCGGCAACGACAGTGTAGGTATCCAGCCGGAGGGACTTCTGAAGATCGTCTGTCATTCCGACGGAATCGGCAATTCCCTCCTTTGGCGCGCCAACAGCCGAATGGAACCAAGGCGTCGCGCCTGCGAAAAACAAAGCTACTCCCATGGCGAACATCACACACACCACGCGTAGCGCACGAACTCTCCGGCGTTCGATTCGCATATGCTCCTCCAGCAAAATTATTCTCGTTGCTGGGTGAGAGTATATACCTCATCTGTCATTAAGCGAAGGTTCCGAAACACCATTACCATCAGTCCCCGCTCCTTCCCGCTTTTCAGATTGAAGAAGTTCCCACTGCAATTCCGGCATTCCGAAATTCAGAATGAGACCTGTCGAGTAACCTGTCGCGTGCAGGTAGGATTTCATTTGAGCGGCATGGACTGGGACGATGGCGCGCGCAGCCTTCAGTTCGATGAGTACAGTTTCGCCAACAACAAGATCGAGAAAGTGTTTGCCGACAATGTGAGATCCGTACCAGATCTTGATCAGCTTCTCGCGCTCAATTCGAAGATCGGTTTTCTTTAACTCGACCAGTAGTGCTCTGGCGTAAACGCTTTCAATGAATCCGCAGCCGAGCGCGGAATGGACTGATTGGGCGGCATTCAGGATCCGGCGAACCAGCCGATGCGGCTCTGGGCTCATCGCCAACGAATAGCAATCGCGGCACCGCAGTTTTCGCCTTCTTCAGGCGACATGAGGGAGCTTTTATCGGGAAAACCGCGATTTTAAAAATCGCCGATGTCGCGCATAATACGGAAATTCGCGGTCTTAATCATGGTCATCGCAGGGGAATAGCCACAAAAAGGCACAGAAGACACAAGAAAGATGAACTCGAAACATTTTTGTGCCTTTTTGTGGCCAGTCTTATTTCGAGTGACCCTTCACGTAATCCATCGCGAAGTTCTTGAGCGGCTGGCTTGTGAAGCCGAGATCGGTGGCTTCGGCCATGGCTCGAGTCGTGTCCCATTTGTCGATGAGAGCTCTTTTGATGAACCACATTGAGGCGGCGCGGTTGCCGCCGGCGCAATGGATGAACGCAGGTTCGACACCGGGTGTCGTGATTGCCTTCAGGAATTGATCGACGGCAGCGGTTTCCGGCTTGCCTCCATTGAACGGCACGTGGAAGTAACGGATTTGGGCTGTCTTCGCTGCCGCAGCTTCAGCCTCGACATCTGAGCCGGGTTCACTCGCCTCGCGGAGATTGATGATTGATGCATATCCCATCTTTTTGATATCGGCTACCGCGGCCGGCGTAATCGCTCCGGCGCACGCGACGGTGCTCTCGACCTTCGCGAAGTTGTTAATACCCGGTACCGACTCTTTCTTCACCTGCGATTGTCCGGCCGCGATCGACACCCCGATCACGATAATTACTAAAATCGAAATCACTGTTTTCATGTTCGACTCCGTTTGTGAAAGTCTCTTTAAACTGACGCTTAGTTTATAATCAGCCGCAAGCTCGGGGAGACTAAAAATGAAGATTAGGTGCGTTTTTTTCGTTATGGGTGTTTGGCAAATGAGGATAGAAATGAAATCAGTCATCGCTCTTTCCGCTGCGACACTTCTTCTGTTGTCCGTGCCGGCCCACGCACAGTGGTTAAAGGTGCCTCCAGCGAAGGTTCCGCGAACGGCAGAGGGTAAGCCAAACCTCTCAGCGCCGGCTCCTCGATTGCTCGACGGCAAGCCCGATCTTTCGGGCATTTGGGAACCGGCCAACAACAGGTATGTACAGAACATCGCCGCCGATCTAAAGCCTGAAGATGTGCCCTATCAGCCCTGGGCCAAGGCGCTGTTCGACGAGCGCAAGACCGGGGCCCACTCCAAAGAAGACCAACCCGCAAACTGCCTCCCTCAAGGAGTGCCGCGCATCAACGCCGCGCCTGCGCCCTGGAAACTTGTTCAGACGCCGGCATTCATTGCCATCGTTTATGAAGCGTTCAACCTTTGGCGTCAGATTTTTCTCGATGGCAGGGAAGTCGCACCAGATGCCCCGCCAAGTTGGCTGGGATATTCTACCGGTAAGTGGCAGGGCGACGCGCTGATCGTCGACACGAAAGGTTTCAACGGAAAGGCCTGGATCGATCAATTGGGCAGGCCCTCCACGGATGCGCTGCACGTGATCGAGCGCTTCCAACGGAAAGATTTTGGCCACATGGAAATTCAAATCACGATCGACGACCCGAACGCCTATACAAAGCCGTGGACGGTCACCGAGCAGTTCCGTTTATTGGCGGACGGCGAAGTTATGGAAGCCATCTGCAATGAGAACAATCGAGATTTGGAGCACTTGCCAGGCGGAAGCTCGAAATGAGAAATGAAAATTGATTAATGAATAATGATTAATGCGATTAATCAATATTCATTAATCAATTTTCATTTCTCATCGCATTACAATCCCGGACGATAGGTCTTACTAAACCCGTTGCGCGTGTTCGTTATGGTGAACGTCCCGTCTTGCTGAGCAGATACCTTGATCCAATACGCGGTCCCATTGTGCGCGGGGGCAGGAGGCGCGCCGGGGCCGGGCTGCGGAGTCGGAATAGGGGCGATCGGAATCGCGTTTTGCGGTTCGTCAATGGTGTTCGCGATGAACATTCCGGGCACGGTGTATTCTTGTCCGCTCAATTGGGAGAAGTGAATCTGCCATAGATCTTCCAGGCCGGGCGCCGAATGGATGATCCGCATCGCATCGGGTTGCCCGCCCTTTCGAGTTCCATTGTTCATGATCGCCGCGCGTGCTTGAATGGCGTGCGCCAGCACGGGAGAGTTCGATATCGCTTGTCCGTGATGGGAGACGATCCACAGGTCGACCGTGCCGATGCGATTCTGCGGACACATCAGGTCGAATTCCTTGTTCCACGTCAGATCGCCGAGATGCAACACGCGGAATTTTCCAAAAGTGACATGGCTTCCGACCGACTGCGCATTCTCGGTCTTGTCCACTTCTTGGGGCTGGAAGCTGGAACAATATGGATTCGGTTTCCCTGCGCCCGGCGCGCCCTGTAACGCCGAGGTGATGTGTTCTCCGCCCGAGGCGACAATACGCCAGTCGAGGCCGGCAACTGGAATTTTATCTCCCGGTTTTGCGACCGTGTGCTTCGCCTTTGCGTAAAGCTGGGGATACGTCTTCTGCAGAAAGTCGTCGGCCGGCTGCGCCGGCTGAACATTTCCTCCGTGGTCGATGAATTCTTTGACCGTGACGCGCGACGCCAGCTCGGCCATTCCGCCAAAGTGATCGCCGTGCCAGTGCGTCGTGATCAGATGATCGATCTGCTGTATGCCGGCATCTTTCATCGCGGCCTGAATCCGCGCTGCGTCTCGGGCGGCCGCCGGCCCGACGTTGCCGGTGTCGATCAGTACCGACTCTCCGGATGGAGGGACGAACAGCGTTGCATTACCACCCTCGACATCGATGACGTAGATATCCAATGTTTTTGCTGTCCGCGTTTGTGCGATTGAAAATACCGCCATTATGGCGACGGCTGCGGCTATTGAGAAAACGGGTCGTGGGCTCATCGTGACCTCCGTGAGGAATCTTATGGCTGATTTAACAGCGGAATCGTTTTTAAATCCGGATCCTTCGGCACCGATCTCAAGAATGCCGCGATATCCGCCAGATCGCGGTCCGAGATCGACTTGCTCGTATACGGTGGCATTGGACCCCGCGGTTTACGAACGTATTTGATGAGATCCTCAGCCGATCGCGTACTGGGTGCAATGGCCGGAGCGGTCCCTCCGGCGCGTCCGTTGGACCCGTGACAGGACCAACAGAAATAGATCCCGAAAAGCTTCTTTCCGTTTTCGGCATTACCGGCCAACGAGGACGAGGATTCTTGCGTAAGCGCCGCACTCGGAACGGTCAGCACAATCGCTGTCACCAACAACGCGCGATAAAACATATTTCCCCCTAGCGCGGTTGCGTTCGCACATCGACCATCGCCGGTTCGCCGCGTTTGACCACTTCCATGGCACGTTTGAGTGCCGGACCCAGCTGGCTCGGATCGGTGATCGGGCCCTCACCATGCATGCCCATGCTTTCTGCCATCTTCGCGTAATCGATGACGGGTTCGATCAACCTGTTTCCGATATGGGCGCGCGTGCCGTCGCGCCCGCGGCGCAGGGCCAAACGCTCGGCTTCCATGCATTCATTATGGAAGCCCTGGTTGTTGTGCATGATCGTCAACAAAGGAAGGTGATGATTCGCAGCGGTCCAGAGGCTGCCGGGACCCATCATCAAATCGCCGTCCTGCTGAATGTTGATCGAGATCCGGCCGTATTTCTTATTCGCGATGGCTGCGCCCACCGCCGCCGGCGCGCCGTAGCCGATGCCGTATCCGCCGGGGCCGCCGATGAACTGATAATGTTTATCGAAATTCCACAGCTTCATCGGCCAATCCTGGAAGAAGGAGAGATCCGCTACAAGCGACCAATCCTCATTCTTGATCAGCGGCCACAATTCGGCAGTGACACGGGCCGTGCTGACAGGGCTGTCATTCCAGCCGATTGCCGCCTGTCGTGTGTACTGATCAAATGCTTCTTTGTGAGCTGCAGCCAATTTTGCTCCACGCTCTTCGAACAAACGCTTCCGCTCAGGCGTGATCAACCGTTTGACTGCATCGACAAGCAGAGGCAGCGTGGCCTCGCCGTCGGCTTGGATAGCAATATCGGTTTCGGCAAACTTCAAATAATCGGTGTAGTTGGACTTTGCAAAAAGGTCGTTCGCGGTAATGCTGATGCGTTTCGAACCGGCTCTTTGCGATCGTATGCCCGCAAAATCGATGACTTCGATACCAAGCACGACATCCGCATTGGCTACACCCATCCGGCTGCGTGTCTGCTCGAGCGGATGGCGGTTCGGGAAGTTCATCCTTCCCTTGCGATCCACGACGGCAGCCTGAAGGGTTTCCGCGAGCTCGATCATATGTTTGATCGCTTCCGGCGTGCGGGCGACACGGTCGACGACAATCACCGGATGTTCGGCTGCGACCAGAAGCTTCGCCACTTCGGCGACGGCCGCCGGGTCCGCGGCGGGAGGAACAAGCGTACCTAATTTGGGAATGTGCAGGTCCGCGTTGGCGGGCACTTCCTCTTCCTGCAGTTCGACGTCGAGAACCAATGCTACAGGCATCATCGGCGGAGTCATGGCAATTTTGTAGGCGCGCACCATGGATTCGGCAAAGTGCGGCAGCGAATGAGGAGCATCATCCCACTTGGTCATATCACGGACTAACGCCGCCGCGTCTTGAGCGCTGTGGACCCAGGCGACCTTGCCCGTCCCGCGTTTCGCAGCATCAAAGATGTTGCCGAGGATCATCACCATCGGAACGCGGTCGCAGAACGCATCGTAGATGCCCATCGTTGCGTGTTGCGCGCCCACCGTGCCGTGACAGCCGACAAGCGCCGGTTTGCCCGCGATCTTGGCGTACCCATGAGCCATTGCCGCCGCGAGATCTTCGTTCGTGGCCAAAATGAATTCCGGATCCTTGTTGCGGCCATAATTGACAATCGATTCCTGCACCGACATGTACGTGTTGGCAGGCACGCCGAACATGTACTCGAACCCCAGACTCTTGATCACATCGACCATGAAGTCGGATCCCGGCCGGTCGATGGTCTTCGCTTCATCAACGACCAGGGCGGCGGGCGCTGCCGCCGGCCGCGCCAACACGGGCGCGCTGGCGTTTCTCGGGGCAGGCGGGGCTTGTTGAGCTTCAGTTGCTCCTGGCTTCGTGACGGCGAGCGCCGCACTAGCGGCCGCAGTTTTCAAGAAATTCCGGCGATCAACGGACTTGGTTTTCGTCTTTTTAGCCATGGAAGGGCACCTCGGCAGAGGATTTTATGCGGTGGGAGTTGAAAAGGCAATTTGCACTGCCATTCCCCTCCTCGCAGAGGAGGGGTGGCGCGAAGCGCCGGGGTGGTCAGTTCGGCGAAACGTTTTAGCCGGTCTGACCACCCCGTCTGCGCCTCCGCTTCGCTCGGCGCATCCTCCCCTCCTCTGCGAGGAGGGGAATGTGCGTAACCCACCTTAACGCATTCCTCCAACTTGACCTGCCTCTGACGCCGCTGATATCGTGAGGCGCAGTTAAAGTCAAGATGACGAATAAACATCTAGAGAGAAGCAAGTTTGCTTCGTTTTCAAAATGGAGGTGGAAGTGAAACGCATCGGTGTATATGTTTCGGTCGGCTTGTTCGTTTTCGCGTTCGCCGGCGCGAGTGCCTGGGCGCAAACAACCGCTCAAATTAGCGGTGCCGTCAAGGATCAGAGTGGCGCCGTTCTACCGGGTGTCGAGGTCAGCGCGACTCAAACCGCAACCGGCGCAAAGAGATCTACAGTCACGAATGAAACCGGGAACTACGCTCTGCCGAGTCTGCCAATTGGACCCTACATGCTCGAGGCAAGTCTACCGGGCTTCAAGTCGTACGTGCAGAGCGGAATTGTCCTTCAGGTAGATGACAGTCCGATCATCAATGTCGTTCTCCAGGTCGGTCAGGTTTCCGAACAAATAGAAGTTCAGGCTAACGCGGGATTAGTGGAAACGCAGAGAACGGCTATCGGTCAGGTCGTCACCAACCAGCAGATTGCGGAATTACCTCTCAACGGACGCGATCCTCACGAACTGATTTTCCTGGCCGGCATGGCGACCACTCCCGGGATCGGTTCGATGAATTCCATTCGGAACTACCCAACGGTGGTGGTTTCCGTGGCAGGCGGCAATGGCGATGGTGTGTCCTACTTGTTGGATGGCTCGATCTGGCAGGATCCTTATAACAGCCTCAGCATGCCGCTACCATTCCCGGATGCTCTGCAAGAGTTCAAAGTGGAGACAAGCGCGATGCAGGCGCAGTATGGGTTCCACGCTACCGCGACGGTCAATGTGGTAACGCGGTCCGGCAGCAACGAGTTTCATGGCGATCTGTTCGAATTCGTGCGGAACTACAAATTCAATGCCCGCGACGCCTTCGCCAAACAACGGGACACATACAAGCGCAATCAGTTTGGAGGAGTGATTGGCGGTCCGATCATGAAGGATAAGCTGTTCTTCTTCGGCGGCTATCAACGCACGTCACTGCGATCCGACGGCATCAACAACACTGCCTTCATTCCCACTCCCGCCGCGCTGGCCGGCGACTTCACCGACTTGGCCTCGCCGGCGTGTAACAACGGCATCCAGAAAATTTTGCCGGCCAGTCTGGGATTCGTCAACAACAAGATCTCGCCAAGTTCGCTGAATCCGGTCGCGGTGAACGTCGCGAGGACATTTCCGGTGACGGACAATCCCTGCGGCAGAACGCTTTACGGCTTGGTTGCCAATCAGGACGAGGATCAGGTTGTGGCGAAGATCGACTACACGATCAGCCCAAAGCAGTCGATTTTCGGACGCTACATGCTGGGCAGGTTTAATACCGGCTCAACGTACGATGGAAAGAATCCGCTTTCGATTAATACCTATGGCTACCAGGACTTCGATTACGGAATCAACATCGGGCATACGTATCTGATCGGCAATAACATCGTCAACTCGCTGCGTGTCGCCGCCAATCGGACGAACATTGTGAAGTTAAACGACAATTACAAGAACTGGGCCGACTTTGGTGCGAACGTGACTCCGTTGGCCGGAAAAGTCATTGCCATCACGGCGACTGGGGCATTTGTCCTTGGCGGCGGGGGCGCGTCGCCTGGGGCTCAGCACAATGGTCCAATGCCTTCCGTTCTCGATGACATTAGCTGGATCAAAGGATCGCATCAGTTCGGCTTCGGCGGTGCGATTTTCCAGCAGCGGCTGAATCACTGGTCCGGCGTCAATGCCGTGGGCACAGCGACTTTTGATGGGTCGAGGACTGCCGCTGCTTGTAATCTGGCCATCGAACCTAGGTGCGGGGGACTGATCTTGAGTGATTTTCTGTTAGGAATTCCCACGACCTTCAACCAGGGCACAAACTACGGGTTCTACATCCGGCAGTTTTACGATTCGTTGTACGCGCAAGACAGTTGGAAGATTCACCCGCGCCTGACATTGAATTATGGCTTGCGATGGGAACCATATTTGTCGCCCTACAACAACCGTGGCCAAAACGAGCACTTCGATTTGGATCTGTTCAAACAGAATGTTCACAGCAAGGTATTCGTGAATGCCCCAGCGGGGTTGTTCTTTCCAGGCGATCCGCAATATACCGGCGGAAAGTATTTCAATGGCCCCCGGTGGGCGAAATTCTATCCAAGGCTTGGATTGGCCTGGGACCCGGAGGGCAAGGGCCGCATGACCATTCGCGCGGCTTACGGAATGTACGGAGACCGGGCGATGATGCTTGCCGGAACCCAGATGTACTTCTCGCCTCCATTCGGAAACACCCTGAGCAATGCGGGCGCGAATCTCACCGATCCGTGGACCACCTACGCAGGTGGAAATCCCATCCTCACGCTCTCGCGCCTTCAGGGCTTTGGCGTATACGATCACAACATTCCATTTTTCCCCAACGGCACCTACATCAACACGAAGATGAGTGACTTCAATCCGGTGTACATGAACCAGTGGAATTTGAACGTTCAAAGGCAAATTGGGCAGAACTGGCTGGTGACTGCGAATTACGTAGGCAACAGCACGATCCACATGATTACTACCGAAAACGTCAACCCCGCTCGATACTTGTTCAATGGAACCGCCACATGCACCATGCCCAACGGCGTCATCATCACGGGTTCCGCCAACCAATGCTCGACGGTAGCCAACCAGCAAACCCGGCGCCTCTTGAATCTGATCAACCCGGACCAGGGAAAATACTATGCGGGGCTCGGCCAAATTGACGACGGAGGCACAGCCACGTATGAAGCTCTGAATCTTTCGGTCCAGAAGCGGATTAGCGGTGGTATTTCAGGAAACGCGAATTACACCTGGTCGCACTGCATCAGCGATGTTTATGCGGACAATCCAACCGCGAACGGCGTCTCCATTGCAGGGAATCGCGGGCAATTCCGCGGCAACTGCCTCGGGATCGATCGCCGCCAACTGTTCAGCATGGGCATGGTTGCGACAACGCCGAAGTTTTCGAATTCAACGCTGCGAATTCTGGCAAGCAACTGGCAGGCGGCCCCGATCGTGTCTATCACGTCCGCCCAGTTGTTCGCAGTTTTCGCGGGTACGGACCGCGCGCTGACAACGGTGGCAAACCAGCCACCTAATGTGGTCAATCCGAGCGGCATATATCCGAGCAAGCAAACCGCCGACAACTGGATCAACGCATCTGCCTTCCTTCCAGCGGATCCGGGTACATACGGCAATCTCGGCTATAACAGCTTGAAGGGGCCGCACACCGTTCACATCAATATGGCGCTCTCGCGGACCTTTGCGATACGCGAACGCCAGTCAATCCAGATCCGTGCGGAAGCTTTCAACCTTCCCAACCATGTCAATCTCAACACTCCAGGCCCGCTTGCGTCGGGGGTAGGCAATATTGGCCGTTCCGTTAACCTCAATACTACAAACTTCGGGCAGATCCTCAGCGATATCAGCGGCAACAGCGGATTGCAGGCCGGTGACTATCGGGTCATTCAGTTCGCATTGAAGTTGATGTTTTAAGAGGGGAGGGGCGTACATGGACAGTGTACGCCCTTTACTTTATTCTTTGCCGTTCGGTCCCAGCAGTCCCTTGACCAGCCTGTCCACGGTGTCGCTGAGTTTGTCTATTTTCTGGCTTAAGGTTCCGACTGTTTGGGTTAAGCTTCCGACCGTTTGGGTTAAGCTTCCCATCGCTTGCCACGTCTGATTCTGCGCTTCCATAATGATCGTCTGTGTTTCCCATACTTTATTGAAGCGCTCATTCCAGGCATGGTTCAGGACTTCGAGCGTTGTCTCGAATTTGTCCATTCGGTCGGTGAGCGTGTCGACCCGACCGGTCACCTGATCGAGTCGCAGGCTCATGCGTTCGAGGTTGATTTCGATTCGTTCGAATCTTTCTTCCGCGGTCACGCCCTAACTCTATCACGGCGCACCCGGGACGGGTGCGCCCTTCACTTCATCAGTTAGAACATCAGCTTCAATGCAAATTGGATCTGGCGTGAAGTCGTTGAGGTCGCCGTGATGACGCCGGCGGAGGAACTATAGTTGTTGCCCGAGAACGTCACGGGAGTTGGTGTACCAAAGTTCGCGTGATTGAAAATGTTGAACGCTTCCGCGCGGAACCGGGGCTACGTTTCTCGTCGACGACGAATTTCTTCAGCATCGCCATATCGAAAACAGCGAAACTGGGTCCAGATTGCTAACGCGAGTGCGCAGCTGCAGCGCGCATGCCTGACAGTGTGGCTCCGCGCCAGAAGGGGGGACACACCTGATTTCGAAAGGCAAGAAATCAGGTGTGCTTCTTGATGTCAGAAAATCAGCTTTAGTGCGAACTGGATCTGGCGCGAGTACCCGGCCGTCTGGGTCAGGATGCCGGCACTGGGGCCGTAGGCCGCGCCTGCGAAAACCGCAGGGTTGGGCGTTGTAAAGTTTGCGTGATTGGTCACGTTGAAGGCCTCGGCCCGGAATTGCAGGGTCCGTTTCTCGTCGATGCTGAATTTCTTAAAAAGTGAAGTATCCAAGGTGAACAGACCAGGCCCGGTAAAGAATCCGCGCGGCGAACTGCCGAAGGTCCCGGGCAGCGGCGGAACGAACGCGTTGGGATCGTAGTACCGGCCGGTCTTCTTGTAACCATCCACTCCCAGAATCACTGGTCCGGTGAAATTGGGATTGAGGTTGGGCACGTCGGGGGTGCCGTTGGTGTCTCCAGTTCCGGAAATATTCGAGCCGGCCGTGGGCGTGAACGGGAAGCCGCTCTGAAGGTTCATGATCCCATTCCATTGCCAACCGCCGATCAACTTATCCATCAACCCGCCGGCATTGCCGCCAAAATGCTGGCCGCGCCCAAAGGGCAACGGATAGCTGAAGTTGGCGTTGAACTGGTGCGCGAGGTTGAAAGAGGCCAACCCTTTGTGGCTCTTCAGATCGAATGGATTCAGGACAGTCGGAGGCTCGTTCACGGCGTAGGTGTTGAGGATGGCAGAGTTCATATCCAGCGCCTTCGACCAGGTGTAATTGACTTTGTAAGTCAGTCCGCTTCGGGAGCGCTTGGTTAGCGACGCATTCATCGCATGATAGCTGGCGGTGCCGGCGTAGTTCCAACTCAGCGTATTCGCGATGTTGGGATTTGGGCGCGGACCCGGCGGCAGGTAGACGGTTCCCTGCCCCACGGTGGCTCGGGCCGGATTGACACCGCCGGCCAAGCAACCCGCCGGATTGTTGCACACCAACGGGTAAGCCATATTCAGGTCCAACGCGATCGGATTGTGGTACGACTGCATGCCAATATAGCCGACCGAAAGCATCAGGTCCTGCGTCAGGCCACGTTCCACCGTTAGGCTCCAGTTCTGGACTGTGGGCGTGTGCAGATAGGGATCGATGCCGCCGGGGGCGAAGATGCTGCAGCCCGTCTCTGTAGGCGCGTTATGACAACTCGGCGGGATTGGCGCGCTCCTGTCGATCGGGATTTGGGCCAGCATTCCGGGGGCAGTCGGCAGGTTCAGGCGGATGTTAAACGGAGGATTCGCTTGGATCCGGTGACCGAGGTTATCCTGCAGGTCATTGTGAATCCCAAAGGCGGCACGTACCGCCCACTTGCCGGTTCCAGTCGGGTCCCAGGCCAGCCCGATGCGCGGCTGAAACAACTTCTTCGCGTTATTCTCAAGCAGGCAGGATGGGCCGATCATCGGATCCGTCTGGAGCATCCCCGGTGATGCGAAAATGTAATTGGAACACACGCCGCTTGCCGCATTCCACCCGTTGGTCATCTCGTGCCGCAATCCCAGTCGCATGGTGAGATTCGAGCGGAGCTTCCATTCATCCTGGACGTACCATGCTCCTTCCGTGGTGGCAAAGTCCCCCGGATTTGATTTCGGCGTTACAGAAAACCCGCTAGGGATGTCCTGAAGCATTGTTAACAGGCTGACGTAATTGACCGTTCCGGCTGTATATTGCGCCCCGCCAAACAGGTCCTCCTCCGCCTTGTAAATCCAGACGCCCGCGCTCCAGGAGTGATTGCCTCTGGTGTAGTGCACGTCGTCAGACCAGGTCTGAGTAAACCTTCTGCCGCGATAGGGCAAATTGCCGTTGGGCGCCACGACGCTTCCAGGGGCATTTGTCTGTGAAGCGCCTCCCACAGTGATCGAACCGGCGGTAGCTCCAGCAAGAAATGACAAATTCGCGGGAATAAAGACAGCGGGAGTCGTTTGCGAAATGGCGTACACTTTTGCGAATCCATACGTGAACGTGTTCAGGAGAGTGGGAGAGAAGATATGCGTTTCTTGCATGCCCAGTCCCACCGAGCGGTTGCGATCGTTGGTGAGGAAGTTCGGGTCGGCCGGCGGACGCCCGGCGTGTCCTTCATCATAGTTGTAGTTGACCCAAAAGGAGTCCTTCGAGGATATCGTGTAATCAAACCGCGCCATTCCGAAATTTTCGTCAACCCGCGACCGCGGATTGACGAACGAGGACGCACCGCCAGTTGGCCGGCCCAGGTTGTCGATGATCGGCCGATCGGGCGCAGGCCAGAAGTAGTTGAGATACGGCAGCATGCCGGGCTTCAGATTGGGAACCGTAACGTACTGGGATTGGAGCTGCTGGCTGGAGCTGGCGGGACAAGCTGCGGGCGTGGCAATGTAGCAAGGCAGCATGCCTTGCCGCGCGAACGCATCCGGCACCGACGTGGCGGCCGAATTCGCCCAGCGTTGCCGGAAGCCCTCGTAGTTCCCAAACAGGAACATCTTGTCTTTTTGGATAGGCCCACCCAGCGATCCTCCGAACTGATTTCGCCTGAATGGAGGAATTCGCGGATCGGTCGGCTGGATCTTGCTGTCAAAAAAGTTTCGCGCATCGAGTGCGTCGTTGCGTAGATATTCAAAGACGCTTCCGTGCAACTGATTGGTCCCGGAAGAGGTCACCACGCTGATCTGTCCGCCCGCCCGCTTGCCGTATTCCGCGCCATAGCTGTGCGGGAGAACATTGAATTCCCGCACCGCATCCACACCCAGCAACTGCCGGCTGACCCCCATGGGCGTGATGAACTGGCCGGTGCCGTTCTGGCCAATCCAGTCCAGTCCGTTTAGCAGATAGCGATTCGTTTCCATCCGCTTGCCCGCGACGGAGAAGGCTGTCCAAGCGCCATTATTGACGTTGGAACTGGGATTGGATGTGCTTACGTTGAGAACCAAAAGATTGTCGAAGCTTCGCCCGTTCAGCGGCAGGTCCTTGACTTGTTGCTCGCTGATCAATCCTGAGGTCGAGGCGAGAGTTGTGTTCACGAGCGGAGCCTCCTCACTCACTGTGACTTGCTCCGCGTTGGCGCCGACCTCCAACGTTAGGTCTATTACTGCTTCCTGCCCGACCGCGAGATTGATTCCGCGCCGCACCGCCTGTTTAAACCCCGGCATGGTTGTGCTGATTTCATACGGACCGACCGGCAGTGACGGCGCAGTGTAGTTGCCGGTCTCGTTGGTCAGAACAGTGCGCGTGAGGCCACTGTCGATATGTTTAACGGTAATAGTTACTCCGGGGACCAACGCCCCCGAGGTGTCCCGCACGACACCCGAGATGGTTGCCGTGGAGGTTTGAGCAAAAATCGCGCAAGTTCCTAACGCGATTATCAAAACAACCGCTGATCCCAACCTTCCGAACGCATACAAACTTCTTGCCATATCTGCTCCTTCTTTTCCAATGCGATCAAAGATCGCAAATGGTGGGTGCACGTCTCATTTCCGGCTTCTCCTGGGCCGGTCTGCTGTTTTACTGATTCTCCAACTGTACACTTCTGTTTTGTTCATGCACTACCGGTGTAGTGCATCGGGCAGAGGCATAGCCACAAAAGGCACAAGATGCTCAAAAACTTTTTGTGAATTTTGTGCCTTTTTGTGGCTATGCCTCCTATTAGAATAGCAGCTTCAGCGCGAACTGGATTTGCCGCGAGGGCGTGGCCGTATTGGTAATCTGGCCTGCCGACTCGCTATAACTGTAGTTGTTGCTGTTGCCCTGGAAGACCACCTGATTCGGGAACGCGAAATTCGCGCGATTCAAAACATTGAAGGCTTCCGCGCGGAACTGCAAAGTCACGCTCTCCCGGATCGGGATTCTCTTAAATAAGGAGGTGTCGACGTTAAACAGGCCCGGGCCGCGGTATGTACTGCGTCCCGCGTTCCCGAAGGTACCGGCAGTCGGCATCGAGAAAGCGCGGGGGTCGAACCAGTGATCCACAGTCCCCAAAATCACCGGCCCTTTGAAGTTCGGTTTCTTGTCGGCGACGTCGGTTGGTTGCGTTCCTTCGCCGGTGCCGGAATTATTGAAGCCAACCAGCGGCGTAAAAGGAAAGCCGGTCTGCGCGGTGGCGATCCCGTTCCATTGCCAGCCGCCAATCAAACGGTTCAGCAACCCGCTGGCGCCGCCGCCAAAGCGCTGCCCGCTTCCGAACGGCAACTGATAGCTGAAGTTCGTATTGAACTGGTGTGCGGGGTTGTAGGCGGCGACGCCTTTATTGAGGCGGCGATTGTAAGGACTGACAAGGTTCGTCGGCTCATTTTCCCCTGAAGGCGCCAGGATGGCGGAGTTCAAATCCAGCGCCTTCGAGAAGCTATAATTCGCCTTGAACGTCAACCCGCGCGTCGCCCGCTTGAGCACCGACACATTCAACGCATTGTAGTTGGCGGTCCCCCAACCAAACCAGGACTGGGTGTAGGACACGTACGGATTCGGCCGCGGCCCCGGCGCCATATACAGAGTGCCCTGCGGCGCCGTGTACCTGGTTGCCAGGAGCGTCGGATCGGTTGGCAGAGCCAGAACGCCGCCGCTTCGGCATCCCTGCGGGTTCTGGCACATCACGGGCGGGGCTGTATTGGTATCCACTGTGGTATTGGTGTGGTAAGACTGGCTGCCGATGTAGCCAACCGAAAGCACCAGGTCTTTGGCAAGCTGTCGTTCCACGGTAAGGTCCCATATCTGGACAGTGGGGGTGAACATGTTCGGATCGAAACCCGTGGGTTGATAAACCGAGCAGGGTTGCGGGATCCCTGGACCGCACGTGGGCGGCAGCGCGACATTCTTCTTGAGCGGAAGCAGAGGTAGGAACCCGGTCGCTGGACTCACCGGCAGCGACTCACGGGCCGCGTACGGTGGCATACCGGCCTGTGCCCGGATGCCGAGGTTATCGATCAGATCGTTGTGGATCCCAAAGGCGGCGCGCACCGCCCAGGTTCCTGTGCCTGTCGGATCCCAGGCCAGCCCCACCCGTGGCTGCAACAACAGCTTGGCGTGGTTCTGGTCGATACAGGATTTCCCAACGATGGGTTCCCTCTGTATGACAAAGCCGGGGTCGAACCTGTAGTTCGAACACCGGCCCACGACCTCGTTCCAACCGTTGGTCATTTCGTGCCGCAACCCCAGGCGCAAGGAGAGATTCGACCGCAGCTTCATGTCATCCTGGACATACCAGGCACCTTCGGTAGAGCGGAAGCCCAGCGTAGGCGCATTCCGCGTCAGGATACCGTTGACCGGCTGATCCCGTAGAAATGCCAATATGGTTGGATAAGCGACGTTTGCCGCTGATGACAATGCCACGCCATTCAGATCTTGTTGCACCTTCATCAGCCAGCCTCCCATGCTCCAGGAGTGCTTGCCTTTGATGAAGCGCACGTCATCGGTATATGTAAAGTAATTCCTCACGCCCCAATAGGGGTTGTTGCCGGGCACACCCGCGATCGCCGACGCGGCGGCCGCGCTGATCCCACCCCCAATGACAACGGTGCCGGGATTACCTCCTTCCAGAAACACAACGTCCGGGGACATTGGTTTGGCGGGAGCGTTGACACTGTCTGCGTACGTCCCGGCGTACCCCACGGTCGCGATATTCACGAGACTGGAAGAAAAAACGTGCGTTTCTTTCAAGCTGAAGGTTTTGGCGATGTAGTCGGCGACGGTTTGGAAATTCGGGTCGCCCCCGCCGCCGCCTCCCCATGGGTTGATCCTCAGGCCATTGTCCCAGGTGACGTTTGCATAGAATGAATCCTTGCTGGAGACGACGTAGTCGTAGCGCGCGAGGCCAAAGCTTTCCCCGATCTTCTGCGGCGGATTCGAGTAGGAAATCGAACTGCCATCGGAACGATCGGGCGTACTGGGCGCCGGCCAGAAGGCGTTCGCATACTTGAGCATCGCCGGCTTCAGACCGGGAACCGGCGAACCAACCGGCAAGTCAGAATTATTTGGCCCCAATGCATTACCCGGCCACAAAAGACCTTGGCGGGCGAAGGTGCCCGGCACAACCGAGGCGCTCGAACGCGATAACCGCTCCTGATACCCTTCATAGGTCCCGAACAGGAACATCTTGTCCTTCTTGAGCGGGCCTCCCAGTGACCCTCCAAATTGATTGCGTTTGAACGGAGGGGCGCCAATCGTTTGATCGTAGAAATTGCGGGCGTCCAAGGCGCTATTGCGCAGATATTCGAACGCGGTTCCGTGCAATAGGTTCGTTCCCGAAGTCGTTACGATATTGATCTGACCTCCGGCACGTTTTCCATACTCGGCGCTGTAGGTGTCCGTGAGGACATTGAATTCCCGGATGGCTTCCACACCCAGCATTTGCCGGCTGGCTCCTTCCGGTGTGATGTACTGGCCGTTGGCGTTCCCGCCAACCCAGTCGATGCCATTAATGATGAACCGGTTGGTTTCCGGCCGCTTCCCCGACACCGAAAACATGTTCCAGTTGCCGCTGTCGAGAGTATTCGAAGTGGCATTGGAAACACCGACGTTGAGCGTGATCAGTTGATCGAAGCTGCGGCCGTTCAGCGGCAACTCCTTCACCTGTTGCTCGGTGATCACGCCTGAAGTGGAACTCGTCGTGGCGTTCACCAGCGGAGCTTCTTCGCTCACCGTTACTGTCTCCGCGTTGGCGCCGACTTCCAGCGTCAGATCTACCACCGCTTCCTGACCGACAACTAGATTGATCCCGGTTCGCACCGCTTGTTTGAAGCCCGGCATGGTTGTGGTGATCTCATACGCGCCAACGGGAAGCAGCGGCACATTGTAGCCGCCGCGCTCGCTGCTCACGATGGTGCGCGTCCGGCCACTCTCGGTGTGTTTAACCGTGATACTCACTCCCGGGATCAGCGCGCCCGAGGCGTCTCGCACGACACCCAAAATGGTTGCGGTGGAAGTCTGCGCAAAACTCAAACAGGTTGGTAATGCGATCAATACGACAATCGCTGTTATTACGAATCGTTCAAACGGACGGAGACTGACACCCATCCTCCTTACCATAATCTGCTCCTTTCGAACTCGATTGATCTATCCGAACACCAAATGAAATATGGCACCCCTCTAGGCCTTGGTTTCCGGCTCTTCCCGGCCGTTCTATTCCTTTATAAAAACAGATCGCGCTACAGCAGCTTCAGGAAACGAACGTTTGCTTCAACTGTGAAAGATTTCGCTGACGACTTGTTATGCCAAGCTGACGAGTTTGTCAAGAAATCGATGCGTGCAGAAATCCGCAGAACGGGTTTGTAAAAAAATCTCGTGTCCTGAGTCTTCCCGGCGCGTTTATCGGGCCGGCCTTTTCTTCTTGCGGCGTTTGCTTTCTTTCGTAGCCTTACTGGCAGCAAGGGCGTCGGCCAAGACCGGAATTACCAATTGGTCCTTTGCTCGGTTCGGCCTGGTTGCTGGCGAGGATCCTGTCTAGCCGTAGCACTTTCAGTTTCTGGCGTCCCAAAGACACTTCCACGCAATTCTTCAGTTCCTGCTCGAAGCTGTCGAGACCGTGCATCGTGAGGACGATATCGCACAGTTCCACTCCTCTGCCTATGGCCGACGGAGATGCCGGGGGCGACTGCCCCCGGCGCTTCATACTAGAAGATCAGCTTCAGAGCGAACTGCATCTGACGCGAGAAGGTGGCCGTCGATGTAATGACGCCACCCGAAGAGGTGTAATCGTGGCCCGCGAAAAGAACCTCGTTCGGGAACGCGAAATTGGGGCGATTGAAGACATTGAACGCCTCG
>QHWY01000044.1 GCA_003223875.1 Acidobacteriota bacterium | reverse complement strand
GGTCGGAACAAAGCCCGCTCCGGTGACGGTCAGGTCGAATTCGTGATTGCCTTCAACGACTCTGTACGGCGCAATGGCGCTGAGCTCTAAAACACCGGTCGAACTTTCATTGCCGTTCTTCAAGAAGATGCTATTTGAAAGCCCGCCATCAGGAGGAGCATTGAATACGGACAATTTCAAAGTTCGAGCACGATTCTGACCTGGAATCTTCGCTCGCAACGTCCGGATGTTCACGAACGTGGTGGGCGCAGCAGTATCGCCGGCGCGAACAACGGAATTTCCGATGAATCCCACTCCGTGAACGGTTATTTCGAATTCCCGGTTACCTTCAATAATGGATGGCGTCACGGCGCTGATCTCGGGCTCGGGAATACGCGGTATGATCGCGACGGCATTTCTCGGTTTTCCGTAGTTTGGTGTATAGCCGAGCTTGACGAACTGCCCACCTTTCATCACTCGCTCAATCTTTTTGCTATTCGAAATATTTTCCAACGGATTGGCGTTCAGCACGACCAAGTCCGCGTACGCGCCTTCGGCAAGAATGCCGACCGGAGGCTTTGCGGCAGGTTTTCGCCTGCTCGTCAACAGCGCGCTCGAACCCCAGCCTGTGGCGGATTGAAGCGCTTGCATGGGCGTGAGACCGGACTCGACGAGCATCTCCATCTCCATGTGCAGAGTCAGGCCGGCGAACCCGGAAGAAGGATCATCAGTGCCAGCCATGATCTTGCCGCCGGCCGCCGCCCACTTCTTTAACAACTGGCCGCAGAGTTTGTAGGCTTCATCAAACTGTTTCCTGTCTGCCGGCGGTAGAAGCGAGAAGGCAACCAGATTTTCATGGCGCCGCGAAAAGTTTCTAGCGGCCTGCAGCTTGAAGACGGCGCCATCGGCGAGATTCTTCGGGAAGTAGCTCATCAGGGTTTCATCTCGGAAAAGGGTCTGAAGCTCGGTCTGAAATTTGCGAGCCAGCGCGCTTTGTGATCCCATTTCGTACATGAGCGTGGGATTCAAGTACACGCCTTTGCTAACGGCATCTTTGATCATCGGATCGAGGCGGCGTTGATCTTTCAGGAAGAGACCCCAGTGCAAATATTCTCCTCTTTGAAAACCCTCGAGCTGTTTTGGCGACATTAGCGCTTCGGCGAAACCCCATAGATGTTCCACGACATCCTGTCCGTCTTTGATGGACTGCGGAGCATTTTCAGTGTGGCCGAACCAGACCAGTCCCGCCTCGTGCAGGTCCTCAGCAGCCCATCGATAGACCTGCGCGTTTCCATCGTTATATACGCTGGGGTTTGCATATTCCGGCTTCCTATTCCTCAACCACTCTTGAACGGCTGCGCGAACCTGCTCGCGCGTCATGCTGGGTTGAAGCGCGGGCCTTCCGCCGGTCGCAAAGATTCGCGGCATTCGTGCAGTACTTTGGTACGAGGCCTCCCGATCTGCCGTCGAGTAATCGCCACCCGGAATCATGACTGACGTTACTCCGTAATTCAGGAACATCTCTCCAAGCCAGGGCTGGTAGTGAACGTGAGAGTCGACGAGTCCTGGAATAATGAACTTCCCTGAAAGGTCGATGACATTTGCGTCTGGTGGGTACGGCGACCCTTTGCGTCCGACGGCTTTAATCCGGTCCCGCTCGACGACGATCACTGCTTCCGGAATAGCAGGACTTCCCAAGCCGTCGATAACCGTCGCTCCTTTTAAGATCAGGGGCTTGTCTCCGGCTCGTTCCTGAGATTGGACGGGTTCGCCTCGAAGAATCAGCAGCACACCGCAGAGGAAAGACAGAGACACTTTGCGAGACATGCGTAAACTCCGATTTTTATTCCAGGGAAAACGCCAGCAACAGATTTCCGGGGGTTATCCCGCCGTGATGCGAGTAGCCGGAATTCGTGAACACCATGCCGCCGACGACTGTCGCGCCGGCATTGCTCATCGAGCCTCCGTTGGCCTTTACGCCATTCACGGTTTGAAATTCCTTGGAGGTGTCATATTCCCAGAGGATTTTGCCGTCTCGTGTTGAAAGGGCCTGCAGCCGGCCGTCCCAAGTGCCCGCGAAGAGAACACCCGGAATGGCGGTTACGGCCGCAGCGTGCGAAGGCCTGCAGGAGTTTCGGTTTTCACACGGCGGAGGCGATATGGACCAAATTGTCTTGCCACTCGCGATATCGAACGCGCCGATACCCCCACTTGCATCGGGACTCTTCGCATCAAAACTTTGGTTCGCCGCAAAGAGTGTCTCGCCATCCAGCGCAGCTCCCCACATGACACCGCCGTTGCGGTTCTTTCCAACCTGCGCCTGCCACAGAATTCTTCCGTCGCGGTCGGGATCCAAGCCGTAAATGGCGGATTTGTTAGCAGCGACGATGATCTGACGTCCGTCTTTCAAGTTTGCCAGGATTGGCGAGGACGCGAAATCCACGTCCGGCGCATCGGCATCAGGACACGTGAAGGAATTGCGAATGTTGGGACGCCCACAACTGCGATTCCAAATATCGTTCGCCGTGACTTGATTCACCCATCGGATTTTTCCCGAGTCCATGTCGAACGCGACAACCGCATCGGAAGTATTCGTGGCCGGAACCGAGTAATTGTTGCCCGTGCCGGAATACAGCAAGCGCCGCTTGAGGTCGATCGTTGGTGTGTTCCAAATGGCAGCGCCGGATGGTCCCGAGAACTGTGTGCCGATACTGTTCTTTCCAACCTGGTCGGCCTCTCCTTCGATCGTGTATGTCTTCCACAAGACTCTTCCATTCGACGCATCCATCGCGACCATGCTTCCCCGGAACGTGCAACAGGGATACTTCAGATCGTCCACTTGGGACTCTTCCCGGGAAGAAACAGGAACGTAGAGCCGGCTGCCATCGAGCGCCGCTGCTGCAGTAATCGCAGCACGAGAATTCTGATCGATTTTGGTTTTCCAAAGTAACTTCCCGTTCTGCGCATCGACCCCATACATGTTGGCCGACTGATCACCAAAGTACGCCACCGGCTTGCCATCGCCGGTTTTCCCGATCACCATCGCACTACGCACGCCAGCGTCGGCCTGAAAGTTCCAATGGATGCATCCGGTCTTGGCATCGAGCGCAAAGACATCGCCCTCCGCGTTGCCGACGTATAGCCGACCTCCAACAACCACGGGTTGCGTGCCACCTGTCGTGGCGCCAGGGAATCCGAATGCCCACTTCAGTCTTAAGCGCGGCACGTCAGCTGCACTTAAGCCTGCGGCGCTGGCCGCTTGAAACCGGGTATTGGTGATCGTTACGCCCCAGCCATTCCATTCCGCCGTGGTGCTGGTATTCCTAGGTGCCGCGACGCCGTTTCCACAAAAAGCAGAACGTGGAATGATGTCCGGCGGCACGCTTCCAAATTTTTTTTCCGACAGATACTCCGCCAGAATGCGCCGCTGGACGCGGCTCCGCTCTGCGGCTTGCGTCTTCATCACGCCCGACTCGAGAACCTGTAAGATGTGTTCCGGCGTCATCTGCCTGAGAACCGCTTGTCCGGGGGCTCGCGCCTCACTATCCGTGGCTTCGTGACAGATCGCGCAATAGACCTTGTAAAGATAGGCGCCGTCCTCCTCAGCGAGTAGCGGCTTAGCCGTCAGACCTATGGATGCGGTGAGGGTCCACAACATCAATTTTTGGAATCTCATGGTCCTCCAATCGTCGCGTTACTTTTACTCGATTAATGGCTCCATATTAGATCACATGCTTAAGTAAACTGTAGCGGCGGTCTATGAGCTGTGAATGAATTGTTTCGCCGCGAAGCGGCGACAGAAGGTAGCCCAGGGCGTCAGCCCTTGGAAGACGTACAGTGGATCGAATAGCCCCCAGAAGGGGCGGCAGAATATGTCGCCCTTTCAGGGCTTTTCGCTGCGATCAACTCTGACCCAGGGCTTACGCCACTAATGTTTTGACGCCGCTTCGCGGCTAGATTGGCAGACGGCTCAATTCGTTCACAGCTTCAATGACCGCCGACAATGACGACAAATCAGGTTACAGTGATGCGCATCGAACCAGCCAATTGAAATAGCCCGATTATTTCTCGGTAACTCCGCCAGCCGGGTTCCTGATCCTTTTATTGAATTGATCCACTTCATCGATTGGCGCGCAGAGTTCTTCGATGAGTCCTCCCCAATCGGGAGCAGAATACTCGCTGGGATCTTTCAAGAGCTGCCAGGTCTTCATCTGCGACACCCACGGCTTCGCGTAGTATTTGGGGTCGGTGACGGTGACGATCATCTCGATGTGATCATGATCTGTGCGCTGATATCGCTCCTGAAGCCGCATTTGATCGCTATAGGGATAACCGAGGTTGTCGAGCCATTGGCGGTTGTCGAATCCGTAGGAGTCCACGACCAGAGTGTTTCCTTCCCAGTGCCCCACTGAATAGCCATACCATCTTGGCGTGTCGGGATTCTCGGGAAGTTTGCGGCCGTCCATCCATACTTCACGCAGCACCCGGTGATATTGGAAAAACTGTATCAACCGCTTGGGCTGCTGAATGAATTCGACAGGCCTGTTAAACATCAGGATTCGCGGCAAGCCGTCTGGATTGCAGTCGCCAAGCGGGTCATTCCCTAGCGCGGGTGGAACAGCTCGAGGTCCGTAACCGGGCTTATTCGCGTCGAATCGCTTTTTCCCTTCAGCCGTCAATTGCGGCTCTCCGCCTTTTTGCGTGTTGAACTCGCGCGTGCCGCCCGTACGCCACCAAATACCATTGAAATCGTGCGGATCAAAAGGCTCGGTAGACGGCGCCGCCGGCGGTCTTCCGCGGCCGCCAAATCCAGCTCCGCCGCGTTGCGCTAATCCAAATGATGGGAAGAGGAGCAGAGACAGCAAAACCAAACTGAAACTCGTAGGGCGATTGCGCATTTCCGGACTCCTTACTGCTGGCCGTCGGGTGGTGTGGCCAATAATTCCTGGCCCTTTTCGTTGACGACCTTGATGAGAAGTGCCGCATTCGTACCGGCTCTGGAAGGAGCGACCGTGATCGTGACGACGGTCCCCGCCTTCAGTTCATTTGTTGAACGTTGCTTGGTCCAGCCACTCAATATCAGTTGGTAGGGATTGGCGGCAATCTCACAGCCCCAGTTCGTGACGTTGCCCGAGCTGTCCTTCACGTCGACGAAGAGCTGCGGATGAGGATTCGCAAATCTGAATTCCGTCACGGTCCCCTGCATGGTCACAGGTTTGGATCGGTCGTAAGAAATATTCGTGCCGTGGTGTGCGACCAGGGGAAGACAGATGGTGAGAAGACCAACTGTCACCAGCAAAACAAACGATGCTCTGTTCATAGGCCAACCCTCATGATTGTTGCGATCAAACTTCGGGCAAAGTTAACAAGATCCCGCTTGGCTGTCAATGAACGTACCTTGTGAATTTTGTGCCTTATGTGGCCTCTTCTCTTCATTTGACAAAGAAACCTGAAGTCTGAAAACATGGCGCCACAGGATTGTATGAACCAAAAGCTTTACTTAAGTGCTTTATTGCTGGCCATAGTCGCACTGAACGTTTCTCTATTTGCGCATCACGGGACGGGTGTTGCCTACGATTCCACCAAGCCGACGGTGGTGAAGGGCATCGTCACGGACTTCGCGTGGAGAAATCCGCACGCGCAATTGTTTCTCGACGTGAAGGACGAGAGTGGAAACCTTCAGCAATATGCCGTTGAGATGAACAGCCCTGGTGTGATGATTCGGCAAGGCTGGACCAAGCGGCAATTCAAAGCCGGCGACGAGGTGAGTATCACGGTCTATCCGGCCAAATCGGGCGCACGCGTCGGTTCATGTATTGGCACTTGCAAAGTGGTCATCAACGGAACCGACGCTACACCAAAAGTAACAGTCGAGGATCGATAGACCGGGAGTTACTGCCGTTGCGCACCGCCGCGGCCGCCACGCGCGCCAGCCCCGCCGCCACCCGCAGGCGCCGTCGCCAGCGGAGGCTGTGGTCCAAGGACTTTTTGCATCGCGCGGTAAGCGCACTCTTCATCCGCATTGCCGCCGCCCACACCGACGGCTCCGATGAGTTGATCTTCTACGACAATCGGCAGTCCGCCGCTGACGAAGTAGTACGCCAGTCCTTGTTCCTTACCGAGGTCGAGTCGGATCACGCGTCCTTCGACACTGTTAAAGCGCTGCGCCACTGCGGCCGAGGACGTTCGCGCGTAGAGAGCGGTTTTCGCCTTCAGCAATGCCGTCTCGTTTCCGATCGGAAACACGCCGTCCATCTGATGGCCGTCGACGATGTTGCCCATCGGATCCAGGACGAAGATCGCGATCGAGACATTGCCCGGCTGCTGTTTCTGCCACTCGACACAAGCATCGACAATAGCGCGCGCTGTATCGGCATTGATTGCCATCTTGTTGAGAGTTCTCTTGGCAACATCATTGGACACTGTCACTTTCGCGAGCGTGGCCGGCGGCCCAACTTGCGCCCATCCGCTGGTAGCAATAGTCACGGCTGCGATTGCGGCTGCGATAACGACAATCCGTTTCATGATGAATTTCTCCTTACGACGTAATGCGAAGTAGTTTGATCAAATTCCCGCCCAGGATGGCTTCCTTGTCCGCATTGCTCAGAAAAGGAGCGTTGAGAATGAAATCGATGCCGATCGGCCAATCAAAAGGATAG
>QHWY01000043.1 GCA_003223875.1 Acidobacteriota bacterium | reverse complement strand
ACGATTGTGTTGGGCAAAGCTCCACCTCCCTCACAGTCGAATTAGTTTGAAACCTTCTTTGTCGGCTGCGTCCGACAATCGGACGTCCGCACAGATGAAGCTACGTCCGCGGGCATGATTGCCGCACCATGTCAGCGCCGCTGCCAGTTGCAGAGCGTCGGCCGCGCGCAGAGGATGTGTGCGCAATAGGCGTTCTGCCGTTTGTCGCACTTCATCCGACGGCGAAATCTCGTGCCAGCCCTGACGTAGGACGTCCAGCGCTCTCATTGCCGCCTGGGCTTCCTTCAATCTCAATCCACCCTCTCGGGCGAGACGGTAAATAGCGCTGACGGCTTCGATACCTGCGCCCCACCAGACGATTTGTGCCCCATGACTGCGCATGACCTGCCGGGCAGCCGTTGAGATCATCTGGCGACAACATAGTGGGATGATCGCACTCGTATCCCAAAACCCCAATGGCACCCTGGCCCGCCTGCCTTTAGCCGGCCTCTTAGTCGGCATCGCGCTCCTCGTCGATAAGCCATTGCACCACATCTTTTGGAGCACCGCGAACAGGTTTCACACGCGGAAGCTTCAGTTTCCAGTAATTGTCATCAATGGTTCCTTCGCCCAGCCGGATCTTCCCTTGTGCAGCAAGCTGTGACAGTTCCTCATCCGGCGACGCGATGACGTTCATCGGCACGAGTCGCGCAACCGCAAGGTTGCGATCCCTCACAATGATCTCCTTGCCCGCCTTCACTTGTTCTAGATAACGAGACAGATTATTCTTCAAGTCGGCTATGTTAACGCTGTGCATTGCAATGTCCTCATCGTTCCACGAATATAGCCATTATAGCTATTTGTCGCACCGAGCAAAAATAGGAAACATCAATCGACGTAAGCTAAAATGGGATCGCACGAATTTATGAAAACATTTTTGCTGCTGTTTTCCCGACTATCACAAAAGGCACAAAAAAGAGTTTCTTGTGCCTTTTGTGGACTTCCCCCGATTTGTATGAAGTTTATGGTGTATCGATCCCGACGGCGTCAGTTAGATTAAGAGAGGTATGATTCAAGTAAGGCATGAAGGCTTCAACTACGACAGGATCGAACTGAGTGCCCGCGCACCGCAGAAGCTCTTTCGCAGCGGCTTCAGGGGAACCAGCTTTTCGATACGGCCTGTTGGTCGTCATTGCATCGAAGCTGTCGGCGACGGTTATGATGCGAGCGCCGAATGGAATTTCTTCACCGCGCAATCCTCCGGGGTAGCCTCGACCATCCAGTCTCTCATGGTGGTGAAGCAGCAACAGGCTTATCTCCTCAAAGCCTTCGACGCCTCGCAGCACCATCCACCCGAACTCCGGATGTTTCTTTATAGCTTCGAACTCTTCTTCGGTCAGTTTTCCAGGCTTTCGAAGGACTGCTTCCGGTACCCCGATTTTGCCGATGTCATGCAACGAAGCGGCCATGATTACTGTTTCCGTATCGCGGTCGCTCAACTGTAATTCCAAGGCCATCCTGCGACTGTAGTCGGCCACTCTCGTACTGTGACCGCCGGTGTAGGAATCGCGCAGGTCTACGAGCGAGACTAGCGTGCAGGCCATCGTCAGGACTTGGTTCCTGTATTTGTCTTCCAGGTGGCGCATCTCGAAGTTGAGGAGCGCACGGTTTTGGGGATCCGCCGAAAGAGTGTCGTTGAAAAACATTATCGTCCTCCTACTGCTTGAGACAAATTGATCCGGCCCGTGCCCAGAGCGCCGGCATAGTACGGATTCGAGGCGTTGATATCCACAGTGGACTGCGGGATAACTGTTGCAGGATTTTTCTGCAGCTGTAACACCAGAGCGGCCTCGGCTGCCACGATAGGCGCTGCGAAAGACGTCCCGGAGATGGCTGCATAATACCCGCCCGGAAAACTCGAGATCACATTCACGCCGGGCGCCGAAACGTCCACGTTTGTACCATAGTTGGAGAAAGTCGCCTTCAGGTCCGCATTGTCGGTTGCCGCGACAGACAGAACTCCGCTGTATGCCGCTGGGTATTGAGGCGCCGAGCTATTGGCGTTACCAGCCGATGCGATGATGAGAATGCCGGCTGCTTGCGCGGCGAGTATCTCGTTGTGAACTGTGTCGGAGTCCGCATCGAGACCGAAGCTCATATTGATGACGTGTGCGTGATTGGCAATAGCGAAGTCGATTGCCTTTGCAAGACTGAACAGGTCCGTATTGCCGGAATCATCAAATGCGCGAAGCGGCATGATCATACTGTCGGGAGCTATCGAGTGAATGATGCCGGCGCACAGCGTGGCGTGACTATATGCCGACTGATTGACCTGCGGTCCGAGCTGCGACCCACTGACGGCTGTTACTCCCGACGCGTGGATATAATTCGCAGTCAGACTGTCCACGCCTGCAAGAGAGAGAGCTGCGTCCAAAAAGGCGACGTCAGACTGGTCTAGGAATGCAACGTCGGATTGGTCCAAGAAGGCCACGTCCGATTGATCCAAAGCGGCGGGTGAAATCGTATAAGGACGCCCTAGAACAAAGTCATAGCCGGAAGTGAAGCTCCCTGCTAGCGCCGGATGCGCATAGTCGAATCCCGAGTTGATGTCGGCGACGACGACGCCCCTACCCGTGCTTATCAACTCAGCGGCCGGCCGCCCAATCCTGGTCAATGCAGGCTGGCCGTCGTACCACCGCGGGGTCAAATTCGATGCATTGAAAATGATACCGTGCACCGAATTCAGCTTTTTAACAACCCGGTTCGTCTCCCAAGAATGAACGCCGGCAATGCGGGCCTTTTCCGGCAAGCGATCCGGGAGTTCCACCAGATACAAATCCTTCTCTGGAATTTGGTCCAACACACGGCCGCCCATGAATTTGACGATCTCTTTGATTTCTTTTCTTTCTTTGTTCTCTTTTTTGTTTTCCAAACGCACGATGACCTGATGGCTTCCAAAGGCCTCGACGATGCCCAACAACAGCGCGACCAAAACCGACAGTATCCTGGGTCTCATTTGCGCCCGCCTCCCCTGAATTCATTCCGACCTACATCGGGTGTATCGGCGGAGAACTGTGAGGACTTTAGATTTTTCAGCTTTTCTTCGTGTGGAAGTTTTGAAGAGAAAGTGCCTAATATGAACGAATTGGAGTGCGGCAACACCCCTCCTAACGGCTTTGCACAAAAAATCCTGGGCGGTCATAGACCGCCCCTACAGCTTGGGGTGCGCAACTGTAGGGGCGCTCTATGAGCGCCCACGATGTATTTTTTGTGCAAAGCCCCTCCTAACTTAGGGGTGTTACGTGGTCAATCAATTCGACTTATTTACCGAATAACAGGAGAGATCCCCAAAAATAGGGGTGCGGATGGGTATTTCGAACTAGATTCATAGCCAGCGCGAGGGCTTCGGGCCTTGTCTTACCTGACTCCATGTGCTTGTAGAACTCGTCAAACAGATCATTGCCGACCCCGCTCGGCAACTGCCATAACGGAATGAGGACACTTCGCGCACCGCTGTATAGAAAGCCGCGCGCAATAGAGAGCAGGTCTTCGGCCGAACCGCTGTGGCGGTGAACCTTCTGTAGTCCACCCAGCGCAACTGCATTGCATTGACAGGTCATGGAGTAGAGTTCCATGGCGGTGATCCAACCATCAGCTAATCGAAAACCCGACAACATCGGATTCTCTTCCCGCAGCGTGAATTCCGAACAAATGATCAGGAACGAGGCAGATGCGGCCTCTTCGACGAAACGTTTCCGTGTCGCATCGTCATGTTCGAGCACTCGAAAGTTCCCGCGGATATCACTGACTTTTGCTTCCTCTGGAGAGCATCGCTTAGGCAGTGTACGAACAAGCAGTGGTTTTGCTTCAACCGCGCCCTTAGATAAGTTATAAGTCGCAATCGAACCGCTTGGAGCGTATGAGATTGCAAATTGCTCGAACAGGTAGCCGTTCTCATCGCGGAAAAGGTGAAACGGCAATAGATGCAATGTTCCGTGCGGCACGATCAACAACTTGTTGGTCGCAATGAACGGACGAAGAGGCGCAAATAACTGCGAATACAAGTTGCCGAGTTCGTTATTAAACGCAGTTGCGAGCATCTTTTCGTGTGAAGAGGCGTGCTGCGGCGTCAGTTCGAATTTCTGGATCTGGGTTTCAAACTTCTCCCGGAGATATCTCACACGGCCCGCGGGGCACACGTGCCGGACGATGGTGGAATTGTTCGCTGTAATGATTAGCGCGAGCACTTCTTCTCTGGCGACAAAGTATTCAACGACGGTCGTGTCGGAATCGAGCGCGCCTTGAAAGTCCTCGAGCGACACTGTCGACGCATTTTGGAGCGAGCCGTATTCCGGATCGAGTTGAGTCAGTTCGCTGAGATTTCGCGCGAGTTCCAGTTCCTTCTCGTTGACCACGCTAGAGGAAAGTGGCACGGGAGCATCGCTGGCTTCTGGCCGCATTCGAAGATAGTGACTGTTGAGCTCTTCACGCAGCCTGGTTACGCGGGTCAGCAGGCCCTCATCTTTGTTCCGATCACCGGAGATTCGTTCATTGCCGAGCAAATCGCGGAGGCTGCGCGACTTCGAGCGCTCAATCCACGTAAAGACCGATTCAACCCCTGCACCGGCGGAATAACTGTTCAAGTTCAACGAGACTAATGCCTCATACACTTGCTGCTTACTTTGGAAGAACGTTGCCTTAAGTTCGTCGTGAAGAATCTGTGTGCGGTGGGTCTCCAGCTCCATAGCCGCAAGCTCATAGAACTCCAGCGCTTTATCCGGACAGCCGGCCTTTTCGGCGATCTGAGCACACAGCGTATAACGGGGAAAAAGCAGGAGAGAAATATCCTTTTCCCGAGTAATCGCCGTGATCCGGTCGACATATTCTTGCGCCGAGACGACCTGACCCATTTGCAACGCGATCTGGCCTAGCAATACCAACGACTTCGCCTCAGGGAAAGTCGCGCCCATTTGATGAAAGCGCTCCGTCGCTTTCAAGGCAAGAGACCGCGACTCCCAAATACGACCGAGCGAAAAAATGACTTCTGCAATATAGAGATCGACGATGGACTCCCAGTAAGAATTTCCTTCTTTGTGGAAAAGCGCGCGCGATCGCCGGAATACGTCCAACGCCTCGCCGAATTGGCGGTTTTGACAAAGCGCCAACCCAAGGAATGCCGTGGCTTTTGCCACCTCGTACCCCATATGGAGGTTTCCGAACTTCTCCACGGCGCTGCTGGCCATAGCTGCTGCATTGGCCGGCGAGTTCAGCTGAAGGTAAATTTCGGCTTCGTCCAGGTCGCACAACGCGGAGTGGCGGTTGCTTTCGCGTTCTTTGAAAAGGGGACGCAACTCGTTAAAGCCTTGTAGGGATTCGCTGTACCTGCCGCGAAGAAATGCGAGGTAGGCCCGGTTGTACTTCGTTTGAAGACGCAAATCGGTGAGCCCCAATTCTGCGCACAAACCGTCGACCCGCTCATACATGGAGTCCGCTTCTTCAAGATGGCCTAAGGACGATAATACATTGGCCAGATTGAGATAAACCTGCGAAAGGGCAGTCCGGTCCGCCAACCTTTCGAAAAAAGCGGCAGCTTCGGAATAGCACTCGTAGGCAGAGCTGTAGTCATCCATCCGCTTATACACGGTGCCGAGATTCATCTGTACCTTGGCATGGCCCACTTCGTCGCCGTTCCGGAGAAACCATTCATTCGCTACTCGCGCGATCTGAATAGCATCCTGTGCGCGGCCGCTCATCAACATGGCATAGACGTAACCGAGCCTTATACGTGCGGCTTGAGCTTCCCGGCCGGAACCCTCGAGTATTTGGATGGCGCGCTCGTAGTAGGGAAGCGAATCCGCATACGACTCATTCGCGTTCAAAACATATGCCATGATTGAACTGGCTTCGGCCTCCCATCGCGGCTCCGCTGTCGCTCCGGCGATCGACAAAGCAAGTCGTCCAAAGTCCAGCGCCCGCACCGACGACTCGCTTCGGGGTTGGCCGCCGAACAGTTTCTCTTTCTTCACAGCGGCCCAAATCTCTTGGAAGGCGAGCTCTGGATTCGCGGAAATAGCCTCATCCTTGTCTCTCAATTGATCTTGGAGACTCGTGTTCATCGACGCGACACCTTTTTCGCATTCTGTAAATCGGCAAGGTATTGATAACACTTTAGCTTGGCTTACGCTGGGGGAGGCATTGGGCGGAGAATATTCCCCTCCTCGCAGAGGAGGGGAATATGGGCTTTGCCCAAAAAATCCTGGGCGGTCATAGACCGCCCCTACAGCTTGGGTGCGCAACTGTAGGGGCGCTCTATGAGCGCCCACGATGTATTTTTTGGTCCAAAGCCGGGAATATGTCAGGAAGCGCTCAAGAACGACCGGAGTT
>QHWY01000177.1:23147-26517 GCA_003223875.1 Acidobacteriota bacterium | reverse complement strand
GACGCCGGGCGTGACGATCGTGTTCCGGCCGGCGGTGCCGAAGGTTCCGAAGGGCTGAAGCACGAAGGCATCGGTGTTGAACCAGCGATCGACCGTCTGTTGGCCGCGAGGAAGGACCGCGTGTTGTCCTGTCGCGTTCACACGATCATAGGTGATGTTCGTGTTCGACTGATCGATACCGGCGATGACGGTCTCCGGAAAGCCGCTCTGCAGCGTGAAAATCGACCCGAGTTCCCAGCCTCCGATGACTGCATCAGCAACGCCGCCCTGGTTTAGAAACCGCCGTCCTCTGCCGACGGGCAGCTCATAAAGCACCGAAGTCGTAGAACGGTGATCGACATTGAAACTCGACAGCCCCCGCTCCGCGCGGAGGTCATTGCTGTTCTGGGGGAACAACAGGTCACTGCTATGTACACGGATCGCGCTTCCGTAGTCGATAGAGCGCGACCAGGTATAGCCGAAGAGGTAGGTCAGACCCTGCGTGAACCGGCGCTGCAATTTCACGCTCAGCGCGTTATAGTTTGCCTTGCCGCTGCCATCGACTTCCTGGATCAGGCCAAGCTCCGGATAGGGCGATCGCGAGGGAAACGTGCCGGTCGGTCCTGGTGTCGGAACATTGAAGTGCCGGAGTGATTCGAGCTTGCGGCTCACGGAACCGATGTAGCCCACCTCTAGCGCGGTGTTCGCTCCGAGTTCCCGCTCCACGTTGAGCAGGTACTGAATGACGTAGGGCGTCCGGCGATTGTAGATGTTGGCCAGGACGAAAGGAGTGACGATGAGGGCCGTTGGGCTTTCCAGGCCACGGAACGGACTGTTCCAGTTCAAATCCAATTGAGTCGCCGTCGCGCCGTCGCGGCGGCGGCCCGCCGCGTTGCGGGCCATATCGAAGCGGGGATTGCCGGTATCCTGAGCGTAGAAGACGCCGGAGCCCGTACGCACGACCCATTTGGAGCTCGGGTTCCAGGCGATCCCGAGGCGCGGCGCAAAGTTTCTTTTGTCGTCGGCGACCAGCCTCTCGCCGAGCCGGCCGTCGCGCGCGACATTGACCGAGGGCTCGAACCGGACCAGCAAACCGTCGTAGAAGTCCCCCCGGCCCTCCCTCACGAAGGTCGGATGGCGGCTCATATCCGCGATTTGCGGCGTCTCGTCAACGAATGGAACCTGCATGTTGATCAGGTTCCCGGTCTTATCCAGAAACGGCGGCGTGTACTCGTAGCGCAGTCCAAAATTGATCGACACCTTCGGGTGGATCTTCCACGTATCGTCAATGTAGTAGGCCTGGCTCATCGCCCGGAACTTGACCTCCGCAAGCGCGACCGACCCCTGATCGAGCCTGGCGTAGCCGAGCAGAAACTCGGCGAACCCGTTTCCAGTGCCGGGCACCGCGGCGCCAGTGGTGCCGTTGGTCAAGCGAGTCGTCACATTCGGCGCGAATTGGAATTGGCCGCGCGAGAACAGGTTGCCCAACTGGTTGTATTGGTCCCAACGCAATTCGCCACCGAATCGGAATGAATGACTCCCCCTGGTCCAACTGAAGTTGTCGATGGCTTGATAGACACGGTTCTTGTTGGTGTACGGGCCATCGATGTCACCAAACGTGCTCAGGGTGCCTAGGTTTTGAAAGCCCTGGATCCGGATCTCCGGTGTGCCCCAAGCGACAGACGGCAGAGTGGAAATACCGGGAATTTTCAGCTCCGACATGACGTCACGCGTATTCGCAAACTCGCCAGCCTTGACGTTATAGAACTCGTTGAAGCCCGCGCGAAATTCATTGACCATCGATGTCGAGAGAACGCGTGTGTTCGAAAGCATCGTCTGGTGCACAGTCGTCCAGATTCTGCTCGAGTTCCGGTAAAAGACAGGATTCACTTCCGTCTCGTCGCCCCAACTGAAGCGGCCAAACCAGTTGGACTTCGAGGACTCGACGAAGTCGATGCGCTGGATGAACTGGTCCTTGTCGGCGCGGCGGTTGAGGGTTGCTTCGTAGTTGAACGGAACGAATCCAGGGTTGAGGTTTGGCGCAGGGTAGAAGTCGAGAAGCTTCACCGACGTGGGGTGGAACCGATCCGGCGGAATCACATTGCCAGAAAACTGCTGCGTTCGGTTGAGCGGATCATAGATCGGAGTCGAAACCTCGGAGAAGTCTCCGTTACGCATCTTCACCGAAGGCACGCTAAAGAGCTGACGCGTCAACCGGCGCTCCTTGTACCCCTCGTAGTTCGACATGAAGAAGAGCCGGTCCGTTCCCTTATAGATCTTCGGCAGCCAAACCGGGCCGCCCAATGCGAAGCCGTACTGGTTCCACTTGAATGGATCCTTCGGCCGCTCGCCGGCGAACGCGTATTGTCTCGCGTCCAGCTTGTCGTTGCGGAGGAACTCGAACAGGGTTCCGTGGACCTGGTTCGTTCCCGGCTTCGTCGAAACATTGATCTGCGTGGTGGCGCGCCCGAACTCGGCCGGAAAGATTCCGGTCTGGACCTTGAACTCCTGCAGAGCATCGATTGATGGCAGGAAAACGTAGGTGTTGAAGTTCACGTCGGTGTTCTCCACGCCGTCCAGCGTGAAGTGATTGAACTCGCTTCGCTGGCCCGATACCGAAATGTTCTGCTGAGCGCGCGCGCCGCCCTGGCGGTTGCCGGCGATCGTGGAATCCGTGAATCCATAGCTCACATTAGGACTCAGCGCGACAAGCTGAAGGAAGTTGCGGCCATTCAGCGGCATGTCGACAATGCGCCTGTTCTCGATGACGGTTCCAACTGTTGCGTTCTCCGTCGCGATGAGGGCTGCCGTGCCGGAGACCTCGACCGTCTGGCTCACCTCTCCAACCTGCAGAGTGAAGTCGAGACGGGCCGACTGCTGGATCTGCAGCTCGACATCGTTCTGCGTGATCGTGCGGAAGCCCGGCAACTCGACTTTGATGTTATAAACACCCGGCTGCAAAACCGGAAAGTTATAGACGCCCGCCTCGTTACTAATCGCGGCACGAACAAAATTCGTCGCCGGATTGGTCACCGTGACGGTGACGCCGGGAATGACGGCGCCCGTGGGATCATGAATCACCCCGCTGATGCTGGCTTGCGTTTGGGCGAGAGCGGGTAGAACGCTCAGAACGACGATAGACAGGATGCACCACACACACCGATTGCTCATGGCTCCTCCGTATCATCAGGGGGCTTTGGGTTGCGGAAAGTCTAGCAAAGGTCTTGCTGGATGAGAATAGTTTTGAAAGGGTCGGATGAGGACCCCCTAGTGAGGAGGGGTGCCGAGCGCACTTCTTTTGAGGCTTCGCCCTATCGGGCTCGCGCTTCGCGGTTCGCGAAGCCTCCCCTCCTAACTTAGGAGGGGAGTTATATAATGAGGCGGTTTTGGA